>CAMBPB010000025.1 GCA_945869465.1 Prosthecobacter debontii
CTTCTTCTACACCATGTATTACTACGCCCAGGGCATGTACCAGCGCGGCGGCAAATGCGCCGAACAATCCAAACGCGTCATCCCCGAAGTCCTGCTCCCCAAGCAACAACCCGACGGCTCCTACCTCGGCGAGGACGAAGGCGGCGGCAAGGTCTACACCGCCAGCCTTTCCATGCTCGCCCTCGCCGTGAAAAACCACTTCCTCCCCATCTATCAGCGCTAGCCGCCGCCCCGCACCGGCCGCAACGCCGGCGCCTTGGCAACAAATGGGATTTTTAAGATGGATGGTTGACCTTCGGGAGCTCCGATTTTATGCTTACCAGCCTTGGGCCGCGCAAACGACGGCCCCCATCTTGTGACCGCGGATCATCTCATATTAGTCGGAGTCTTCGATGGATTCAGTTGGACCCGCTGTGAGGGCAAAGGATCCTTCGTGAACAGTACGTCGGTGAAAGCGTTTTGCGATGAACGCATCGCTGACGGCGAAACACTCGTGGTGGTGGATCTCGGCGGCTGCACCGGCATGGATTCGACTTTCATGGGCACGCTCGCCGGCATTGCCGCGCGCCTCTCCGCAAAAGACGGTGGAGTGCTTCAAATCGCCGAACCGGGTGACCGGAACCGCCGGTCGCTCGAAGATCTCGGCTTGGATTTTCTAATGGAAATCGATCCTGCCACCGCTCCCTGGCGCGGAAAGTTGGGAGCCATCCGGAGCCACCTGAAACCGCCGCAAGCCCCGGGATCAATCGACCGGATCGAGCGGGTGCGGCATGTGCTGGAAGCCCATCAGACGCTCAGCGAGGTGAGCGACAAGAACGCCCGCGAATTTGGACAGGTCGTCACGTTTTTGGAAAACGAGTTAGCGGAAAAGGAGCCGCCGGCGGGTGAAGCTGATCGGAAATAGGGATAGGCAAGGCCGTGTCTGAAATGTTGAATCCCCCCGAGATGCTGGATCCCGTGACCATTGCACTCGGCGTTGGTGCCGTCGTTCTGATCGTGCTGGTGCTGGCGCTGCGCAATCAGCGCCGTCGCAATCGGTCCATCCGCCGGCGCTTCCGCGAACTCGAAGGCGAGGAACAACGTATGTTTTCCTTTCTCAACGACTTGGGGCTGGCCATCGAAAACGAACCGTCGGCTTCCGTGCTTTCCCGCATCATCGTGGACGGCATCGACAAGGTGGTGAACGCCCGCGGCGGGGCGGTCTATTTCTTCGGATCGGAAAACGGCTTTTTGAATCCCTCCTATATCTCCGAGAATTGCCCGCCGCTCATCGGCATTCCGGTGGAGATCCGCAAAAAGGCCCAGCGCGATCCGCGCGCGCTTGAGAGCCATGTCCGGTTGTCCCGCGTCGGGGTGGACGAGGGCATTCTCGGCCATTGCCTCACCTTGGGCCAGGCGATCCATGTGGCAGATGTGAAAAGCCATCCGTCGTTTCGCGATGCCTTCACCCGTTACACCGACGACGTGGCCGCGTTGCTCTCGCCGCTGAGTCATGCGGGCAAGGATCTCGGAGTGCTCGTGGTCGCGAGACGGCATCAGGACGGAGCGTTCACCGCCAACGATTTCGCCGTATTTCGCTCGGCGGCAGAACAATCCTCGTTTGCCATTGGCAACGCCCGGGTCCACCGCGAAGCCCATGAAAAACGGGCCATCGAAGGCGAGCTACAGAATGCCCGCGAAGTCCAACGAATCCTGCTGCCTCAGGCGGACCCTGTCGTCGCGGGCTTTCGGATCAGCGGCACCAACCTGCCCGCCCGCATCATCAGCGGCGATTATTACGATTATCTCGATCTCGGAGACCGCAAGTTCGGCATCGCCATCGCCGATGTTTCCGGCAAGGGCGTCCCTGCCGGACTCTTGATGGCGATGTGCCGCAGCGCCCTGCGCTCGGTCGCTCGCGGCCAGACTTCACCCTCAGAGGTGCTCGCCGCCGTCAATCGCCAGCTCTTCCCGGACATCCGCGAGGACATGTTCATCAGCATGGCCTACGCCATCCTCGATGAAACCAACGGCAAGCTGGTGATCGCCCGCGCCGGCCATGATCCCGCGCTGCTGTTCCGCCGCGAGTCAGGCAAAGTCGAACTCCTGCGCTCGCCCGGCCTCGCCCTCGGCATCGACGAAGGCACCGTCTTCGAGCGCGTCACCAAGGATCAGGAAATCGCTTTGTTCCCCGGTGATTGCGTCCTGCTCTATACCGACGGCGTGCGCGAGGCGGTGGATTCCCATGACGAGGAGTTTGGCATGGAGCGCATGTCCGAAAGCTTCCGCCTGGCCGCCCCGCTCGGCTCCGAAGCCGTGCTCGCCCGCATGCAGGAGGAGCTCCGCCAATTCACCGGCGAAGGCCCCCAGATGGACGACATTACCCTCGTCGCCATCGAGAAAAAGCGGTGATTCGCGCCCCGCTGTGGATTGCAGCGCAAACTGCTTGCTTGATAAAGGGAGTCTCCAACTGCCATGCAAACAGGGCATCCTGAGGCGGATGTCCGCGCGTGGATTGAAGGCAAAAAAACGGCAGCCCCGCAAGGGACTGCCGTTTTTGGAAAGGTGGATCGGGATGATCTGCGGAAGCAGCGTTAGATCCCCTTCTTGACGATATCGTCGAGCAAATCGATCACGCGGTTCGAATAGCCCCACTCGTTGTCATACCAACTGATGAGTTTGAAGAACGTCGAGTTGAGTTCGATCGATGAGCCGGCGTCGAAGATCGAGGAAGCCTTCGAATGGATGAAGTCACTCGAAACCACTTCGTCATCGGTGTATTCGAGAATGCCCTTGAGATAGGTTTCGGACGCATTCTTGAGCGCGGCCTTGATTTCCGCAAGCGAGGTTTCCTTGACGGTCTTCACGGTGAGGTCCACAGCGGAAACGGTCGGGGTCGGCACGCGGAACGCCATGCCGGTGAGTTTGCCGGCGACTTCCGGGCAGACCAGCGCGACGGCCTTGGCGGCACCGGTGGTGGAGGGAATGATGTTGATTGCAGCGCTGCGGCCACCCTTCCAGTCTTTCTTGGACGGGCCATCCACGGTTTTCTGCGTGGCGGTGTAGGAGTGGACGGTGGTCATCAAACCCTCGGCAATGCCGAATCCTTCCTTGAGCAGCACATGCACCAGCGGGGCAAGGCAATTGGTGGTGCAGCTTGCGTTCGAGATGATGTGATGGATGGCCGGATCGTAGAGGTGATTGTTGACGCCTTGAACGAGCGTGATGTCCTCACCCTTGGCAGGTGCGGAAATGATCACTTTTTTGGCACCGGCGGTGATGTGGCCCTTGGCTTTGTCCGCTTCGGTGAAAAGGCCGGTGGACTCGATGACGATTTCCACGCCGAGTTCCTTCCACGGCAAACCATCCGGCGTGCGGGCGCTCACGACCTTGATGTCGTGGCCGTTGACGACGATGATGTCGTCCTCCTCGAGATCCGGGGAGGACTTCTTGGAGGAAACGGTGCCTGCGAAGCGGCCCTGAGTGGAGTCATATTTCAGCAGATAAGCGAGGTTGTCCGCAGGAACGATATCTCCGACGGCGGCAACGTTGAAGGTGGTTCCGAGGTGGCCTTGCTCGACGAGAGCACGGAAGACAAGGCGGCCGATGCGGCCGAATCCGTTGATGGCAATGGTGGTCATGGCAGTGTATGGGAAGCGCCGATGCAGCTATTTCCGCCCGGCGGGGCGGGATTGTGCATGCCAAAACCCATGCGTCAACCCCCGGAGCTCAAAGCGCAGAATATGCGTGGTTTTTGAGGACTCCGATCCCCTGATGACCTTCCCCTGTGTGCGATGCCTGCTTGGCGAAGGTTCCACCCAATGAAAATGCATTTCGCAGCCCTCGCCTCCGTCGGTGGATGACAGCGTTCTGGTCAAGCTCACCGGCAAGGGCGATGTCGTCGAAAAGGATCTGTTGACGCTCGCCCGCGATGTGGACACCCACTCGCTCAAGAAGGTCAAATGACGCCTTCGGGCGCCTCAACAGAGAGTGCGCTCGTCGAACGACCGGCCGATTTCCCCGCTCAAAGTCTTTGTTGCACTTTCCCGGCTCATCCGCAGACTCCCGCCATGGAACTCGACCTTATCGACGTTCAATTCGATCTCCGGAGCATCAAGCCCCGCGAGTTGGAAGAGGCGTTTGAAGACCCTTTTGCCGTGCGCTTTCTGCCGGACAGCGAACGTGCCGACGGCGCGTCCCGGTATTATGCGCTCGGCCGCACCGTGGCAAACCGCTACTTGTTTTTTGCGTTCTGGACGGATGGCAAAGTCACACGTGTCGTCGCCGCCCGCGAAATGGCCGACACCGAGCGGAAGTTTTACGACCGCAAATACGCCGAGTTCCGTTAAGTCCGCCGACATCTCCACCCACCGCCATCATGCAAGCCATCACCCGCTGGAACGACATCCCCGAGTTCGCCGACGAGGCGGAAGAAGCCGCTTTTTGGGAATACCACGAGCTCGACGGTCGGCTCATGGCCACCTCGGTCCACGAGGCGGATTCCCGTGAATCCACCACCATCACCCTGCGCTTTGATCCGCGCATGCTGTCGCGCATCAAACGCATCGCCCGCTCCCGCTTTCTCAACTATCAGTCGATGATGAAACAATGGCTGGCGGAGCGACTGGAAGACGAAATGCGCAAACTCTGAGCATGTTCCGGCTTCCCCGGCATCCCGCCATTTGGTTCGCGGCATTCCTCGGCTGGTTTGCGGCGCTGTGGTTTTGCTCGTCCCTACCGGGTTCCGCGCAGCCGATGTCCATACCCCACCTCGACAAGCTCCTCCACTTTTCCTACTATCTGAGCGGCGGCTTATTGTTCGCCGGATGCCATTTCCGGCTCCAGCCCGCGCAACCGGCGTGGGCACGCATCCTCGGCGCGGCGGTCCTCGCCATGGCTCTCATCGGCTGGCTCGACGAGTGGCACCAGACCTTCACCCCGGGCCGCAGCGGTGCCGACCCGTGGGATTGGCTCGCCGACCTGTTCGGTGGCACGGCAGGGGCACTCGTGCTCAAAGCGATCCATCGCCGGCTTATCTAACATTCATGTCCCGGCCCTGGCAAAACCCAAAAGCTCCATGAAACTTCTTGCGCCCGCAATCTCACTAAAGTTAGATTTGATGGCGGTCGCGACGAATTGACATTACTCGACCCGTCTGAATTCGACGATATTCAAATCATCGGCAAGCCGGAGGGAGACGATCAGGTGAGGGACACCAGCAAACAAATCCGGGGGTTTCAACTTCCCACCGCGGTTGCGGCGGGCTAGATTTGATTTGCCATGAGCCTGAACCAACTCGATCAACTCGTCAAACCGACTCCAGAATCACGTTGCCATACGCGGTCGTATCGCCCGTGCGGATCAGGCCGATGGCGTGCGGCACACGTTTCTTGAAATCCACGTGCGCTTCGCGCGTCACCGGAATGTGGCCGAAGGATTTGGTGAACCGCGCGATGGCTTCCGGGGGATTGGTGCCCAAAAACTCCTCCGCCTGCCAGATGCGGCCGATCTTGAAAACGGGCGTCAGCAAATCCAACACATCCAGAACGGTGGGAATGCCCTTGCACAACGAGAGGTCCACGGTTTCGATTTCAGGCCAGAATGGAAACGCCCAGTCGGCGATCACCAGCGTGTTGGTGTGGCGGATGCGGGCGATCAGGTGAAGAACCTGCGGGTTGAGGATACCAGTTTGGAGCATGGCGTTTGGATCGGTTGACGGGACGCATCATCAAAGGTCCTTCACCGACGTCAACCAGAGAATGCCCGTCACGGCAGCCCCAGCGAATCGATCACCGCAGCCGTGATCGGCTCAAGCAATAGCGCTGGGAACAACCCGAGAATCACCAGCGCCACGGCCTGCCATGGCGAACGATGGATAACCTTCATCATCTGCTTCAAGCACTGCCCGAGAACCTGCAAAACGATCTCAAGTCCCTGAAAAAGAGGGTGTCGCAGCCTATTCTCAGCAATCTGGTTAAGTCGCTATGCCGGCAGCGGGCCTGAGGCGTAATAGCGTCCGCCGGGGGTGTCCAGAGGCCAAGTTCCAGGTGGGAATTGAGGGGGGGGGAAAAGGGGTTGATCAGGCTAGCGGCTTGAATTCCACCGTCTCGATCACCTTGCCGTCAAGCCCCTTCATCACGAAGCGCAGCGCCGCCCCGTCCGCCTTGCCCTCGATCCAGGTCGCCCGCTCCGGCTGCGGCCCACCGCCGACCAGCTGGGCGTAGGGAAACTCCGCCGTGCCGGGAATCCATGCCGTTTCGTGCATGTGACCCGACACCACGACCTGCGTTTTCCACGCCACCAGCGCGTCGTGCCAGGCCTCCCGGCTCGATCGACTAAAGAAATCGTAGCCGCCCTTTCCGTAGTCCTTTGCCTCCTCTGTCGTCCAGAGCAGCGGGATGTGGCAGAAGACCATCCGGTAGGAAGCGTCGCGGAACTCAGGCCGCACGATGATCTCCTTCAACCACTCCGCCTGCTCCTTGCGCAACGCCTCGAAGGCAACCCGCCCGCCGAAACTCGGATGATCGTCCGGCTTGTCCTCGCCGGTGTGCAGGCAGATCACCGCCACCGGCCCGCTGCGGAACGCATAGAAGGGCCGCCCCTCCGGCGTCGCCACCAGCTCGGGCACCTTGTAGGCCCACTTGCCACGGACGTCGTGGTTACCCCAGACCAACAGCAAAGGCCGCCCTTCGCTGACGTCCTGACCCGCCGGATGCAGCAGCGTCGGCACCAGCCAGTCCTCCTGATGCCAGTCGTTGCAGGTGTCGCCGTTCCACAGCAGGAAATCCCCGATAGGGGTCAATGCGTGCAGCTTCTCGATCGTCGCCGCGTTCTGGTGGGTGTCATTCCACACCACGAATTCCGTCGACTTCCCCAGCGGGTCCAGCGTGCCAAACTTCTTCCATGGTCCCTCGACCCGTTCCTTGCCGTCCGCCGCCTCGGTAATCGCACGGAGCTGGTATTTCCCGCCCGCTTTCAAGCCCTCAATCCTCACCCGCAAAATCGCATCGCCCTGCGGCACCATCCCGAATCGATCGGCCGCCGCCGTCCCCGAGCTGCCGTTCTCGCCCTTCCACTCCACCCGGCCTTTTGCCAAGCGCGAGACGGCCCAAACCACCTCTACCCCGTCGTGCCGCGGCGCCATGATCACAGCCGGTGACTTCACCAGAGGCCCGGCCTCAGCGGCCTGTTCCTGACCCGCGGAAATCCCCGTCGCGCCCGCCACCGTGCCGCCTGCCAACTTTCCAAGGAATCCGCGTCGCTTCATGAGCGCCCTAAAACGTAACGAAAACCGCTTTTTTACGCCAAAACTTCACTTCCCCGGCAAACTCCGTCTTCATCCATAACTTGGCGATTTGGCGGTTCCATCTCCCCTGCGGCCGGATCCACAACCCGGATTCAATAGTTTGGGAAGGGGAAGCCAGCGCGGCTGACCGATTGGAGCACGGGTAGCGATTTTGCTCTCGAATATTCCCCCGCGGCGGTCAGCTTGCGGCGTGGATTTATTTTCCCAACCGAAACCCGCCGGGGAGAAGGCCCTTTCCGTGACGCAGCTTCTGCGGCGGATGAAGAACCTGCTGGAGGTGCAAGTGGGAGAGTTGTGGGTGGAAGGGGAGGTTTCCAACTTGAAAAAGCAGGGCAGCGGACACTGGTATTTCTCCCTTAAGGACGAGGGAGCGCAGATTCAGTGCGCGATGTTCGGGGCGCGCAAGCGGCCGGGCGCGGAGGCGCTTGAGGACGGGGCGAAGGTGCGCGTATTTGCGGAGGCGAGCGTGTATGAGGCGCGGGGGCAACTCCAGATCATCGTGCAGAAGGCCGAACGGGCGGGCACCGGGGACTTGCAGGCGCGCTTCGAAACGCTGAAGCGCAAACTGCATGCGGAGGGTTTGTTCGATGCCGGGCGGAAGATGGCGATTCCCGGATTTCCAACGAGAATCGGCATCATCACCTCCGGCTCGGGCGCGGCCTTGCAGGACATTCTCAACGTGCTGACACGCCGCGCGCCGTGGGTGCAGCCGGTGCTTTTCCCGGTGCGCGTGCAGGGCCGGGGCGCGGAGCTGGAAATCGCGCGGGCCATCGAAAAAATGGGGCGGCCCGAGGCATTCGGTTATCCGCGCTGCGATGTGCTCATCGTCGGCCGCGGCGGCGGCTCGATCGAGGACTTGTGGAACTTCAACGAGGAAGTGGTCGCCCGGGCAATCGCCGGCTGTCCGATTCCGATCATCTCGGCGGTCGGGCATGAGATCGATTTCACCATCGCGGATTTCGTGGCGGATCTGCGCGCTCCAACGCCCAGCGCCGCGGCGGAGCTGGCGGTGGCGGACGGCGCGGAGTTGTCAACCCGGCTGGCGCAGCACCGTCGGCGGCTCGAACGCCTGACACGCGAGCGCCTGATGCGGGCGCGCACTGCCGTGGACGCACTCAAACGCGGCGTGCTGCAACGGGATGGTGAAAAGCTGTTGCGGGAACCGATGATGCGCCTCGACACCGCGCGCGGCAGGCTGTTGCAGGCGGTTGGATCGGCTTTGGACGAGGCGTCCGTTCGGCTCAACGAGGCGCGGGCCGGGCATCGGGCGCAGCACCCGGCGCGAGTGCTCGCACGGCGGCTTGAAAATCTATCAAACCTGAAGCGCCGTCTGGAGCGGGCCGGAAAAGATCCGATGGAGCGGCGACACGAACGTCTCGTCCGCCTGCGCGGCCTGCTGCGCGCGCTCGGCCCGGAATCCGCCTTCCAGCGCGGGTTTTCCATCACGCTCGGTGAAGACGGCAGGGCCGTGAGATCGGCCAAGGCGCTCAAAGCCGGAGATCTGCTGCGCACGAAGTTCTCCGACGGCGAGGCGACGAGCCGGGTGGTAGAATAGGTTTGATTTCATTGACTCCACGACAGGAGTGTCGTGGCTCCTTACTCCAGAATTTGCGCGAGCACGTAGGGCAGGATTCCGCCGGCGCGGTAGTAGTCTTTTTCCACCGGGGTGTCGATGCGGACAATGACGGGGACGTCGAAGGATTCACCGTTGGTTTGGTGGACTTTGAGCGTGGCCTGCTGGCCGGGCTTGAGGTCGTTGGAGACACCGGTTAGATCGAAGGTGGCGTCGGTGAGGTTCTTGATCCTGTCGTAGTCTTCATGGTGGACGAAGTTGCAGGGCAGCACGCCCATGCCGACGAGATTGGAGCGGTGGATGCGCTCGAAGGACTTGGTGATGACGGCCCTGACGCCTAACAAGCTGGTGCCCTTGGCGGCCCAGTCGCGGCTGGAACCCATGCCGTAGTCCTCGCCGCCGATGATGATGGTGGGGATGCCGGCATTTCGATAGGCCGTGGCGGCGTCAAAGATCGGCAGGGTGTCGCCATCGCCATCGCCATCGCCATCGCCATCGCCGTTGGCCGGGTTGGGGCCGGTGACGATGCCGTTGGGAAGCTCGTGAGTGGAGTCGAGCAGTTGGGCACCGACGGGCCTTTCGGTGGCGAAATAGCGGGTGACGCCACCCTCGGTGCCGGGGACCATCAGGTTCTTGATGCGAACGTTGGCGAAGGTGCCGCGGGTCATGATGCGGTCGTTGCCGCGGCGCGAGCCATAGGAGTTGAAATCGGCGAATCCGACGCCGTTATCTAGCAGGTGATGGCCGGCGGGACTGTCTTTCTTGATGGCTCCGGCGGGCGAGATGTGGTCGGTGGTGACGGAGTCCCCGAAGATGCCGAGCGGGCGGGCGCCATGGATTTCCACGATGTCACGCGGCATGGGGGTGAAGCCGTCGAAAAACGGCGGTTCTTGGATGTAGGTGGATTCGCGGTCCCAATCATAGACGTTGCCCACGGAGGATTTGATTTCGTTCCACTTCGGGTTTTGGTCGGCGAAACCGCTGTAGAGGCGTTGGAAAACCTCCGGTTTGAGCGAGGCGTTCATGGCGGCCTCGATTTCCGCGGAGCTCGGCCAGATGTCGCGCAGATAGACGGGCTGGCCGTCGGAGCCGAAGCCGAGCGGTTCGTGGTTCATGTCGATATCCACGGTGCCGGCGATGGCGAAGGCCACCACGAGCGGTGGCGACATCAGGAAGTTCGCCTTGATCGACTGGTGGACGCGGGCCTCGAAGTTTCTGTTACCCGATAGAACCGAGGCGGCGATGATGTCCGCGGATTTCACCACGTCCTCAATGCCGGGATCGAGCGGGCCGGAGTTGCCGATGCAGGTGGTGCAGCCGTAGCCGACGGTTTGGAAGCCGAGTAGGTCGAGTTCCGCCTGGAGGCCCGTTTTGTTGAGGTAATCGGTGACGACGCGCGAGCCCGGGCCAAGCGAGGTTTTCACCGAGGGCTTGACGGTCAGGCCCCTGGCATTGGCTTTTTGCGCGAGCAGGCCGGCGGCGAGCATCACGCTTGGGTTCGAGGTGTTGGTGCAGCTCGTGATGGCGGCGATGAGCACCGAGCCATGGGTGACGGTGTCCTTGACGCCGCCCTTGCTATCGACGGTGACTTCCCACAGCGGATAGGCGGGATCGTTGTTAGTCTCGGTGACCACGCCGACCTCCGCGCCGAAGGCGTGGCCGAAACCGGGGATCTCATCCGGCACGCTGTCGAGCGAGGGCGGCAGATCGAGCGGCTCGTCGGAGCCGAGAACAGGTTGTTTGTTATAACCGTCTGGAGCGGGTCCGGTGAGCAGGGAGGCCCATTTGGATTTGAGTGATTCGAGCTCGATGCGGTCCTGCGGGCGTTTCGGACCGGCGACGCCGGGTTTGACGGAGGCGAGGTCGATATCGACGATCTGCGAGAATTCGAGCGCGTCACGATCCGTCGGGATGCCCCAGAGTCCCTGGGCCTTGTAATAGTTTTCGACGGTTTTGCAGAGTTCGGGCGGACGGCCGGTGCCTAGCAGATAACCGGTGGTGATTTCGTCGATGCCAAAAAAGCCCATGGTCGCGCCGTATTCGGGCGCCATGTTGGCGATGGTGGCGCGGTCCGGCAGCGAGAGCGCCTTGGCGCCGGGGCCGAAGAACTCGACGAACTTGCCGACGACCTTGGTTTTGCGGAGCAGTTCGGTGACGAGCAGGACGAGGTCGGTGGCGGTGACGCCGGCGGCGGGTTCTCCGGTTAGATAAACGCCGACGACCTCCGGAACGAGGAAAGTGACCGGTTGGCCTAACATCCCGGCCTCCGCCTCGATACCGCCGACGCCCCAGCCGACGACGCCGAGGCCGTTGATCATGGTGGTGTGGGAGTCGGTGCCGACGAGCGTGTCCGGATAGAATACGCCGTCTTTTTCCAACACGCACTTAGCGAGGTATTCAAGGTTCACCTGATGGACGATGCCGATGCCGGGCGGCACGACTTTGAAGGTATCGAAGGCTTGTTCGCCCCATTTCAGGAACTCGTAACGCTCGCGGTTGCGGTGGAATTCGAGGTCGAGATTTTTTTCGAGCGAGTTGCCGGTGCCGGAGAAATCGACTTGCACCGAGTGGTCCACGACGAGGTCCACGGGCACCAGCGGCTCGATCATTTTCGCGTCGCGGCCCATGCCGTGAACGGCGGAGCGCATGGCGGCGAGATCCACCAGCAATGGCACGCCGGTGAAGTCCTGAAGCACGATGCGGGCGACGACGAAGGGGATTTCATAATCGCCGGGGGTCTTTGCGTTGTAGTTCGCGAGGTTTTCGACATCCTTGTCCGTGACCTTGAGGCCGTCGTTGTTGCGGAGCAGGGATTCGAGCACAATCCGGATGGAAACCGGCAGCCGGGAGAGATTCGAAAATCCCTGTTCGGCAAGGGCGGGGAGCGAGTGGAGAAAGCCTTCGGAGCCGGTGCCGGTGGTGAAGGTGCGGAGCGTGTTCATGGTGGGATAGGCGGGGTGAGCGGCAATTGCAGTGTGAGCGGCAATTCGGACCATGCCGCGGCGTGAGGTCGGGTGGAGGCTAGCGGGAGCGGGGGATTTGTCAAAATCTTCGAGTTTTGGCGTGCGTGTCTGCAGATGGCGCAAAGCGGGGATGGTTTCGAGGCGATTTTGACAGAATCATTTGCAGCAGAATCATCCGGGTTTCCCGGTTGGCCTGTTGGCGAGCCCCGTCAATGGTCAGGCGCTAAATGGGTTGCCGCAAAAACCTGCGCTTCGAGCGAACCCGGCGGTTCGGCTGCGTGCGCTCCATTCTCCGGGATTTGGAAGGTCATTCACAGCGGACGGATTCCTTTGGACCGCAGACACAACGCGAAGATCGACTATCCGGCCATGCGCGGAATTTTGGATTCAGGAAATCGTCAGAATTGATTCGGCGCTGAAGAGTGGGCAGGATGGGCGGCATGAGCGAGTTGTGGGTATTCGCGGGCTTGATCGTGCTCGGGCAATTCAGCCCGGGGCCGGACATGGTGTTGCTCACGCGCACCGCGCTGCGGGACGGCTCCAAGGCGGGCGTGGAAACGGCGCTTGGGATCGCCTGTGGTCTGACGGTGCATTCGACCATTGCGGTGGGCGGCGTGGCGGTGGCGTTCCAGCGGTACCCGGCGCTGCGGCGCGTGTTGCAGTGGGTGGCGGCGATCTATCTGCTATGGCTGGCTTACGGGATGTTGCGTACGGCCATTGCCGGGTGGCGTGCCGGAGGGATCCGCCAGGCCGCGTTGAAGGAGAACGCGCATCCGGCGTTTGTGCGCGGATTGTTATGCAATCTGCTCAACCCGAAGGCGGCCTTGTTCCTCGCTGCGGTGTGCGCGCCGTTTCTCGCTGGAACCCATCCGGTCTGGTGGCCATACGCCATTTGGGGCGTGGTCGTTGGCCTGGGCGTCGGGCTGTGGTCGCTATGGGTGGTCCTGTTGCAATGGCGGCCGTTGCGCCGGGGCTACGACCGGGCGGCTGCGTGGATCGACGCGGTGTTCGGCATGGCGCTTGCGGCTCTAGCGGTGGCGCTGGTCAGCGCCGCTTGAGTGGAAACTTCGCGCAGCCAGCATGAAGCGTCCTTTCAGGACGCGCCAGTTCCAGAGGGTCTCTCATCCCGGCACTCCGTCACGGGCTCTTATTAGCCGTCCCGTTGGGACGACAAGCCGATGTGTGTATCCAGATCAGGGCGATGTCCTAGTCACCAATGCGATCAAAAAAGGCCCCGGCCTTGAGGGCGGGGCCTTTGAAAAATCCGCCGCGGGGTTTCCCGACCGGATTACTGATATCTCGGAGCCTTGTGCTGGTTGAAGTAACCGTCACCCAAATACATCGTGCCGGCATAATCCGGAAGCGGTCCCGAATCCGGAGGCAGCGGGATATTGCCGTAGGTGGCGTCTTCCGGTTGGGAATAGGCGATGCTGACTGGGGTGCCCACCTTCACGAGGCGGAAAAACTTCGGCGCGAGGTTTTCATGCATGCGGATGCAGCCGTGGGTGCAGGGATGGTGCTTGATCCAGCCGGTGTGGAATCCGTAGTTGGCCTTGAACTCGCACCAGTAAGGCATCGGCGTGCCTTTGAACGACCAGCCGGACGGCCGCTTGGCGAGGAAGGTTTGTTTCACCTGGCTGCCGTTGTAGGCATAACCGTGGGTGTTCGCCCGGTGTTTGTGCTCCTTTTTGAAGAGCGTGAAACTGCCGGTGGGTGTGGAGCTGCCAGGCGCGCCGACGGAAACGGGCATCGCAAGCAGAACGTTCGAGCCTTCCATGACATAAGTGCGTTGTTTGCTGACCGAAACCTTGACGCGAACGTTGTTGGGGTTGGATGGCAACTTGGTCGGCAGGTCATAGGCGTGATAGGCCGCAAGCCCGGACCCCCCGGAAATGGTGGACGAACAGGACGGCATGAGGACCACGGCGGAAAGCGCGGCGGCGAGCATGAGGGAAGTTTTGAAATGCATGGTGTGTGGGATTGGGGAAAGCGTTGCAGTGTTTCTGCAAAAGGCAAGCCAAGCGAGCGGTGGCCCGACTCATCTGGCCCGCTCCCAGGAATCAACCCGCTGATTGATGAACCAAACCGAAGCGACGCGGTAAGGGGCATAGGCAACTTCCGGACCCACGCGGTTTCATCAGCCATCCCGATTAAATTGCCCAATACCCTCTAAGTCAAACCAACCGGTCCAGTCCGCTGACTAACCGATCAAGTCGCCGATCGAGCCGAAGTCCGGCGAGAACAAGCGCTTGTAGGTGCGCGCGGCGTAGCCGTCGGTCATGCCCGCGAGGAAATCGCAGACCAGCCGCGCGCGGGTCGCTTGCTCGGGAGCGGCCTGGATTTCCGCCGCGGTATCGGCTGGCAGAAGCTGGAAATCCTGGCCATCGATGGCGCCGCCGGTGACGTAGCGCTCGCCGAGCACCTCCCACAATTGGCGCAGCATCCGGCTACCCTTGTGTTCGAGTTGTTTCAACTGCGGCGATAGAAACACGACTTCAAACGCAAGGCGCTTGAACAAGGCGCACTCCGCTTTCACCTCGTCATCGATGACGAGGCGATAACGATAGCGGTTCGTCGTGGCACTGAGGAAATTCACATCCGTTTCCAAGCGGGTGGACTGGATGTAGCGCCCGATGCGCTTGCCGACAAAGGGATCCACGCGCCGGCGCCGGATCGAGCGCATCAGGTCGCCCAGCGGCGTGCCGGCGCCGATGGGATGTCCGTGTTGTTCCGACCAGCCCTCGATTTTTTCGATGTTGAGAAACCCCGCGCGCACACTGTCGGATAGATCGTTGAGCGAGTAGGCGGTGTCGTCCGCCCAATCCATCACCTGGCATTCGATGGACTTGAACGTGTCGCGCGCCGCGCCGGGGGTGAGTTCTAGCGGGAAATCGTGACCGCCCATCGCCCAGTCGAGATGGGCGTGCTGGTCATCGTAGATGAAGTGATGCCCGGGCGCCTTCCCGGTGGAAGTCTTGAGCTCGCTCCACAGTGATTTGTATTTCAGAATGCCGTCGAGAAACGCGCGGGTGGGGTTCATGCCGCTGCGTTTCGCCGAGAAAATCCGTTCGGTTAGAAGCCGCAGTGTCTGGGCGTTGCCCTCGAAGCCGCCGTGTTCGCCCATCAGGTGGTTGAGCGTGCGTTCGCCCGCATGGCCGAAAGGCGGATGTCCAAGGTCATGCGACAGGCACACGGCCTCGACCAGATCCAGGTCGATGAAAAAATCCTCCGCCAGCGGGCCGGCGGGCCGGGATTTCAGCCAATGGCAGATCGACTTGCCGATTTGCGCGACCTCCAGTGAATGCGTTAGACGCGTGCGATAGAAATCGTATTCGCCACTCCAGAACACCTGCGTTTTGTTTTGCAGGCGGCGGAAGGTCGGCGTGTGCAGCACCCGGTCGCGGTCGATTTGGAAGGGCGTCCGGTAGTCGCCCCCGTCGTCTCCGCCGGAGAGCCGTTGGATATCGAATTCCCCGTAAAAGCGGTTCATCATCGCGCGGAGGATGATCCCGAGGGGCGGCACCGGCAAACTTTTCCTTTGAGGCATTCATCGAAAAACAAGGCCTCCCGCCGGAATGAGAGGCCTTGAGAGGAGCCGCCCGATTTGGCCAGAGTCGGCGTGAAAGTCACGCTGATGAGCGTTCCGGGCGTCTTTCCCTGCGCCGGGTCCAAAACACCTGGGCGGGTTGCGGAACCCTGGGAATTCGGCTGAAATCCGAAATTTGATTGTGAAATTCCACCTGCTTCCGAGTCGTAATGCCCGCTTGATACCGGGTTGAGCTCCAAGTTTCGTAATTGCCCCACGCCATTTCGCCATGCACCTCTTCAAACGCACGTTTTTCTGGCTCTCCGGAGCCGGCACCGAAACCCTCGAGCAATGCCCCACCTGGGAGCAGCGCAAATATGTGGCTTTTGGTGCGACCGTCCTGGTTCCCTGCGCCTTTGCCTTCATCGCCTGCGCTTACGCCCTTTCCACCCTCACCGACAACGCCCGTGTGATTTATCCGGTCGCCGCGGTGTGGGCCTTCATCATCCTCACCATCGACCGCGCGCTGCTCTCCGGCTACCGGCCATACATGTCCGTTTTCAGGAAACTCTCGCAATTTTCCCTGCGGGTGGTCGTCGCGGTTCTGATGGGCATCACCATCGCCCACCCGCTCGTGCTGCTGCTGTTCCGCGATACCGTGACCACCGTGATCGAAAAGGATCGCGCGGCGGAAATCGAAGTCGTCCGCAGCGGCTTCGCGGGCCAAAAGGAAACGATTCGCAGCCAAACCGACGGGCTGGAAACCACCATCGCCGAACAGCGCCAACGTTGGAATGAATCCTTCCAAGCAAGGTTCCTGATGCAGGACAACGAGGATGCGGGCCGCGCCATTCCGGGCATCACTCCCCAACAGCAAACCGAACTCAAGGCCGCAACCGCCGCGGCCACCGCCCCATTGCGGGACCGGCTCGCAGTGATCGAAACCCAAGCCGCGGAGCTCACGCCCCAGTTCGCCAAGTTGCAGACCGAATTGGGATTCTGGCAAACCGAGTTCGAACGTGAATTGAACGGCCAGCGTTCCGGCCTCAAAGGCGAAGGCCCGCGCGCCCGCGCGATCCGCGCGGACCAATTGGAGCCGCGCCGTGAACAGGCCAAACGCATCGGCGGCTTGCTGGAACATCTCTCCGCCGAAAAAGCCACCCTGCAAACCCAGTCCCGTGAGGCCGAGGCCGCCGCCATCGCCCAGTTTGAGACAACACTCGCCGCCATTGCCGCGAACAACCAAGCCGAAGCCCAACGCATCGCCGGTCTCAAACAAAAGGTCGAATCCGACCAGGCCGGGCAATTCGTCGGCCAGCAAAATGCCTTGCGCGAGACCATCAAACAACAAATCGACACCCGCCTCGCGGAACTTCAGCGGGTCCAGCAAGAACTCGCCGCCCTCGGCTCCGAGGAGTCGGAACGCCTCGCCGCCCTGCGCGCCGAACCTCGCAAGGACATCCTCACCCAGACCCTGGCACTCCAAACGCTCTTCAAAGCCGGCAGCCAGGGCGGCCAATTCGCCCTTTACACTTATTTCGTTCTAACTCTTCTATTCATGCTCGTGGACACGATTCCGCTGATCGTGAAATTCTTTACCAAACCCGGACCCTACGACACCCTCGTCGATCGCGATGAGATCATCTTCGACAGCGAGCACCGCGCCTTCCGCCTGAGCCATCATCGTTACATGGATCAACTCGCCGCCGGCAACCTAATCGCCGTCACCCGCAACCCGCGCCTCGAACACGCGCTCGTCGATGGCGTCGAACACACCCGCGCCGCCCGCGAGTTCCTCGATTCGCTCATCGAAATGGAAAAAGCTTTCGCCGAGAAAATGAAGATTGAAGAGCAGACCATCGGCCTCGCCGAGAGCGACAAACGCAGCGCGCTCGAAGCGATCAAGAAACGCTTTTACGACGATCTCCACAACCGCATGGAGCTTTTCTTTTCCTACGGCCACGCCTGAGAAAGCGTCAAACCGCAGTCCGCGGCCTTCCTCGGAGGCATCGGGGCCGGTGAGCTCACCGGGACCCTAATAAGTCCAGGTGCTGGTGCGCGGGGTGCCACCGTCTGGATCGACGATTGGTTCGGTCATTTCCCAGCCCCACGGGTCGTTGTTCCAAGTGGCTTGGGTGGCCGAGACCGTGACGTGGGAGCCGCGTCAGGCGCACTTGGCGCGTTTGCCGGCTTTCAACATGCCGCAGCCGGCGGCCACGTCGATGCCGCGGCGCTGGCGGAAAGTGCAGGGGAAACCCGCGGCCCGCAGGATTTTCTGGAATGCCTGTCCGGATCCGCTGGCCATTCCGGAAAACCCGCCGGTCGGGTTGAGCGGGATCAGGTTGATGTGGGCGTCGATGCCTTCCAACAGCTTCGCCAGGCGGGCGGCGGTTTCCGGCGAATCGTTTTTCCCGGCGATCAACGTCCACTCGAAAAAGATCCGGCGGCCGGTCCTGGTGCCATATTCGCGGCAGGCGGCGATGAGCGTTTCCAGCGGCCAGCGCCGGCTGGCGGGCACCAGCGCGGAGCGTTCCTCTTCGGTCGAGCCATGCAGGCTGACCGCCAGGCGGAAGGGGCTGTTTTCCGCCGCCATGCGCTGGATGCCCGGCACCACGCCGACTGTGCTAACAGAAATCTTCGAGGGGCCGATGCCGATGCCGCGCACGTCGGAAATGATGCCGAGAGCGGTCATGACGGCGTCGATGTTGTGGAGCGGTTCGCCCATGCCCATCATGACCAGGTTGCGCAGATGGCGGCCGGGTTGGATCTGTTGGAGAATCCGGCGGGCGTGCAACACCTGGGCGACGATTTCCCCCGGCCGCAGGTGGCGGACAAACCCCATCTGCCCGGTGGCGCAAAACACACAACCCATCGCGCAGCCGGCCTGGGTGCTCACGCAAACCGTGTGGCGGCCGTCGTAACCCATCAGCACGGTCTCGATGACCTGCCCGTCATTCAGGCGCAGCAGGAACTTCCGCGTCAGCCCGTCGCTGCTGTGGATTTCATCGACCCCTTCCGGGGCATCGAGGAAAAACGGTTTGCCCTCGCCGACGGATTGTTCGATCCAGCGTTTGAGGGGCGGCAGGAAATTGCGGGCTGCGAGATCGAGCGCGTTTTCGCGGTGGAGGGCCCGCCACAACGACTTCGCATGATGCAGGATCACTCCAGATGCCGCCAACACCTCGACCAGCCCGGAAAATCCGAGGTCGTGCAAGGATCGTTGGCCTGCGGCGTTCATGCGCGACTCAAACCCCGGCCACGCCCCCGTTCAAGCCGGGATTTCGCCACCGCCGCGGGCGAATCGATGTCTTGGCTGCACATCAGCTGCGGCAGCGGTGGCTGTCGCCGCATTCAACAACCTTGGCCGCTCCGATTCCCAATGGTGCCCGCGGTTCAGCCTAACGAGTCTGACGGTTCTGGCGGGAAATGATCACGGTGGATGCTAGGCCGCAACCGACGACGATTCCGAACAGGATGAAAGCGCCAAATTTCTGCGTCTCGATCTCGCCGGTGGGTTCCACGAATTTCGAGTTCGGGGGCGGCGCGGTTCCCGCCCAAGGCAGCGGTTTTTTCAAGGCGTGGAAAACGTGCCGGGGCTCCTTGTTGCGGTAGTCGTTGCGGAACGTTTCCGCCTCCCGGACCAGCAGATCGATCCGCTCGTTGACGAAAAACTCCGATGCCGGGCGCGCCTTGGGGTCGTTTTCCGGCCAGACCTTCATAGTCTCCACCTCGAGGCGGGTTCCCGAACTGGAAACCCGCCGGATCCGCGCGACGAGCGCGGCGGCCTCCTCCTTGCTGGAAGCGCCGGCGGCTAGCAGCCTGCGGAGTCCTTCCTTGGCGAGCTCGAAGCGGTCCGCCTCCTCGGCATCCATCGGGGTTTCGAGTTGGCGGACGCGGTCAATCCGGCGTTGGAGGCGGATGCGCTCGACCTCGAAGGGATTGCGCAGCGCCTGGGCCACGACCATGGCCTCATAGGCATAACGCAGCGGCATCACGGTGGCCGGCACCGGCACGCCGCCGCGTTCGCGGATGTCCTTGGCGTTTTGAAACAAGCCGCGGTTCATTTCCCGATAGGGAACGAGCGCTCCGGCCAGCAGCATCTGGGGAACCAGCAGCAGCGGCACGGAGGTGAGTGCGGCGCGTTCGGTCGTGACGAGCGACGAAACCACCAGCGCCATCGCGGTGCCGGTCCAGGCGGTGAGCGTCATCCACAGCCAGTGGTGATAGAGCATGCCCTCGATTTCCAGGAAGTGGTTTCCCACAATCAGATAGCTGAGGCACTGGAGCGCGGCGACCAGGCCGAGCGCCGAGAATTTCGCGGCCACGTAGGATGCGGCGCCCGGCTGGCAGTTCCGCTCGCGCCGCAGGATCGGGCGGTCGCGCAGCACTTCGGTCGCCGAGTTGGTCAGCCCGAGGAACATCGCCACCGTGGTGCTGAGAAACAGATAGGCCGGAATGTGCAGGGCGGTGGCGAATTGATAGGCTCCTTCCGGCGACGAGCGCAGGGTGTTGGCGATCAAGGCGGCGAGCAGGGGGGCCTCCAGACAGGTGCTGTAAATGGTGCCGCGGGTCCGCAGTTTGGAGAGCAGCGAGCGCAGGAAATGGGTGGCGAAAACCGCGAGCACCGCGTGCATCCGCCGCGCGGGTTTCGGCGGCAGCGGCAGGCGCTCGCCCTGCTTTGGCTCGGCCAGCCGCGAGATCGGGCCACCGCTGACTTTCAGGGCCTGCATCAGGTCCGCGCTCTCGAAGCGTTCCTGCCAGAACGACGGCGGGAACCGCCGCGCGGCGCCGGTGTTGGAGCCGCCGCCAATCGCGCTGAGCGGAGTCTCGAGCACGTCAAACACGAAGTCCGCGCCGAGCGGGGACTTGGCGGTGACGGACGGGTGGGCGATGCCAAGTTCCTCGCAGGCGTCGCGGAAATAACCGACCATTCCCGCCGGGGTCCCGAAGTAGGCGAGACGGCCGCCGCTATCTAGCAGCAACACCTTGTCGAACAAGCGCAGCACCGGCGCGCCCGGGCGGTGCAGTGAGGCGATCACGATTTTTTCCCGTGCCAGTGAGCGCAGGGTTTCCGCGACGTGTTCCGAGTCCTTCGACGAGAGGCCGGAGATGGGTTCGTCAAACAGAAACACCTCCGCGCGGCTGCCGAGGTCCACGCCGAGATTGAGCCGGCTGCGCTCGCCGCCCGACAGGGTTTTATCGCCGGGCGCGCCGACCTGGCGGCGCGCGATGGATTGCAGGCCGAGCTCGGCGAGCATGCTGTCCACACGGCGCTCGTGTTCCGCCAGGGAAAGCGCCGGGCGGCGGATGGTCACCGCGTGGCGCAGGTGTTCGCGTACGGTTAGCTGCGGATTGAGCGCCTCCTCCTGCGGCATATGGGCGATGAAGGGCACCAGATGCTCGCAGCGTTCATACAGGGAAATCCCGTTCAGCTTCACCTTGCCGCGGGTGGGTTCCCTTTGGCCTGACATCACCGCTAACAACGTGCTCTTGCCGCTGCCGCTGGGGCCGATGATGCAGAGCATCTCACCGCGTTTCACCTCGAAGTTGAGGTGATCCAGCGCCCGCGATTCCGGCCCGAAATCGTGAATCAAATCCTCAACCTGCAACAACTCGATCAAGGTGCGCTCCTCATCCAGGAAACCCTCGCTGAATCGGCAGCGCACCGCCTGACTGCCGGACAAGCGAATCAGCGAGCCATCCTTCAAAGTGGCGGACAGGCGCACCGGCACGCCATCCACCAGGATCGGCCCGTTGCTCTCCCGGATCTGCAGTTCGCCTTCCGCACGCTGCGCGTCATAACGAATGAACATCACCGTTTTCGGCGAAAGCTTCGGGCCTAACAACAAGTCGCCCTGTGACAGCGCGGAGGCGTCGTTCGAAACCAGGTATTCCTGGCGGTCGCCCGCGAGGCGGAAGCGCCGGCCGGATTGGGTGGCCTTGCGCCGGAGATCGTTGATCGAAAGGCTGAAGCCGGACTCGTCGCCCAGCCGCTCGTGATTCCGGCAGAGCACCACTTCGCCTTTTTTCAGCGGTCCGCGGCTGCCCGCGTGAAGCCCCGTATCGCTCAAGGCCTCGACTTCCGCCTCCAGCCCGAAACGCACCCGCAGCGCGCTCTGGCGGCCGCGGGTGCGCTCGGCCGTGAGTCCGGCGTCGCCTTCCTCCAGATAGATCGAGGGCGCGTTGCCCGTGCGTTTCACGTCGAGGAAAAACATCAGGTCCTCGTAACTCAAGGTCCATCCCGGCACCACCAGCGGCTGGCGCTCGCGCATCCGCAGGAACGAACCGGTCTCCACCGACCTGCCGCGGATCCACAGCGGCGCGGCTCCGGTGTTTCTCACCAAGATCAAGTCGCCCGCCCGATACACCCGGAATTCGTGATCGACCGCCGCCGGCGGCAGCATGACGTCCACCCCGTCCCTGCCGAAAATCAGCCGTTCGAATGGCAGCTTTTCGTCAGTGGGCTCCTCCTCGTCCGCCCGCATTTCCCGCAGGATCGCCGTGCCGAATTCCGGCTGGCCCAAGCGGCGCATGAACACCTCGAAACTCGCCCGATTTCGCTCCGAGCGGCCGGCCGCATCCACCAGGGTGAACAATTGCAGCCCGAGAGCCAGCTTGCCGGAATCGTCGTAACTATCCTTCAACTCCACTGCCAATCCCTGCAACGGCCGGGGATTCCTCACCGCCCGTTGCAAGCGCCGTCCCAGCCAGCCGTGATCCACTTCGGGAAACGCGCTGCGCAACATATCGAGAATCATGTCCCCTTCCAAGGGACTCAGTTCGCCGTCCAAGGTCGCAAAGGCCGCAAAGGCATCGATCAACACCCCCACCTGGGCATCCGCGCCGGGGCGCAGGGCGCGCAGCCGTGCCACGCCTGGAATGGTCCGCAGCCAGCGCAGCACACGCGCCCTTGCGGGCGTGGCGCGTGGCCGGGGTTTGAAGGGCGGGAGCAGTTCCACACGGGTTTTCTAGGCAGACACACCGCCCGCCCGCAAGACCCACGCAAAAAGGGGTTTGCTTTTTACCCTCTTCGGCTATCCTCGCTTGCTCCCGGAGCCCTCGACGGCAGTGGCCACCGCGCCCCGATCCTCCAGTCATCCGGGAATTTTCACGCAATCATGTCTGACTCACCGAATCCCACACCTCCGCCAAACACTCCAAACCGTCCTCCAGGCGAGGCCACGGGTTTCAATTGGCGTTTGCTGATCTTGCTTGGGGTGGCCGCCATCATCCTCGGTTTGGCATTCTTCGGCCCGGCGATGAACAAATCCGCCAAAGTCCTCAGCTATTCGCAATTCCGCCAGGCGTGGGACCAGGAACGCATCATCACCGACGATCCGAAACGCCCGCTCAAAGTCGTCACCAGCGACAGCGCCTACGATGCCACCATTTCCGGCTGGGAGAAACCGCCGATGGTCCCACCGAAGGATCCACAGATCAAACGCACCACATTCCGGGTGCTCGTGAATCTCGACCTCCAAGGGGATCAACTGCGTGACATGCTCGGGGATGATATCCGCATGCAGCAGGTTGACGCCAAATCCGAGCTTCCAATCGAAGGCGATGTGGAAACCCTCTCGCTGGCAGAATTCCGCAAATCCAATGCCTCGGGCCACATCAAAACCACCGACTTGGAAAACCCGCTGCGTGTTCTGACCACCCCCGGGTCAAGGGATGCGGTGATCGTCGGCACCCGCGAAATCGTCACCAACCTCGTCGCCCCCAAGGACGCCGCCGGCAAGCCCATCGAAGCGGTGCCATTCAACGTCACGGTTTCCATTCCGATCCTCGCGGACGACCTCAAGACGCTCGTGCAAACCAAAGCCGGTTACAGCCGCACCACGGACTATCTGAAAGACGCGTTGTTCACCTTCCTGCCGTTCCTGCTCATCATCGGCATCCTGTTTTTCCTGTTTCGCCAGCAAATGAAATCCGCCGGCCGCGGCGCGATGTCCTTCGGCAAGAGCAAGGCCCGCCTGCTCACCATGGATCGCAACAAGGTGACCTTCAAGGACGTCGCCGGCATCCAGGAAGCCAAGGAAGAGTTGTTTGAAATCGTCGATTTCCTGCGCGACCCCCGCAAATTCCAGAAACTCGGCGGCTCGATTCCCAAGGGCGTCCTCATGGTCGGCGCGCCCGGCACCGGCAAAACCCTGCTGGCCCGCGCCATCGCCGGCGAGGCGGATGTCCCGTTCTTCTCAATCTCCGGTTCGGACTTCGTGGAAATGTTTGTCGGCGTCGGCGCCTCCCGCGTCCGCGACATGTTCGAACAAGGCAAAAAACACGCGCCCTGTTTGATTTTCATCGATGAAATCGACGCCGTCGGCCGCCACCGCGGTCACGGCATGGGCGGCGGTCACGACGAACGCGAGCAAACCCTCAACCAATTGCTGGTCGAAATGGACGGCTTCGACACCCAGGAAGGCGTCATCATCATCGCCGCCACCAACCGCCCGGACGTGCTCGATCCGGCGTTGCTCCGGCCCGGCCGGTTCGACCGCCAAGTCACCATCAACCTGCCCGACGTCAACGGCCGCGAGGAAATCCTCCGCGTCCACGTCAAGAAGATCAAACTCGCCGCCGGCGTGGATCTCTCCAAGATCGCGCGCGGCACGCCCGGTTTCTCCGGCGCGGAACTGGCCAACCTCGTCAACGAGGCCGCGTTGCTAGCCGCCCGCCGCGGACTCAATGCCGTGACGCTCGACGAAATGGAGGAGGCCCGCGACAAGGTCCGCTGGGGCCGCGAACGCCGCAGCCTGGCGATGTCCGACAAGGAAAAAACCGGCACTGCTTGGCACGAAGCCGGCCACGCCTATCTCAACATGGTGCTGCCTCACACCAACCCGCTGCATAAGGTCACCATCATCCCGCGCGGCCCGTATCTCGGCGCCACGATGTATCTGCCGGAAGGCGATAAATACTCGACCCAGCGCAAAGAGGCGCTCGCCAATCTCATCGTCACCATGGGCGGCCGGATCGCCGAGGCGTTCCACAGCGAGGATGTTTCCAACGGCGCTTCCGGCGATATCCGCCAGGCCACCTCGCTCGCCCGCCACATGGTTTGCGAATGGGGCATGAGCGATCAACTCGGCATGGTCGAATACGGCGAAGGCGACGGCCCGGTCTTCCTCGCCCGCGAAATGGCCCGCCCGCGCAACTACTCGGAAGAAACCGCCCGCGTCATCGACTCCGAAATCAAGCGCCTCATCGACGAAGCCTACGCAACCGCCGAACGCATCCTCACCGAAGGCCGCGACAAGGTGGAACTCATCGCCAACGCCCTGCTGGAGTTCGAGACGCTCGATTCCAACCACCTTCGCGACATCATTGAGTTCGGCGCAATGAAGAACCCGCCATCGGCTCCCAAGCCGCCGCCGGTCCCCGATGAGTTTAAGAAAAAACCCGCCGCCAAAACCGCCGAAGACGACCGCCCCGAAGACGACGGTCCGATCCCCGGCGCTGTCGGCGCCACCGCCTGATCTTCGCGATCGGCAGGGCCGAGCCGCTCCGCTCCGCCCGCTATCTTTGGGCTCCGCCCGGTCCGCGCTCCACTCCCATTGCGTCTATCTGATTTCAAACCCAAATGGGAAGTTGGAACCGCGAACCAACGGACACGCATAAGGCTCAAAAAATCAACATCTTGAACCATTGCCCACCTGCGCCGTCAGCCAACACACGGGGGCACCTTGGCAGCCAGGAACCAAGCCCCAAGCATCCCTCTGGCAATGGATCTACCCACTGGAAGCCGACGCCAAAAGTAGAGCGGAGAAACCCGCTTGTCCTTTGTAGGCGGGAGAATGAAGGCTCAGTAGCCGATGATCAACACCGTCGCCTTCTTCACGTCGTCCACCATCGCTTCGAATTTCTGCTCGTGGGTCTTCGCATCGGGCATTCCCTCGCCGTGCCTCGGGCACGGCTTCGCGAAAGCCGAGCAGATAACAGCCCCTGCTGCCGGAGCGCAAGTTGGCACCGCCCATCTACGCGACCGGCGCTTGCTTGGATGCATCATTCCAGCAAAGAGCGGAGCCAGACAGTGGCACGTTCGTGTGATCGCCCGCGGCGAGGGGAGCTAGTTCGCATGGATGAAATTCCCGCTCCTGGTGATTTCCCGGATGAGCGACCGCAGCCTGTAGCCTTCCTTCCCGGCCTTTTCGACAATCGTATCGACTGTCAGGGCATCGGCGGGACCGAGTTCCCGCGAGAGGGCGAATCTCAGGAGGTGGGCCGTGAAGGCCTTCGCAAATCGCCGGTCCTCCTGAAGGATCACCTGCTTGAAGCGCACGATGCCGTCGAAATCGTATTGTTTCATCAGGGTGCCGCTGGGATCGACTTGCCGGCCGTTGTCATATTTGTCCCGCCACCGCCCGGTGATGTCGAAATTCTCGAGGGCGAATCCGAGGGGATCGAGCCGGGCGTGGCAACCCGCGCAGTCCGGGTTTTCGCGGTGGAGGGCGAACTGTTCGCGGATGGTGAGGTTCTTGGCGCTGATGTCCTCCTCATTCAGCGGCGGGATATTGTTCGGTGGCGGGGCCGGAGGGTCGTTGAAGATCACCCCGATGACCCAGGCCCCCCGTGCGATGGGGTGGGTCCGGGTGGGACCGGAGGTCATGCTCAGCATCGCGGCATTGGTGATCACGCCCCCATAGCGCGGATCCGAAGCCGCCACCCGCGCGAAGGTCTGCGAACGCATCTTCTTGCGCATCTCGTCGTCGAAGCGACGCTCGGCGTCCTCTTGGGCATTCTTCGGAAGCTGGTTTTTGGGAACCTTCTTCAGGGCGGCTTCGGACTCCTCCAGTGTTCGGCGCAAGGCATCCCGGCTGTTCCTCACGTCCGGGCTCATCGCCTGGAGGAGATCCTCCTCGGAAACGTGATTGGTGCCGCTGCCGGAGGCGGTGACTTCGTCCGCGGAACGGGCGCGATCATGCGCCAAGATTCCCGCGCGCACCGTTGCCACCAGCGTTTCCAGCTCAGCCCGGGTTGTCTGGATCGTTTCCTGCAGGGATTCGCGCAGCTCGTCCTTGGCCAGGTTTGCGGCGGCGATCGGTTCGGGATCGACCTGTGGGGGGCGCAGGTCGGAGGTGTACCAATCCTTGAGGAACTCGCTCTGATAAGCGAAGGCGGGGGTGATGAGCTCGGTGACGGGCCGGTCCTCGACAAACACCGCATCGAACAGCAGCAGAGGCTCCAGCACCATCTGGAGACTGGCCGGATTGTCCTGGTCGAGCCTGAAAAGCCTGGCGAGCTTGGGATCCGGGGTGGCTGCAAGGACGTTCTCGAGTTGCATCCATTGGGCGGGGAAGGCGTCGAGAAAACGCTCGATTTTCGGGTCGCTGAGCATTCGGGTGACGGTTTCGTCGAACACCCCGGGCCGGGCCAGTTCGCCGCTTCCGGCCAGTTGCAGGAGTTGCTGGTCCGGGATGCTGCCCCAGAGGAAGAAGGAAAGATCGGAGGCGATCACGAAGAGATCCTTTCCGGCGCCGGACTTGCCGGGACGGTAGAGGAAACGGGGGGACGACAGGACCGCCGAGGCCGCCTTTTTCATGCTGTCGGTGAACGACAATCCCTGTTGGATTCTGGACAAGGTGTAGGCCGTGTAGCGATCCAGGGTTTCGGGATCGATCGCGGCGCGGAACGCCTGCGGCAGAAAGTGCCCGAGGCGGGTGCGGACTTCCTTTTCCAGATCCGTTCCGGCGGCTGGCTCTCCGAAGAATTGGCTCCAAACCCCCACCGTCTGCCGGTTGAAATCCGGGCTGTTGAGAATGGACAGACTGAGCTTTAGGAAGGTGTCCAGCAACAGGGGTGACAGGGTCAGTTGGTTCGCTTGGTTGTCGAATCCATGCGCGGCGCGCAAGTCCTTCGGAAAAGAGAGCACTCCCGCGAGGCCGCCGGTTTCCCGGAGAGACTGACAGGTCACCGCGACTTGATCCGGCATTTTGCCGTTTGCCGGGAAAAGGTGGTTCCCATGGCGCGTCATCAGCTTTTCGGGAAGCGCGAAGAGGTCCCGGTTCATCTGGAAGAGATCCCGGATCGCGTTGTTGTATTGGAAGCGGTTCAAGCGCCGCAGCCGCGCGCCTGTCACCTCCCCGGAGGACACCGACTTCCGGAGCATCGTCTTGAGACTGGCGAGCAGCTTGGCGCGATCCGGTTCTTCCGGTTGCGGCTCATCTTCGGGCGGCATGTCGCGGGCCTCGATCACCTCGATCATGCCGTGGATCAGGTCCGGCTTGGCCAGCAATTGTTCCACGGTCGTGACCTCGACGAGGTTGACGTCTCCCTTCACCTTCTTGTCACCATGGCACTTCGCGCAATGCTCGGTGAGCAACGGCTTCATGAAGGTGTCGAATTCGGCGGCATCCGGCACTTCCGCCAGAAGTCGGAGGGGGAGCAGGAGGCAACTCCCGAAAATGATCTGCCGGATGAACATGGATCGGAGCATCTTAGGTCCAGAGCTCGGAGATCACCCCGGAGCTGTCCGCGTAGCGGTCGATTTCCAGGCCCATCAGCTTGGCGAGAGTCAGCCACATATTGGAGTTGAGCGTGCCGCTCTTGCACTGGATGAAGCGCCCCTGCTTGATCTGGCCTTGGCCCCTGCCGGCGACGATCAGCGGCAGATCGAAGTATTGGTGGGTGGCGCCATCGCCAAGGCCGGCGCCGTAGGTCACGATGGAGTTGTCCAGAAGGGAGCTGCCGTCCGCTTCCTTGATCGCCTTCATCCGCTCCAGCAGATAGGCATACTGCTCCATGTGGAAAATGTCGATTTTCTGCAGGTCCTTGTAGCCGTCGCCCTTCTGGTTGTGGGTCATGGTGTGGTGTTGGACCGGCTTGTCGAAGACCCCCTCGTAAAGCAGGGTGGCGTCCCATCGTTCGGGGCCGACCATGAAGGTGGAGACATTCGTGATCCCCATTTGCAGGGCGAGCAGCATCAAGTCAATTTGTAGCCTGATGTATTCGCCCCGGGGCAGGATCTCGTTCTTCGGGACATGCACTGCGGCTCCATCGAGCAGCTTCCCCATCTTGGCGATCCGGATCTCGATCTCGCGGATCATCCCCATAAATTCGGCGAGCGTCTCCCGGTCGTCGCGCCCGAGTTTCTTCGCGAGGGTTTTGGCATCCGCCAGCATCAGGTCGGTGACGTCGTCAAGGTGAGTCCGGTAGCTGCCGGCCATGAAGAGCCGTTCGTAGAGTTTTTGCGGATCCTTGATGGACGGGGCGATGCGATCCGGCCCATACCACGAGATGTTGTCGAAATAGATGTCCTCCTTGCCGGCCTTGAAGCCGTTGCAACTGATCTCGAGGGTATTGAAAGGGGTGGCCCGGCCGATGTGATCGCCGATGACCTGGTCCAGGCTCCGGCCGTTCGGATGGCGCATGCCCTTGTCCGCCGCCTGCTCGGGCGACACGCTCGTCAAGTAACACGAGGCGCCCTGCGCATGGACGTCCTGACCATCCTGGTAGGTGCGGTCGAGGCCGGTCACCAAGGTGAAATCCTTGGTGAGCCCCGCCAAGGGCTGCATGCTTGACGTCAGATCCAGCGGATAGATGCCCGGGTTGTTCTGAATCCGCGTCTGGTTCTTGAGCTTTTCGGCGTCGAAACCTCCGACAAAGCCGGGGACCTCGGATCGCTCCTCGCCCGGGAAAAAGCAGCGGCGCACCAGACCATTGGGGACATACATCATGACCAGCTTTTTGGAAGGAAGAGTCGCCTTGGTGAGTGCCGCCCCGAGGGAAGGGAGGAATGGCAGGGTCAGCAGAGCACCCTGAGTTCGCAGGAATTGGCGCCGGTTCATGGTCGTCGGGGGATGGGACGGTTTGGGTTCATTGAATGAAAGGAAAATGATGGCATCTCAGGCAACATTCATACAATCACAGGATCGTGCGACCCGAATGGGTGCGAATCGACTTTCAGCCCCCTGCCCTAACCACCCTTCGGAAGTGGCAGGGAGCGCAGCGGCCGGGTGTCGTCGGGCATGGCCTCGAGCTTCGTGATCATCCCGGCCACCCGCTCGGCGTGTTTGGCCATGCTCTTTTCCTTGTGGGCGCGGATTTGTTTTTCCAGATCCCGCAGTTGCGGCAGCACGGCCTTGGCGGCCGCGCCGTAGGTCTCGAGGGTGTCAAGGCAGGCGGGGATGCGCGCGTGCTTGCCCCACTTGTCGATGTCCATCACCTCGATGCACAGCGGCAGGCCTTCCTTGATGCGGTATTGGGCGAATAGATCGAGGCCGCGCAGACGCACGCCGCTGGCAAACATCTCGCCGCTGGGCGCCTGGTATTTGATCGAATCGTAAATGGCCGGCAGCAAGGGCGTGATCTGTTCGAAGTCCAATTGTTTGTAAACCGAGGTGACCGTGCCGCGGGCCCGGCCGTCGTCGTTTTTCAGCAGGCGTTCGCTAGCGGCGTAGAGTTTCTGCTGGTCCACGTCCTTGATGGACTTAGCGAACATCCCGGCCTTGCCCATCGCGCCGCCCGGATAGAACAGCGCGTAACCGATGTAGCGCTGGGTGAACTCGCGCGGATCGCCGGGGTCGGACGCCACCGCCAGATCGAGCAGTTTGGCGGCGGACTTGCGGGCTGGATCGCCGATGGCCGACAAGGCGTAGGTCGCCTGGATGCGCAGCCAGACGTCACTGGACTTCAGCGTCTCGGTGAGGGCGGGCACCGCCGGGGCGGCCTTCATGTCGCCCAGCGCCACACAGGCGCCGTAGCGGGTGCTGGCTTCGTCGGCGGAGAGCATCTTGAGGACGGTTTGGACGGTGGCATCGTCCGCTTTTTTGGCGAGCACCTCGCTGGCCCGCGCGCGAACCGCCGGCGACCAACTGGTGAGGTCTTGGATGAGCGCCTCCTTGGATTTCGCCAGATAGGGAGTGAGGCCTTTTTCGGGCACCGAGAAACCGCGGCCGGCCTCGATGGTTGCGGCAAGCGCCGTGCCGGTGAGTTCGGTTTCCTTATGGCGGCCCTTGCCGGTCATGTAGAGTTTCTCGCCCGGCAGCAGATAGGCCAATAGATAAGCGCCGGTGCAGTCCCAGCTGCCATATTTGTCGCTCTTGTCGACACCTTGGTAAGGGAAGCTGCCGTCCCAGCGGCGGGCCAGATCATAATACCAGCGCATTTCATTGAGGAACGCCGAGGCGGCGGCCGGTCCCGCGCGGCCGGCACCCAGCGCGCCCCATAGGTAACTGAAGTAGTTGCCGGTGTGGCCCATCTCGCGCTCGCCGTAGGAGGCGACGATCATGCGCGAGAAAAACGCCGCGCCATCGCCATGATTCTGGACATCGAACATCACGGCGGCGATGCCGTTCTTGCCGTTGCCGGCGTGGTTGTTGCCGGGGTTGTGGTCGCCGTAAGGAATGGTTCCCTTGTTGATATAGAATTCAAAGAACTTGGTGCCCTTCACGATGGCCTGGTCCACTTCCTGGTCCTTCACGCCGCACTTGGCAGCCAAGATCATCGACAACTGGCAGACGAGTCCCGCTTGGTTGATGGCACCGTAGCCGCCGAGCGGGCCGTGGTATTTTCCGCCGTTGTCTTCGGGCCAGGACATGCCGTGGCCCCAACTGCCCACCGCGCTCTGACCGCGGGCGATGGCGTTGGAGTAGGCCTGGATCGCCGGCAGCACGTCCTTGTCGCCGGTGGCCACACAGTATTCCGTTAGAAACAGATTGCGATAGCCCCAATTCCAGCCGACCATGCCGCGGTCGGATTCATCAATTTTGAAATCCTTCGGGCCGACCTTGTGCGCCAGGTCGGCGACGAGCGGCAGGAATTTTTTATCGCCGGTGGCGAGCAAGGCCAGCGCGCCGATCTGGTCGGGGATGCCGGGGCCGATGTTTTTGGCGAGGTGGGCCGCTCCCAGTTCGACGATTTTGGCGGATTTTTCGCAACCTCCGTATGGCCATTGCGCGCCGTAACTGCCCATGACGCGCAACGGGACGGTGACGGAGAATTCCTTGCCTTTCCGCCACAACAGCAGGGGCAGCTTGCCGCCGGCCGCCTTGGTTTCGGCGGTGGTGATGGCATTGCCGAACGCCACCCGGGCGTCGCTGGCGAACTTCGCGCCGCCAACGCCGAGGATCACGTCGCCGATCTCGACGAGGCCGGCGGCGGGAGATCCCTTGTCCACCTTGGTCACGAGGATCTGGCGGGCCTCGGTGGTGACCATCGACCACCCCCACATCGCTCCGCGCAATCCGGTCGGTCCGAGGTTCCAGTCCTGCTTGACCTCGAGTGATCCTCCCTGCGTGAGGTCCGGCACGGCCGGCATTTCTTTCGCTCCGTATAGAGGCCCGGTGATGGACAAGGCGGCTACCGCCCCCACCCGAAAAAGCCAACCAGCGGACCTCAACTGCGTTTTCGAGTCAGGATTTATGATTTGCATGGGCTTCTTATGCCTGATTCAAAACCCGGCACAACCGCATTCAGCCGCACGATGATGCGAGGGGGAACCGGCCCGTCATCAACGCGGCCAAGAATCATGCCGCCGTTGCTTGATATGATAGGTCGTGCAAGATCAGGGTGGGCGGCTAAAGCGTGGAGAGATATGCCAGCAGATCGCGCAATTGTCGTTTGTTCATGAGCGCCTTAACGTCGGGCATCGGGCCGATCGGTTGGGTTTTTGAGCCGATTTCGGACAAGGCGTAGGCCTTTTCGCTGCCGTCGGTGTGCTTCACGGTGAGTCGCTCGGCCGTTTCCGCCATCAAGGTTCCGGTGACGTTGCGGCCATCTTTGAGCGTGAGGGTCACCAGACCGTAGCCGGGGACAATTTTTGCCTGTGGATCGATCAGGGATTCAAGGAGGTATTCCGCCGATCGCCCTTTGCCGATTCCTTCGAGTGAGGGTCCGCTTTGTTGGTCCGCGTTCTTGAGCGCGTGACATTTGGAGCACGCCAGGGCGGCATTGTTGAGGAAAGTGTTCCGACCTCCCCTCGCGTTTCCTCCCTCAAGCGCGACGTTGTATTCCGCCAATGGCCCCTGTCTGGCCATCTCGGCGTTATATTCGTCCAACAGCGCGCGCAACGTCTCGTCGTTCTTCGCCATGCGCTGGGCAGCCTCGAGGATATCCAATTGAACCGCGCGCGCGACGGTCCCGGCGATCAACTCTTTGACGAGGCCGCGCATCACGGGTTCGGGCTCGGGAACGCCTGCGAGCAGATTCATCGCGTTCTGAAACTCGCTGGGGCTTGGCGATTGCTTGAGTGTCTGCAGCAGGTAGGTTTTCACTTCCGTTACCCCCTGCTTGAGATCGAGCAACTCTCTTGCCGCGGTCTGTCGGACCAAGGCCGAATTTGCGGACAGGCACTTGATCGCCAGCTTCGCGAATTGTTGCGGATCCTGCCGCCGCATCCATCCCATCCACTCTTCGCGGACGGTCTCGTCGAGTTTATCATCCAGCACATGTTCGAGCGCCTGCGCCCGGCTTTCTTTGGTAAGCGGCATGTTTGAAAAAATCCCGATGGCCCGCTTCGCAACGGTGAGGTCCTGGTCCGCGGTTATCGCGCTGACCGTTTCCTGGCTGAATCCGTCTTCGAGAATCTTGCGGTCATGCGCGGGCACAGGGAAATGGCGGCCATCGACGGGATCGAGGGTCGCGGACTTCGACCAAGACGACAGCATATCAAGACCGGCGATACGCAATTCGGGATTGTGTCTCACGTCTGCGACAAACGCCACCATGCGTTTCACCGCGAGTGGTGTTCCCAACCGCCGGTTCGCGGCAAGTGCCCGGATGGCGATCGCGGTCGGCGCGGGAGTGTCGAGCTTCGCGGCAATCGCTTCGAGTGCGTCGGGGTGTTTGGTGAATCGGACGGTGTCGGCATCATCATAAATCCCGCGCACCGCGTCGCTGCGCACCAGTTCGGACGCGTCGTTGAGGAACACCATCATCGCCCGCGTCGCGCCGCGTTTTCGGAGCGCCACGACGGCCGCGACGCGCATCGCCTCGGAAGAATGGCTGGAAATCCCGCGCAGTTCGTTCTCGGTGGCCACGCCGACGAGTCCGGCCACGCCGGCATGCCGCAACACGGGTATCTGGTTATCCGCCGCAACGAGCAAAGCCGTGAGCGCGCCGAACGCGCCGGGGCTCTTGAGTTTCCCGCAGGTGATGCCCGCGAAGAGTTGCACGCGGGACGAAGAATCGCTGAGCAACCGGGGGATGATGTGGTCCGGATCAAATCCAAGATCACCGGCCCAACGGGCGGCCTGGGCGCGGATCTCAGCGTCGCCACTGGCACAAAGCGCGGCGAGCAACTCCTTGTCCTTATACTTCAGTTGGCCAAGCGCCCACAAGCTGTGCAAGCGCCGAAACCGCTGCGTTTTTTCGTCGCGAGCGAGGGCCCGCAACGTTTGAATCTCCTCTCGCTCCACAAGTTCAAACTGCGCGGCCAGCCTGACCCGGCGATCCGGGTGATCGAGAAACGCGACACATTCCGCCACGCTCCGGGACGCCAGGCCCTTGGCGAGGACCGTTTTTACCGCAATCGCATCGGCGCTTGCCGGTGCCGGGTCTTTCAACCTCCACAGACTGGCCAATCCGCCGCGGGGCTCCCACAGCGTGAAATAGACCTCGCCATCCGGACCGACCGTGGACGACAGCACCTGCTGATTGAGACCTTGCACGAGCAGGTCCTCGCCCTCGCGCTTGAACGTGGCGCCATCCGGAAGCATCTTGATAGCCCGGATCGATCCAAGACCGCCGATCAGGAAGTGATCCTTGTATTTTCCACCGAGTGCCGTCCCCGGCTGGAAACAAAACGCGGCGGGGGCGTTCCAACTGTTTTCGATTGGAGGCAGGAAATGGGACGGCTGGCCCGCATGCAGAGGAAGCCACATCGTTTCGTCCAGCCACGGACTGTAAAGCCCGTCGGGGGCCGATCGGTAATAGCCGGTCAGCCGGCGATATTGGTAGTAGCAGCGCCAGCCCGAATCCGAGCCTTCGGGAAGATACACCAGGCGTTCTCTTTCCCCCTGAAAATCCGCGTCGTGATCGACCGCAAAAAGGTTGCCGTAGTCGTCGAAATCGAACGCCTGGCAATTGCGCAAGCCACTTGCAAAAACCTCGAATTCGCTGCCATCCGGATTGCATCGCAGGATCGTGCCGGTGTGGGGATAGGCGAAGTGCCTGCCTTCGCGCGAGATCACATCCGTTCCGCGATCACCCATGCTCCAATAGATCTTGCCATCGAGTCCCCGCACCAAGCCGTGCAGGTCGTGGTTGCCGTAGCCAATGTGATTGGCGAACCCATGGGCGAGTATTTCCTTCTTGTCCGCACGTCCATCGCCGTTGGTGTCAGTGAGTTTCCACACGTCCGGGATGATCGTGGCATAGACGGACTTCCCCAGCGGCATCACGCTGTGCGCCACGCCGGTAACGGTATCGTTGAAACCCTCCGCGAATACGCTCGAGGCATCGAACGCTCCGTCGCCATCGGTGTCCTGCAAGGTGAGGATCTGTTCGCTGCGGACCTTCAAATCCGCCGCGCCGATCTTCCCGTCGCCATTAAAATCGGCCAGCCGCTGAGACTTGACGATTTGCTCCGAGTAATTCTCCTCAATCCATTGTTTCTTGCGCGCCACGGAGGTGAATCCCATGTCCACCTCGTGGAGAAACTGCGATTTGAGAATGCTGATTTCCTCCACGTTGTAACGTGCAGTCTTCGTGACATACACCGTGCCATCCGTCCCCACGCCAACGCCCAGAACACGCGCGTCGAGAAACTTCGGTGCCATCAGCGGTTCTGCCACCAAACCGTCGAGCCCCTCAAATGGACCGTCCTTGGTGACAAGTGGGGCAGCGCAAACGGTTCCACCGGCCACAACGATGGGAAGGATTCGGACGACGAATATTGGGCACCTCATTGGGGTAATCTAATTGACGATTGGTTCTGGATTGCGGGCGGATCGCGAACCGCGGCGCGGCGGCGCTCAAAGACCCATCGCGGATTCGAGCACCTTGCGCATCATGGCTGCATCCGGGGTGATGCCGGTCCAGTATTGCACTCCGACGATGCCTTGGTTCATCCTGGGAGTGGGTGACTTGAGATTCGGGTGGTTCAACGCCTCGGCCTTTGAAATCAGAGTTTCCCGGTCTTCAGAAATTCATGCCGCACTGGTGCGGTGACGCGCTTGCCCGTGGTCGAGATGAACGTCACTTCGCCCGGTGCGAATTCGAGGGTCTTCACATTCTCGAATCCGGCGGGGATTTTCACCACGCCTTGGATGTAGTTCACTGCGGTCGGCTTCTCGGCGCTGAGCGCGACGGCTGTTTCCACGCCTTCCCTGGTGAGTACGTTTTCCTTCGCGGAAGCGGCCAGGCCATCGCCGAAAAGGGCGGTGACGTCTTCGAGCCCGAGACAGTTGTTGCGGCCATTCCATGGGTGGGCGTGACGGCCGTGATATTCCATCCAGAAAACCGTGCTGTTGAGAACCGCGGCATCCTTCAGTGAAAACCACACGTAGCCCGCATCCGGATAGGTAGCGGCAGTCCATGCGGGGCCCTTGGTTTTCTCCCACGCTTCATTCACGAGCTGGATCAGGTCCGCATAACCGTAGCGCCCGGGCATGCGCGTGAGGTCGGCATCGGGCGCGTCTTTCCACGCCACCGGGACCTTGGTGAGATCCGTCCATTTCGCTCCGGGCAGCAGCGACTGATATTCGCGTTGTTTCGGATCGCTGAAGAGCGCAGGACAGGTCATGCCAAATCGGAACGCGCTCGTGGCGATGCGCACCGCACCTTCCTTTTCCGGCATTGCGAGCGTCGCGTGATGGCCGAGCGGCACGCGCCCGGCGAAGCCCTCGAGAATATTCCGCGAATAGACCACGTTCTGCCCGGCGACGAGCGACAGTTCCTTCGTCACACGGCCTTTGCGCACCTTCGTGTCGATGCCGAGCGTGAGCGTCGTCACCTCGCCGGTTTTTTTTGTTCCGACGATATTCCACGCATCGCCCACGATCTCGCCGTGGGGCGGGTGTTTTTCGCCCGCGACCTCCTCGCGGTTTCCCCCGAATGGCATGCAAAAGAAGTCCCCGCGCAGGGTGACGAGCACGGGTGCCGGCATTTTCACCCGCTTCTCGTCCTGCCACGGGCTGATGTAATAGGGCCGCACCGGTTCCTCGCTGTCGCGGAAGAACGTCACCGGTGCCATGTGCGCGCCGAGTTTGGTCACGGCCACTTCCACTTCCTTCGTCGAGAGCACCACGCTCGGCTGGGAATGGAAGGCCCGGGGGTTCGTGTCACCGGTTGCAGGCGCGGCTCCGGTGGAGGCGGCGAGGACGAGATGCATGCGGAGCGCTTTCCAAGGCGTGAGGTTGACGAGGGGTTTCAGTCCGGGGACGCTTCAACCCATCGTGTTCGTGCGGCGGCAGGGGACGAGGCATTCACTGCCCCTTCGGCATGATGGGCGACTCGAAGCCAGCCAGGTCTGCGGGCTTCACGCCTTTGACGCAGCCTCCGAAGTTGAAGGTGCGTGGCTGATAGGGACCGATGAATGCGATGGCGAGGTCGGGAGTGATCTTTTCCTCCAGCCCGGCGGCCCACAAGATGCCGTTGACGAGCAGGCGGCGGTAAGAGGCATCCAGGATGTCTTCCGAAGCACCTTGGGTGCTGTGGAAAACCCGGCCCTTTTTGCCGGATTCGCCGGTGTATTCGCGGGTCCAGGTGCATGGCATGGCGGCTTTTTTGGAGTCCGGATCGGCCTTCGGATCCATCGAGACGAGTGGCTGGCTGTTGGCGAGCACGGTGAAATCGGCGGCGGCGATGCCGACATAGCCGCCGGCTTGGCAGAATGCGTTGTCCGTCACGCCGCGGAGGATCGGGTGGATTTTCTGGACCGGGATCAACTGGATGCGCGTGCCTTGGCGGTGGTTGACGCCGTGGTGGCCCACCCAGGTATTGCCTAGAATCTGATGGCCGAAGCCCTTTTCATATCCGGCCACCGTGGAGTCGAAGGAATACTTCGCGCTCGGGGCGTTGGCCGGGATTTTGAACGCATGAGACGAGGTGCGCAGACCCACCACCGGGCCGCCACGGGCGAGGTAATCGGTGAGGTGGGCCATTTCTTCCGCCTTGGGATTGAGGAAACGCGCGAATATCACCAGCAGGTCGGCCTCCTTTAGCGCCTCGATGCCGGGCAAATTCGAGGCGCCCGCTTCGATGTGGCCGTTGGCATCCACGCCGAACACCACGGTGCATTTGAAGCCGTGCGACTGCGCGAGGATCCGGGCGAGCGCCGGGCAGGTTTCCTCGCTGCGGTATTCATGATCGGATGCGACGAACACGATGTGTTTCCCCTGGCCCGCACCGCTCCCGGCCGGATAAACGATGGGCGAGGCAAACACCGGCGTGGCAAGACCGGCAAGAACGAGCAATTGGTGGAACTTCATGGGCTAAGCAAAGCAGCGCCACCGCGACTGGCAATGCAAAAGCGGTTTCACCAATTCTAGTTCCATCATCTTGAAATTCCAGCCCCCCGCCCTCGTTTCTAATTTTACAAAATGCCAAATTTTACAAAAAAGCCAATTTTATAAAAAGTCAGGCTTTTTGTCAGAATCTTCTTGCCGCTCCGGTTTTGGCGGGTAATCTTCCCCGCCATGAGCAGCATGAGCCGCAACAACCGCAGGCGATGGATTGTGCCATGGCAGAATTCGACCACGAAACCTGCGATCTACCACTGCATCTCGCGGGTGGTGGGGCGGG
>CAMBPB010000026.1 GCA_945869465.1 Prosthecobacter debontii
GATCAGTCGATCAGTCGATCAGTCGATCAGTCGATCAGTCGATCAGTCGATCAGTCGATCAGTCGATCAGTCGATCAGTCGATCAGTCGATCAGTCGATCAGTCGATCAGTCGATCAGTCGAACAGTCGAACAGTCGAACAGTCGAACAGTCGGCCCCGCCCCGCAGTGACGCCCACGGTTCCTCGCCGCTGACATCGACCATAAAGGGGCCGGTGGCTGCTGCGGGAGAGAGGATGGCAAGGATCACGGCGTCATTGTTGGTGGCATTGAACGAGGCATGTACCACTCCCGGGCCCATGTGTGCGACCTCGCCGGGCTTTAAAATTCTTTTCTCCAGTCCGACCCATTGTTCGACTTCGCCTTCGAGCACGTAGATCGCCTCCTCCAAGTCCGGATGGTGATGGAAGTCATGTCCCTCGCCCGCAGGCAGGACGGCGCGGCAGATTTGAAGGTCCTTGGCGTTGGTGATCTCCGGGCGGCACATCCAGTAGTTGGTGCGGCCCTTGAAGTCTTCCTTGATGGCTTCGGCTTCGGTGATGAATGGGGATTGGTTCATAAGTCAGGTGAAGTGGGCCTGTGCTACCATCGCGGTGAGCAGCGGTCCAGCCCGGGTGATCAGAGTTTCGAGCGGAAGGCCGCTATCGGCAAGTGCATGGAGCGATTGGAAAACGCCGCTGTCACGAGCCACTTGGTCGGCCTGGCCACAGAATCCGATCACCGGCACGGACAAGCGGCGGGCGAGGCGGGCCAGCGCCACCGGGCCTTTTCCCGCCAGGCTTTGATGGTCAAGCGAGCCTTCACCGGTGAGCACGAGGTCGGCGGCGAGAATCCGCGGCTCCAGATCTAACAATCCGGCCAGCAGGTCGAAACCCGGGACCAGCCGGGCTCCGGCGAAGTGCATCAATCCGAAGCCAAGGCCGCCCGCGGCACCGGCGCCGGGAAGCGCGGCGGCATTCCCGCCGCCGCTTGCCGCGACGAGATGGACGAGCGCGTTTTCTAACGAAATCTGCTGCTCCGGCGTGGCGCCCTTTTGTGCGGAAAAGACCGCGGTGGCACCGTGCGGGCCGAGCAGCGGATTGTCCACATCGCAGGCGGCGATGATCTCCGGCAGGGCAAGACGCGCGGCACCAACGATGTTGCGAATGCCTGGCATATTGGCCGGGAGCGGATCGATGCTCCGGCCGTTGTAGTCCAGAAAGGCAACGCCAAGCGCCGCCGCCATGCCGCATCCACCGTCATTGGTCGCGCTGCCGCCGATGCCGAGGATCACGCGTGAAACAGCGTGTTCCGCAATGGCATGGGCAATCTGCAGGCCGGTCCCGCGGGTCGAGGCGTGGAGCGGATTGCGCTGGCCGGGTGCCAAGCGCCAGAGGCCGGCGGTTTCGGCCATTTCGAGGATGGCAAGCGGGCCCTCCGGTGTTTCCGCCAGAACATAGCGGCTTTCGATTGGGCGTCCGAGGGCGTCAAGGGCCGGGCAGGTGATCCATTGTCCGTCGAGCGTGGCGATCAAGGTTTCCATGAAACCCTCGCCGCCATCCGCGATCGGACAGAGGTCCAACTCCGCCTCCGGATCGATCCGGCGGATTCCCTCCGCCATGGCCGCCGCCGCCTCGCGGGCGGATAGAGAGCCTTTGAACTTGTCGGGAGCGATGAGGAAACGTCTTGGCATGGTGGTGCGGCTATTCCCTGGTGAGATGGATGTCCTCGTTGGCCGCAGTAGACATGGTTAGAACCTCGCTCGTGATGGAGGGGGCCGCTTTGCCGTTCCGCAGGGGTTTCACGCTTGCGCCGGGCCACGGGTTGCGCAGTCGCAAGTTGCCTCCGAGGCTGGATTTCACCGTGACATGCGATACCACTCCGCCGGATCGTACGGTGGAAACGACGAATCCGCCGGGCGCGTGCCGTTGGAACTCTCCCTCCCATGCGGCGGGAAGGGCGGCCAAGAGACGGACCACGGCTTCCTCTCCCGACTTGGGAGGGGCCGCCAGCAACAAGCCGCGCAGACAAGGGTTTGAATGGATCTTCATGAACGTGGAGTTGCGGGGTTTTCCTGGCACCGCATGGCCGTGGCATTGCAGGCAACGAGGTTCGTAAGCGGCCCCGGGAATGTCAAGAATGCCACGGGCCGCAAGTTTGCCGCCGCGCGCCGCGGTTCCCGCTTGCCGTGGTCCGGCTTTGTGTGGCAAAGCATGCGGCATGACGACACGTGAGGAAGCGGTGGAGCAATTGCGGGTGATTCGCTCGATGATGGAGCGGGCGACGATTTTCCGGGCCCTGACTGGCGAAACGGCGATGCTGGGGGGGGCGGTGGCGCTGGCGGTGGCGTGGCTTTCGGAAGGAAGGCGGGGCTGGGCTTGGGCCGGTTGGTGGTTGGGCGGCTTGGGCCTGGTGCTGGCCTTCAACGGGTTTCAGATCTTGCGGATGCGGTCGGCGCATCCGCGGCCGTTTTGGAGCTCCGGTTTGCGGCTGGCCTTGCGAGGAGCCTTGCCTTCGTTGATTGCCGGGGGATTTCTCGGCTTGTTGTTTGTGCGTGGCGGCGCGGAACGACCGGCCGCCTGTCTCTGGATTCTGCATTACGGGCTGGCCCTGCTGGCGATCCGTGAATTCGCCCCGAAATCAATGGTCTGGCTCGGCTGGGCTTTCGTGGTTTTCGGCGTCAGTTGTTTGGCCGCAGTCACCGGCGTGGTGGACCTGCTGACGGCTTGGACGAGCTCCCTGAACAGTTCGCAACTCATGGCCATCGCCTTCGGCGGATTTCACTTGGTTTATGGTGCGCTGATCGTCACCACCGGCCGCCGCGACGAACCCGCCGCATGATCGACTTCTCCCAACTGGACCGGACGATCCACGAGAAAGGGCGGCTTTCCATCATGACGCTGCTCGCCTCACGCAGCGAACCGTGGGCGTTTCAAGACCTCAAGGCCCAGCTCGACATGTCCGACGGTAATCTCATCACCCATCTCCGGACCCTAGAAAAAGCCGAGTTTATCGCAGGGGAAAAACTCACCGGCGACGGCCGCCCGCAAACGCTTTACCTGCTGACCGCCGCCGGCCGCGCGGCGTTTGTGGCCTACCTCGGTGTGCTTGAACAAATTCTCGGCATCAGCAAATAATCTGCTTGTTCCGAGGTTACTTTGTGATACAAAGCTCCTTGCCATGCAACGATTCCACCCTGCCTCACGCCGTGAAACTTTGCCAGACAAAGCTTTAACAACCCTCAATGAAAGACGCTTCATGCCGCCGGCCAAAAGGAAAGGGGTGCTGCACGTCGCGAGAGTCCTGGGGATGGATGCCGATGCCCGGGCGGCCCTGACACGGCTGATCGCATTGGCGGAAGGCCGGAAAACCGGGGTTGTGGGATATTTCATGCCGGATGACGGCGTGAGCGCGCGGCTGGCGGGCCTGGGCATCGCCGAGAACGTGGACGAGGCGGATTTTTTCCGTTTTCAGCGCTTGGTGATTCCGTATGGGGGAATCTCGCCGCGGCTGCGGCATGATTGGGAGGAGGTAGGCCATCCTCTGGAGGATTTGACCTCGCCGCAGGTCCGCCGGGCACAGGTGGCCTTGGGCTTGCTGCGCATGGAAGGGGCACAGGGCCTGGTGATCGGGCGCCACGAGGATCCGGAAAGTCTCGCCCTTGCCGGGGGAGGTGGGGGAGCCAGAATCCTGGAAGACACAACGGATACCGCACGGTTGGTATTCTCTCCGGCGTTCGGCGTAGTTTCCCAAACGACGCTGTCACCCAAGCGGGTCGAGTGGCTGCTCCAACAATTGCGCTTCCGCTATCGGGATTCGCGGGTGACGTTTCTCAACACCGTCTCGCCAGCGATGGCGGCACGCGAGGAAGCGTTGGAAAAACTGCTAGTGACCTGTGACCGGGTGGTGATCGTCGGGCGGGCGGGGGAGGCGTCGTGCGAGGCTCTGTTAGAAACCGCGATGCGGCGGGGCAAACCGGCGGTGATCGCGGCCGGGCAGGACGAGCTGAGACCGGACGATTTCGCGGGCAATCCGCGGGTCGCCCTCACGGCTGGGGCGTTTGCCATGGACGAAACCATCCGTGGCGTGGCCGAGGCGCTGGTGGGATTCTGAACTCCGTCAGTCTTCGAGAATCTCCACCTCGTAGCCGTCCGGATCGGTGACGAAGGCCATCTTGCGGGCACCGGAGCTGAACTTGTCCCGCCAACCGGACGGCCAGATTTCGATGCCGGCATGTTCGACCTGGTCGCAATACCCGATGATGTCCGGCACGCCGAGAGCGGTGTGCATCAGATCCTCGGGGCAGGTGGCGGGGTAGTCGGGCGAGTGGCAGAGTTCGAGAAAGACGTCGTTGCCCGGGAGGACGAGGAAGGCGAGGCGGTTGCCTTGGGGCGAGTCCTTGAAATCCCGGAGCGTGTAGCCGAGTGCCTGATAAAAGGCCACGGAGCGGTCGAGGTCGCGGACCCGGATGCGGGTATGAAGGAAGCGGATCATGGTGGGGGGATTTTGGAACAAATCGCCGTCTTTGCCAAACGGCGATTGCGCAAAGTCGCTCTTTTCAAAGGCGCGGGCTGATCGAGGCATTGCAAAGGCCTGCGGACGGTGCTAACGGTAAGACCCCATGAAAACCATTGTTGTCGCAGTAGATTTTTCGAATGCCACCCCTGGAGTGCTGGAAATGGCCGGCGCCTTGGCACGGGCCTTCGGAGCGCAGTTGCGTTTATTCCATGTGGTCGAGCCGGAGCCGAGCTACACCGCCTACGGCTTCACCCCCGACGAATTCCCGGCCCTGCACGCCTATCAGGAAGAGGCAAAACGCAGGGCCGTCACCAAACTGGAGGAATTGCTCGCCACCTTGAAACCCGACCTGCCGAGCGCGACCACCCAGATTGCCGAAGGCAGCCCGCTCCACGCCTTGCTCGACTACGTGAAGGAAAGCGGTGCGGATTTCGTCGTTCTGGGTTCGCACGGCCACGGCGTCATCGCCTCATTGCTGCTGGGCAGCGTGGCGGAAGGCATGGTCCGTAAGGCCGCCGTGCCGACGCTCATTGTTCCCGCGCCGCCCGGGAAGGAATAGGGATTCACCGCGCCGCATCGAAGCGGGCTGCTGAGATCGGTCGCTTGTGAGGATTCCCTTTGTCAATTCCCCTCCCCTCTGCTCTCCTCGCTCCATGAAATCCTACCTGATCATGACCGTGCTTGGCGGCGACCGCCTGGGTCTTGTGAGTTCTCTGGCCGATACGGTGGCACGCCACGGCGGAAACTGGCTCGAAAGCCGGATGGCCCGCTTGGCCGGACAGTTTGCCGGCATTGTGCGGATTGAATGTCCATCCACGGTCGTGGACGCGCTGCTCAACGAACTCCAGTTTCCCGGCATCCCGGGACTCACCGTGCAGGCCGCCCGCGAGATGGTGGAGGAACCCGCCGCCCGCCGCACCTTGGTGGTGGATGTGGTGGGCAACGACCGCCCGGGCATCGTCCGCGAGTTGTCGGCAGCCATCGCCAGCGCCGGGGGAAACGTCGAGGAGCTCACCACCGGCCTGGAAAGCGCGCCGATGAGCGGCCACCCGATGTTCCGGGCTCACGGCGTCATTTCGCTTGCGCAAAACGCCGAGCCCTCCGTGCTCAGCGCCGCCATCGAGCGCCTCGGCGGCGATCTGACGGTGGATGTTTCGGCATAAATCAAAACGGCCAGATCAGCGGGATCAGCGAGCAGGCGGTGACCCAGCAGATCAGATTCAACGGGATCCCGACGCGCAGGAAGTCGGTGAAGCGGTAACCGCCCGGCCCGTAAACCATCATGTGCGTCTGATAGCCCATCGGCAGGGCGAAGGCCGTGGAAGCGGCCACCGTCACGGCCATGATGAAGGGCCGGGAATTCACGTCCAACTCACCCGCCAGCGTCACCACAATCGGGATCATCATCACCGCGGTCGCATTATTGGACAGCACTTCGGTGAGCAGCAGCGTGAGCAGAAACACCAGCCACAGCATCACGATCGGCATGTTTTGCGGTGTCACCAAGTTTCCCACCAGATCCACCAGACTGCGTGCCAAGAACACCGCGGTGCCCGTGTTCTGCATTGCCATGCCCAGCCCAAGCAGGCCGTAAAGCATCAGCAGCACCTGCCAGTCGATGCTGGCGTATGCCTCGCGCGGCGTCATCACCCGCAGCCACAGCAGCGCCAGCGCCCCGACCATCGCGGCATAGTGGATCGGGATGGCGGGCACCGATGGATTGATCCGGTGAAAATAATCGGTGAGCGTGGCGGTGAGCACCACCCCGACGAGCGCGGACCACGCGAGAATCACGTGGCGCGGGCGGTGATGGCGGACCTTCTCGGGCGTGGGTTGATCTGGCGCATCGGTCAGTACGAAATCGCGGGTGGCTTCGAGCGCATCGAGGTTGTTGCGCGGGGTGATGACCAGCAGCGTGTCGCCGATTTCAAGCGGCACCTCGGCGATGCGGCTGGTGATGTTCACCCCGTTGCGGTGTACGGCGAGCACCACGCTGTTATAGCGCTGGCGGAAATCCACGTCGGCGAGCGTCAGGCCGATCAGCGAGGACTCGTCGCGGACCACCAACTCGGAAACAATCCCGTCCACGGTGGAAAGCACCTCCGCACCGATGCTGGCAAACACCGCGTCGGGTTTCGCCGCCCCGCCGCGGCGGCGGTGCAGCGCCACCAGAAAGCGGTCGTTTTTCTGCACCGTGATCGCGGACAAGGGCAACATCACGCGGGCACCATTGCGGCGCACTTCCATGATGTGGATGCCGTCCTCCCGGCTTGCCAGAGGGGTTTCCGAAAGCGCCTTGCCGACGATGGGCGAGTTGCCGCCGATCAGCAGGTGATAGAGCGGGGTGGTCCGGTAATCGATCTCCAGGCTGCCGGTGATTGAGGAGCGCGCGGGGATCAGTTTTGGACCGAAAATCGTCAGATACGCGATGCCGGCAATTGCCATCGGGATGCCCAGCGGCGCCAGTTCGAACATCGACATCGGTGTGACGTTCAGATCGCGTAGGGCACCATTGACCAGCAGATTGGTCGAGGTGCCGATCAGCGTGCAGCAGCCGCCCAGAATCGAGGCGTAAGAAAGCGGCATCAGCAAACGCGAAGCCGGAATGTCCTTCGAACGGGCGAACCCGAGGGTCACCGGCAGCAGAATAGCCACGATCGCCGTGTTGTTCATCCATGCGCTGAAAAACGCCGTCACGCAGGAAAACGCCAGGATCGCCCAGCGGGTATTGCCGGAAAGCCGGTCGCGCAGGACCTTCCCGATGTGATCGACCGCCCCCGAATGTTCCAGTGCGCCGCCGATGACAAACAGCGCGGCGATGGTGAGCGGCGCCTCGTTTTTGAACACCTCGGTCATTTTCCCCGGATCGACCAGGCCGAGCGCCACCACCAGGCAGAGAATCGACAGTGCCAGCACATCCGGCGCGGCCCACTCGCGAATGAACGCGACGAGCGTCAGGGCGATGACCAACAGCGTGAGGGCGATCTCGAGAGTCATGGAAATAACCACCCGGCGGGGGGACTGGATTTCCATGAAGCACCCGGATCGGTTTGGCAAGCGCCGGATGAGGGCAATCCTGCGCACGGCGTCTTGCGGGGCCCCTGCAAACCGGCAGGGCCGGGTGGCCTCGCCCCGCCCTGGCGAGCGCTCTGGAACTCCCGATTGATCACTCAGTGATCGCCCTGATCCTTCTGATGCTGGCGGTAATGATCGGCGAGGATGTCGTGGCCGAAGTCGCCTTCAAAGTCGCGCCACGCGGCGTGGACGTGGTTGGCGTCGTTCTGGGTGTTGGCGGCCTCCATCACGAACGTGGGTCCTTGGACGCGGTAATACCAGGGCTCGCCGGGCTTGGTGCCGCCAGCCCAGCCGAAGCGGATCTTGTCGATGCCGGCTTTTGCGATCTTCTGCATGTCGGCCTCGGCCAGGTCCTTGCGGTGGCGGCCGGTGTATTCGGAGATCAGATCGAAGAGTGCCTTTTTCTGCGCGGCGCTCATTTCGCTGGCGAGCACTCCCACCGCTTCGGGGGCGACGGCCTTGCGGCTCTCTGCCGTTAGGACTTCGGCGGGAGCCTTGTCGCTGAAGATGACGTCCTTCCTGCCGCCCTCCAGCAGGACGCCGAGCAGGGCGTGGCCAAGTTCGTCCTCGGCTTTCAGGACGCGCAGGCCCTTGTGTTCGCCCTCGCGGACTACACCGGGATTCGCGCCGAAAAACGACGGGGTCACCGAGAATTTCCCGCCGACCACGGTGTAGTTGAGCGCCAGATGGTGGCCTTCGAATTTCCAGCCCCAACCCGTTGCGTCGCCGGGTTTGCCGAAGATGGAAACGTAGTATTTCCCTGGATCGCGGAACTCGGGTTTCTTCTCGAGCTCGCGCAGGACGCCCTCGAGCGTCATGATTTGCATCGCCTTGAGTTTGCCTTGGTCGCTGAGGGCGGTTTCCAGCAATTTGATCGCGGCGGCGTTCTGGGCCGCATCCATTTCCTTGAGTGGCAGGCCGCTGCGGGTCTGCGGAGTGAAGCGGAAGTTTTCGCGCGCGTCGCCGGCGAAGGGAAACGAGGCCTTGCCGCGCTTGGTCTCGTCGAGCGTGCCAAGGAAAGTGTCGGCGGCGGATTTCATCGCGGCGAGCGACGGAAGGTCCTGCGCGGCGAGCGGCAGGGAAAGCACAAGGGCGAGCAGCGGGATTTTCATTTCGCAGGGATTCAAGGCGCAAACGCGACGCCGTGGCAAGGAGTAGTATCAAAACACAGCCTCCAAACCCGCTCCGGAATGCCCGCGATCAGGCGTCGCCGACGCTTTTCACCAGCGTCATCACACACTCAAGGTGGCGGGTGTGCGGAAATAAATCGAACGGCTGCACGTCGGCGATCTGATAGCCGCCGGCACCTAGCAGTTTCAGATCCCGCACTTGGGTGGCGGGATCGCAGGACACATAGACCACCCGCGCGGGCGCGAATTTCACGAGTTGGTCGAGGAACTCGGGCGTGCATCCCTTGCGCGGCGGATCGATCACCACCGCGGTCTCCGCTGCGGGGAAGTTGATTTCCGCGAAGATGTTCTCGGCGGATGCCGTCAGAAACGCGGCGTTCGAGACGCGGTTGGCCGCGGCGTTTTTGCGCGCCCACTCGCATGAGGATTCGGAAACCTCGACGCCCGCCACCTGCTCGAAATGTTTCGCCAGGCTCAGCGCGAACAAGCCTGAGCCGCAATAGGCGTCCACCAGAAAGCGCGCGCCGCCGGCCGCCGCTTGTTTGGCCACGTATCCGGTGAAAGCGGGCAGGATGAACGGGTTGTTCTGGAAAAAGTCTCCTGCGAGAAACTGGAACGTCAGGTCCCCCACCCGCTCGGTGGCGATGGCCTTGAAGTCGGTTTCCACCTTGTCTCCGGTGGCGCGGACCAGGACGGTGGACCCGCGCTTGAAGGTGTGCGCCTTCGCCCGGATTGCGCCGCGGATTTCCGGCAGCGCGGCGTTGATCGCGTCCATGGCGATCGCGCACTGCGGCACATCAACCAAGCGAGAACGCTGGCCGTTTGCCAGAAATCCGATCGCGCCGATCTCCCCGTCCCGCGGTCCGTCGAAGTGCGGGGTGATTTTCGAACGGTAATGCCACCTCTGGTCGGTGGACAAACACGGGTTCACCGGGAAGACGATGCCCGCCATGTGTTGCATCAACTCGCCCACCTGGCGGGTTTTCCACTCCAGTTGTTTCGGATAGCCAAGATGCTGGTACTGGCAGCCGCCGCAAGCGCCAAACAGGGGACAAACCGGCGTCACCCGGTCCGGCGATGCCACCAGGACCTCCACCAGATCGGCGTGCGAGCAGTTCTTGTCGTTTCGATAGACACGCGCCTTCACCGTTTCCCCCGGCAGGGCGAAGGGCACGAACACCACCCACCCGTCGAGGCGTCCCACGCCCGAGCCAAGATTGGTCAGCGCGTCGATCGGCAACTCGATCTCCTGATGGTATTGGAAAGGAACGGGGACGAATTTTTTCGGCGGACGCTGGTGCATGGTCGGAGGCGGAGGATGCGGCGAAGCGGGGCGGCGGGCAATCGATTTCAGCGGCAGCGCGCGCCGGTGGCTGCGGGAAAAATGCCTGCTTCCATCACGGCTGATGGTGATTCCTCCGAGCTGAGGATGTCTGAGCCCGCTAGAATGACGGTTTCCATCGCACCTCCGGCGACAAAAAAACCGGGAGGTCGCGAACGAGCTCCCGGCTGGGTGATTTTCAGATTCTCAAGTCAACGGTCACTTGGGCTCCGGATAGGCCCAGGTGGGGGTCAGGTTGGTGCCCCAGACCGTGTTCGGGCCACTCGCAATCAGTTCCTCGCCATTGACCAGAACTCGGCCGTCGACCTTGACGATGGAGAGCGATTCGACGCTGTTGTCCAACTTCAGCACGACGGCCTTGCCGTCAAAGAAGTCGAAGTCGAACTTTCCGTCCAGAGCCGCGGTGAACGGCGTGGCACAAATCGGGCGGGCCGGATTGCCAGCCGCGCTCAGGCCGGATCCGTCGGAATCCACAACGATGCCGAAGCCGACTTCACCGGGTTCCAAGGCATCGGCATCCTGCACGAAAAGTCCATCAGGCTTCTTGCTGATGGCGGACTTCGCGTAGAACATCTTTTCCGATTGGGCGATTCCGGCGCGAATCAACTGGCGGAATCGGTCATTGGCGGAACTTCCGGCAACCAAGGTCGTCCCCGTTTGCTCGGCAACCGCAGTGGCGGTTTCTTCATCCGGGAAGGTTCCGTATTCCGTTTCAAACTCGAACAGGGCGATTCCGATTTGGCGCGCGTTGTTCACGGCTTCGGTTTGGTCGGCCTTCTTGCGCTGGCGGATCACCATGGGAGCGGTGAGGCCGGCGAGTGCCGCGATGATGACGATGACGACTAGCAGTTCCACCAGGGTGAAACCACGGTAACCACTCTGCATTCTAGGGTTCGTTTTCATTGTATTGTATCTATTTGTTTTATTGATGGGGCAAATGCCCCGGTTTTTTATGATGACCACGACGGAAATACCGCTGCAGTCTCGCAAGAAACTACCCCCGTCGCGCCCTGCTGCAAGAATCAAATCGCCAGATTTCGGAAATCACCAGCGCGATTGCCTGCGATTGCTTCACGATTCCTTACCAAGTGACCTTGGCCCCGAGAATCCCACCGAATCCAGGCTCGTTTTGGCCGGAGCCGTGGATGCGATAATCCTCATCCGTCACGTTCTCGATCCCGCAGGTGAGATCGAGGTGTTCATTGACCTTCCAACCGGCGCGCAACGAGGCGACGATGTAGCCGGGAGTGCCGTGGGTCGGAATCCGCTGGCTGTCAGCCGCCTGATCGGCCGCGGTGATGCGATCCTCGGTGGTGGCGGCAAGCAGGCGGCCTTCCACCCACCAGGGCGCGGAAGGAGCGGACCAGCGGAGCGCCACCGAGCCAGTAAGCGGCAGCAGGCGGGACATCGGCTTGTCATCCACCGGGCCACCGAGGAACAAGGGACTCTCGACACGACCGTCCTGCCATGCGGCGAAGCCCGAGAGAGTCCATTGCGGGTGAAAACGCCAGGCGCCCTCCAACTCGACGCCGTAGATATAGCCCTCCGAGGCATTGGTGTTGATGGTGGTGGAACCTCCGGAAACCAACGGCACGCCGGTGATCAGATCGGTCACGTCGGTGTAAAAGACCGAAAAATCAACCGAGGTCGTGTCCGTGGTGTGGCGGGTGCCGATTTCATAGGTGAGAAATTCCTCGGGATCCACGTTCGTTGATCCGAGCGAGTCCGAACCGGACTTGGCCGAGAGATTTCCAGTCAAGTCATCGAGGTTTGGAGCGCGGAAGGCCTGCGAGATTCCGCCGAACAAACTCCAGCAAGAATTAAGCTGATAGAGACCGCGCAGCGTGCCGACCGCCGAATCCCAGGATTGGGATTGGCTGGGCTGGACCACACCGGCCAGATTGTAAAAGCGGCCGAGCGAGGCTTCGGCATGGGTGTAGCGCACTCCGGCGGTGATTTCCACATCGTCCACCGGCTTCCAGAGATATTGCACAAACGCGCCGAACAGATCGTAATCGGAGTCGTCCGCCAATGGCAGGCTTTCCCTGAAAGCGCTGCCCGCGGTGTTGTTCCGATAGCCGGACGTATCGACCTCGTCGTGATAGAAATCGAAGCCATAAACCAAGGTGCCCGGCCCGGCCTCGGATTCCAGGGACAAGTCCACGCCAGTGGTTTGGAGATCGATGTTGGAACCCCGGATGCTGTCTTCCGCGGGAGCGCGGTTTTGAAACTCCGAGTCCGTGATGCTTTGAAACGACACCGTGGCGTTCCAACGTTTGATCAACGCGTTCGCCTGCGGGTTTTCACCGCCATAGCGGAGGTAGGTGAGCGAGCGTTCCTGATCGAATGTGTTAGCCGACCAGAGGCCCGGCACGGCGATGTGGCCGTCGTGCTGCCAGCCCGGGTTATTGAGCGTGCGGTGCCAGCGCGAGATATCGTCCTGATTCACATATTGATGGGCGAAGGTGACGGTGGATCCGGGAGCCACCGCCCAATCCATGCGGAAATCCACATCCTCCTCCGGATAGCCGGTCCCCTCCATGCGGCCAAGCGCGGAATCCTCAATGTCGCCGAAATCCTTGGCGGACAGGCCTAACCAAACACCGAATTGCCCGCCCACTCCGGTTTCCGATTCCAAGCGCCCGATGTGGCTGCCCTGGCCATTGGTGCGGTATTCATACGCCGCCGAGCCTCCCACATAGACCTCACCCGCAGTCCGATTCTGGAAATCGGACGACTTGGTGAAAGCGTTGAGAGTGCCACCCACGGCGTCGGATCCGTAGAGCACCGATCCTTGGCTCTTGATGAGTTCGAGGTGATCGATGGCGAGCGGATCGACGGTGTTCCAATACTGCACCGGGCCGCCGCGGAGGGTCGAGTTGTTGAGCCGCACGCCATCGACGAGTAACAGATTCTGGCGGCCGGTGAAGCCGCGGATGATGGGCGAACCATGGCCATTGGCGGTTCTCTGCACGAGGACGCCCGGCGTGTAGGCCAAGGCGTCGGGCAGGGTGCGGCGGGTGTTGTCCTGGATGAAGTCCGCATCGATAAACGCCGTCGAGTAGGCGGCCCGGCTTGCCGATTGTTCCGAGCGGGTGGCGGTGACGAAGAGCGGATCGAGGAAATTCTGGGCCAGCGCGGGCGAGCTTGCGACAAACAGCAGCAGGAGATGGGGTGACTTCATGGAATGGGGAGGAAACGCACACGCCGGCGCACTTCTTAGTGAAAAATCAAATTGGTGCCCTAACGGTCATTTCCCTGGAACCCGTCCAACCTCCGGTATTCCCCGACGGTAATCGGATAGGGACCGGCGAATTCCACCGCTTCCACCTGTTTCGGGGATCGGCGGATCCGGCAGGCGTAGGCCTGGCGCGCTTTCAGATAGTAAAGAATGAAGTAGCGCCGGTCCTGATCGCTGGTTTCCGCCAGAAAATCCGGCAGTCCCTGCTTCCGGACAAAATAACCGAGATCGGGATGGTCCCGCGACTGCGTTTCGAGCCGGTGAAACCCGAACGAGGGCGGCTCCCGCCTCACCAGCATGATTTGGTCCTTCGCCATCGAGGCGGCGCTCCCCGGGACCCAGGAATTGTCAAACGTCGCGCAGGAAGCCAGCAGAAGTCCGGCCGTTGCCAGCCACCCGATCCGTCCGATCCGTCCGATCCACTTGCCCGCCACTATCCGGAATCCGTCCATGGGCTCACTCGACGGCGGGGGTTTTGCGGCTATTTCGCTCGCGGTCCACGCGGATCAGGGATTCGATCATCCGGGTGTGCGGGCGGCTGGCTTCGGAATCGACGAAAAAGCGCGTTTCCATGGGCACGAGGAACTCCACTGCCGAGTTGATGCCCACCAGCCCGCCGAAGGCATCGACTACCGGACCGCCGCTGTCACCCGGCTCCAATGGAATATCGATTTTAAATTTCCGGCTGCCGGTGAAGGCCCCTTCCGGCGCGAGCGAGGTGCCGAGTTTTCCCCACTCGGAAGTCATGCCGGTGGCGATGCCGCCGTGGATCAAGCCGCTGCCCTCGGGCAGCCAGCGCCGGGGAGAAGTCCATTGGTAATAATACGGCGTCTGCGCCGGAATGTGCAGCATTGCCAGATCCGCCGCCTCCGAGCGCCACACGACCCGCGCTTTTGCCAGCACCAGACGAGGTCCCCCGCCATAGAGCACAAACACATTCCTGCCCGCCATCCGCGACAACACGTGGTCGGCGGTTAGAAAATACCCGTCCGGGGAAATCGGCGTGGCCGAGCCGCCATCCGCATCGCCCGGGGCATGTGAGACGGAAAACCCGCGGTTGACCCATCGGCTCAAGTCCTCCCGCTGGGTCACCACCACGGCGCTGACCCGCTGGGTCACCATCCGTTTGGTTTTCGGGCCCGGGATCGTCGGATCCGGCGGCGGCACTACCGAACAAGCCTGGACGAAGCACCCCGCAAGCAAAACTCCCATCAAGCGCCCGATATTTTCCATCCAGACGCAATAAAGCACAGGAGCGCCGACTCGTCACACTCGAAATCAGAAATCCTCCAACAATCGTTCGACCACCCGCCGGAAGGGCGCGGCCATTGCCAAGGCCGGCACCTCCGGAATTTCCTGCCAAGCGTCGCCGGGAGCGGGTTTGAATGAGCTCCCGGACGCCCCCCCGTCATGCACCCGCAAGGTGACACGGTAGCGGGTGATCGCATAACACTGTTGCGATAACACCGGCAAATGCTCGATTTCCGCCGCCTCGCGGATCGGCAGTTTCCACAAACCGGTGCGGCGTTTGCCTCCCTCATGATGGAGCAGCAGGCGGCCCTTGGCATCGCGCAGCCACAGCGCATGTTCGTCCACCGCGGTGATCGGGATTTTCCGGCCCTTCACCGGCAGGCGTTCCGGGACGCGGGTTTTGCAAAACCGCGCGACCGGGCACTTCAAACAATCCGGCACCCCCGGCCGACACCGCACCTGGCCGAGTTCCATCAATGCGGCATGATAGGCCCGCGGCCGCTCCGGATCCGCCAACTCGGCCGCCCATGCCCACATCCGCTTGCTCCCCGCCGTCTCATCCACCGGATCGGCACAATCCATCAGCCGCGACAAGACCCGCGCCACGTTGCCATCCACCAGCACCGCCGGAAGCTCGAACGCAAACGCCCGCAGAGCCCCCGCCGTGTAGGGCCCCACTCCCGGCAGCTTGAGCAAATCCTGCAACCCCTGTGGAAATTCGCCCGCGTGATCCGCCAGCACCGCCCGCGCCATTTCCCGCAACATCCTCGCCCGACGGTAATACCCCAAACCTTCCCACGCTTTCAGCAACGCCGCGTCATCCGCCGCCGCCAACGCCATCAGATCCGGAAACGCCGCTAAGAAGCGCGTGAAATACCCCTTCCCCAGCACCGTCGCGATCTGCGTCTGTTGGAGCATCACCTCGGAAACCAGAATCGCATACGGCTCCCGCGTCCGCCGCCACGGGTAGTCCCTGCCGTGTTGCGAAAACCAATCCGCCAGCGCCTCCCGGAACTCCTCCCGCTCCTGCAACGCGCTGTTTTCATATCGAGCCTTCAACACGCCGCCCATCCTCCGCCACTTCCGCCCCGCCCGCCATGCCGAACTTCAGACATCCTGATCCGGTTGCAATGAATCGTAGGAATTGAAAAGGTGTGACGGAACCTGCGATGGCACTCCTGAGAACGGAAGGCCTCCGATGGGTTTGGGGAGATCCGGCTTGGCGATCAGAAATGGATCGCGTGACCTCCGGCGGCGAGAGTGGCCTCGTGGATCACTTCGGACATCGTCGGGTGGGCGTGGATGGTGGCGTGGATCTCCTCCGCGGTGAGTTCCTGGTCGAGCGCCAGGCCCATCTCGGCGATGAGCTCGGTGGCGTTCTCGCCGATGATGTGGGCGCCTAGCAGTTCACCGTGTTTTTTGCCGTAGAGCAGTTTGGCGAAGCCTTCGGGCTCGCCGGAGGCGATGGCCTTGCCAATGGCCACAAACGGGATCTTGCCCACCGTGTATGCGATGCCGGCTTCCTTGAGCGCGCGCTCGGTCATGCCGACCGACGCGACTTGCGGATGGCAATAGGTGCAACCCGGGAAATTCGTCACCTTGCGCGGCTGGTGGCCGGGAACGTAGAGGCCTTCGATGGCTTGCACGGCCTCGAACGATGCGGTGTGCGCGAGCCACGGCGGGCCGGTGATATCGCCCGCGGCATACACTCCGGGGATCGAGGTTTCATAACGATCGCCAACCTTGATGAAACCGCGTTCTGACAGATCGGGCTGGGTGCCGCCGGGAAGCACCGGCTGGATGCCGATGGCCACCAGGCAGACCTCGGCGCGGATCACTCCGCTTTCCTTCGGCCCGTCCAAGGTCATTTCCACATGCGTGCCGTGGTCAGTCATCGCGGTGATTTTGGTGTTGGTGAGGCAGCGGATGCCTTGTTTGATGAGGGATTTTTCGAGGGCGTCGCCCACTTCATCGTCCTCGACCGGGAGGATGCGCGGCAGCATTTCGACGAGTGTGACCTTGGTGCCGAACGCGTTGTAAATGTAGGCGAACTCGACGCCGATCGCGCCCGCGCCGATGATGATCATTTCCTTGGGCTGGACCGGCAGGTTCATGGCTTCCTTGGAGCCGATCACCGAGCTGCCGTTGAAGGGCAAGGGAGGAAGGCCGCGGGATTTGCAACCGGTGGCGATGAGGACGTCCTTCGTTTCCAAAACCTGCGATGTGCCGTCGGCCGCTTTGACGCCGACTTTGCCAGTGCCTTCGATCGAGCCAAAGCCGCGGATATAATCGATTTTGTTCTTCTTGAAGAGGAACTCGATGCCGCCGGCGAGACGGTCCGAGACCTTGCGCGAGCGTCCGATCACCGCCGACCAATCGTAGGACAAGCCTTCGATTTTCAAACCGAACTCGGCGGCCTTGTGCGTCAGCATTTGATAGACCTCGGCGTTTTTCAGCAGGGCCTTGGTCGGAATGCAGCCCCAGTTGAGGCAGGTGCCGCCGGCGCGGTCGGCTTCGACGCAGGCGACGGATTTTCCGAGTTGAGCGGCGCGGATGGCGGCGACGTAGCCGGCCGGGCCGCCACCAATGACAATGAGATCGTAGGCCATAGGAGGTAAAAAGTGCTGGATTGCGGGGCGAATCTGTCGTTCCGAAGGCGGCTTGTCAAAGAAGGAAAGGCGTTAAAAAACCGCGGCCTTGATTGTTGCCGCGGGGGTTTCCATGCTCCGGACGTGCGCCAACCTTCGTCCAATCTCAGGCTGCTTCTCACGCTGGTCGTGGCGGCGGGGATTGTCGGGGTGGTGGTTTGGAACTTGGGAAAAACGCCTCCCGTGCGGCGGGTCGGCTTTCAGGATGCGGATTGGCCGCTGCGGATGCCGGAGACGGGCGAGGTGGATTTCCGTGTTCATTTCCTCTCGGCCTGGCAGACCGCCCAAATCCCGCGCGCGCTGAGGTTCGATCCGCCGCTGGGCACCGAGCACGGCGGCTTGGTCTATAACGCCCAGAAATTCTGGGAGATGAATGAAACCCGCGGCGGCAATCACACCGGCGACGACCTCAACGGCATCGGTGGCATGAACACCGACCTCGGCGATCCGGTGTTCGCCACGGCGGACGGCCTCGTGCTTTATGCCGGAGAACCCTCGCCCGGCTGGGGGAAACTGGTGGTCATCGCGCACGCCGTGCCGGACGGCCGGACACTCCACTCGATGTATGCGCATTTGGACCGCATCGATGTCGCGCTTGGCACCCTCGTTCCGCGGGGTGGCAAGGTGGGAACCGTCGGCACGGCCAACGACAACTATCCGGCGCACCTGCATTTTGAAATGCGGACCAGCGATGGGGTGGACATCGGCGCGGGATACTCGGCGCTGCCACTCAATCGCCTCGATCCGATGGGCACGGTGGCCGCACTGCGGAATGCGGGGGCGGACGCGCTTTCCGCAGCGCCACTCGCGAAAGCTCTCACTGCCGAGGACGCGCCATGGACCTCGCTGGAGATTCAGGGAGCGGAAAAGTTTTCGGGGTTGCTCGATCCAACCGAAAAGTGAGGCATGCGAGTCGCCCTCCGCATGACTGCCGGCGCTTCAGGACGGAGGTTCATGCCAAACGTTTTCTAGCAAGCGGGTCTTTCCAGGTCCGGGCCTTCAAGGCGCGGGTTGGGTCTTTCCATGCGTTCCTCCGCGTCAGGCGGGTGGCGGGCGGGTCACTGCGAGCTCGGCTGGAACGTTTTGCGGGTTAGAAGCGCCCGCGCCTCGCCGACGAGGAACAGCGAGCCTGCGATCAGGACCGGCGCACCGTGGGCTTTCGCCGCGGCGATGGCGGCCTCGACGTTGGCGAACGTTTCATGCGGCGGCGCGTCCGCCGGCAGGAACCCCGCCAATTCCGCCGCGGAAACCGCGCGTGGCGTGTCCACGGGACAGAGGAACATCCGTGATGCCAGCGGCGCGAGGATTTCCAAAATACCGGAGATGTCCTTGGCGGCCACGGCGCTGAAAACCAGCGAGGCTTTTTCCCCGGGAAAACGCGCTTTCCACGTGTCCGCCAGCACCTTGGCGGCGTGCGGGTTGTGCGCGCCGTCGAGCACCACGCCGGGCTCGATTTCCTCGAATCTCCCCGGCCAGACAAGCTTGGCGAGGCCGTAACGCACACTGTCGGAGTTGAGCGGCAGCCCGGCGCGGTGGAGGGCCGCCACGGCAAGGGCCGCGTTCCATTGCTGGTGCCCGCCAAGCAGCGCGATCGGATAGCCTAACAAGGGTTCCGCGATGAACTCCAGCGGCGAGCGCGCTTCGTTCGCCGCCTTTTCCAGGACGAATTTCGCTTCCGGTTCCTGTGGCGCGGAGACCACCGGTTTGCCGGTGACAAAAATCCCGGCCTTTTCCGCGGCGATGGCCGCCAGCGTGTCGCCGAGCCATTGCATGTGATCCAGCCCGATCGGGGTGATCACGCAAACATCGGCGGGCACCGCGGTGGTGGCATCGAGCCGGCCGCCCATCCCCGTTTCGAGCACGATGAGGTCGCACTCGCGCGCGCGGAACCAGCGCATTGCCAGTGCCAGCGAGATCTCGAAAAACGTCGGATGTGTTTCCATCCGCTCGCAGATCTCGCGCAGTTGGGTCAGCATGGCGGCGCACGCGTCCTCGGGAATTTGCCGCCCGGAAACCTGGATGCGCTCGCGGTAATCGATCAAATGCGGGGAGGTGAACAAGCCGCAGCGCCGGCCACAGGCGCGGGCGACGCTCTCGATCATGGCGCAGGTGCTGCCCTTGCCATTGGTGCCCGCAACGTGGATCACCCGGGTGCCGTGGGCGGGAAACGCCAGAAACTCCTGGAGCAGGTGGTGCGCGCCTTCCAGCCCGAGTTTGATCCCAAACATCTGGGTGGCAAACAGCCAGTCGATCGCAGCGCGGTAGTCCATCGTGACGCCGCATCCATCACCCGGAATCGGGCGTCTGCCAAGCCGTGATTTACCAATCGGCGTGGGACGAGGGCGCATGCGCTTCCGCGGCCGCGAGCGAGCAACTCAGGTAAAGCTCGCCGGCTTCGGGGAAAACGTCGGCAGCGACGCGGGTAGCCACCCTCACTGCTCCTTGATCCAGAGGTTGGCGAAATCAATCGCACCGCCATGATGCTGGAGGCCCACCGGTCCCTCGGCGGGAATTCCCGGGAGCTGGGCGTTTTCGATCACCACTTTGCCGTTGAGCGAGACGGTGAGCCGGTCGCCCTTGAGGGTGATCATGATGCGGTTCCATTCGCCTTGCGGGCGGTCCGCGTTGGATTTCGGCGTCACCCCGGCTTTCACTTCTGCGGACATGGCGCCGTCCTTGCGGTAGCCGTAAACCTCGCCGGAACCCACGCTCCAATTCCAGAGATTGACCTGGCTCTTGGTGTTGCCGCGAAGATAGATCCCGCTATCGAGCTCCTCGATTTCTTTCCGTCCTTGTTCCGAGCCGTCAGGCATGACCACCGGCTGGGCCTTGATCGGGCCGCGGCCGCTCCAGCGCCAATCGCAGACCAGCGTGAAATCCTTGTAGGTCTTTTCGGTCCATAGGTCGCTCACGGGGCCGGGTTTGCCGTTGTGCTTGATGAGGCCCTGCACGGCTTTCCAATTGGTGGTATCGGGCGTGTGTTTCCAGCCCTTGAGCGTGGTGCCGTCGAAGATCTTGGTGAACCCGTCGGCCTTGACGCCCTCGTCATTGGCCACCGGCGGAAGTTCGGCGATGTGGATCTTGCGGAAGGCCACGCGGTCGCCATGGCCGAGCCAGCCGATGTGTCCGGCGCGGCGTTTGACTCCCTGATGCTCCGGGTGGCTGGCGCTCAAGTCTTGGAGATTGGCGCGCAGGATGATTTGGCCGTTGAGTTCCACCTTGACGGTCGGCCCCATCACCGTGACGCGCTGCTGATTCCACTCACCGACCGGCTTGAGGACTCCCTGTTTGGCGGCCGCCAAGGTGTAGAGGCTGCCGTGAAACTGATAGTCCTTGAGATCCTTGTATTTCGGATGGGTGCTGTCGAGAACCTGGATTTCCATGCCGGTGTATGCGCCGTCGCCCGTGCCCGGATAGTGGATGCCGAGGCCGTTGTTGGCTCCGGGCGTGAGTTGGAACTCGAAGTCGAGAACGTAATTGGCGAATGTTTCCTCAGTGATCAGGTTGCGGCCTTGGGCGGTGCAGACAATGGCGCCGTCTTCGACGACGTATCCCTCGCCTTTCCAGCCGCTCAGATCCTTGCCGTTGAAGAGCGGGCGCGTGGCCAGGGCCTCGGCGGCGAAACATGTGGCACCGCAAACGAGTACGGCGAGTGCGGCGATGGGGGCGAGTGCGGCGATTCGGATGATGGGTTTCATGGGGAGACGGGGCAAAAGATTGACGCCCCCCGCATATGGCGGAATCAAGGTCCTGCCAAGGAGGAATCCGCCTGGAGCGGTGAATAAGGAAAGCAGAGACCGTTACTCCGCATCCGGTCCGGCGCATGAGATGAGAATGGATCCGTGAGAACCGTCACCAATCAAAACCGCAACCCGGACAAAATCTAATAACCCTTTCAGTCACGGCGGATCGAGCCGAGTCCGCCTTACCGGGGTGAAGTGGGCGAGGCCGCCCGACCCTACCGGCCGAACCGGTAGGGCGGATCCGAGTCCGCCTTACTTCAGGTATTTTTGCCAAATTTACCAGGGTTGGATTTTGGCAGTCTTTTTGATTCCGCAGGTGCGGGTTTTCATGCAGATTTCGGCCAGGTTTTGAGAGAACCTCGCCGATTTATGAACCCATGTCCCATGTGCCGCCCACTCGTCCTGATGGTTCTCGCCGGGTTTCTTGGTCTCGCCACAGCGGAGGAAACCAAGCTGCGGGTGCTGGTGTTGAGCGGCGCGAACAACCACCATTGGCGTGAGACGACGCCCGCCACCAAGGAGGACGCCCAACGCATGGCGCTCCCCTGATTTTTTTCCAATCTCCGCTTCCACCAACCCCTGAATCCAACCACCAGACCCATGAAAATCGGCTGTTTCGCCCTCATTCAACCCTTCTCGCCCATGCGGCGCCAGTTCGAACTCATCCGCGAACTCGGCTTCGACTACGCGGACCTCACAGACAATCACGACGGCGCCACCCTCGGCACCGAATACGGATTTTCCGCCTCGTTCAGCCTCGATTCCCATCCGGCCACGATTCTCGACATGGTCAACGAGTTCAAGCTCACGCTCACCAGCGTCTGCGCCCACGCCAATCTGTTGGATCCCACCTCGCCCGACCGTTACGGCACGGCGGAGATCATCAAGGCGATCAAGCTCGCCCACTTCCTCGGCGTCAACCAAGTCATCACCACCGAGGGCGACCCGAAGACGGAATTCGGCCACCATCTCAGCGACGATCAACGCCTGTTCAGCATCCGCGAGAAACTCCACGAACCGATCCGCTGGGCGAAGACCTTGGGCATCGAGTTGCTGATAGAACCCCACGGCATTCTCACCGACACCGTGGACGGCATGAGTCGCATCCTCGACGCGCTCGGTCATGAGGAAACCGTCGGCATCAACCTCGACACCGGCAATTCGTGGCTCGGCGGCGGCGATCCGCTGGAGTTTGTGAAAACCTTCGGCCCGCGCATCAAACACGTGCATTGGAAGGACATGCCCGCCGAGTGGCTGCCCAAGCGCGGCACCCAGTTCGGCTGCGGCATGGGGCTGATTCCGTTAGGCGCGGGCATCGTCGGCATCGAGGCCATCGTCAAGGAGTTGCTGGCGTCGGGTTTCGACGGTCCCACCACTCTTGAGATCGCCGGCGAGGAAGCCGTGAAAACGTCCGCCGAGCGCCTGCGCCAGTGGAGCGCGAGCTGACACCCTGAAACGGGAACCGCCGCCAGGCACCACGTGGAGGTCGTGGTTCAAGGCGGCGGATGATCGTGTGAACGATCAGATCAATTCGTTGAGAATATTCTCCATCAACTCCTGGCGACCCGAGGCCAGCGCGGGTTCCGGGTTGTTCGCCACGAAGTCGGCGAGTTCCGCGAAGGTGGGCTTGGCGCTCTCGATGTGCTGGCCGATGCCCGCATCCCATGAGGAATAACGGTTTTTGACGAAGGCGTCGATCCGGCCGTCGGCGCGGACCGCGGCGGCGATCTTCAAGCCGCGGGCGAAGGCGTCCATGCCGCCGATGTGGGCATGGAAGAGGTCGAGCGGTTCGTGGGATTCACGGCGGCGCTTGGCATCGAAGTTCAGGCCGCCGGTGGTGAAGCCGCCCATTTCGAGCACCTTGAGCATCACCTTGCTGGTGCCGTAAAGGTCGGTCGGAAACTGATCGGTGTCCCAGCCTAACAAGGTGTCGCCCTGGTTGGCATCGACCGATCCGAGCGCGCCGGCATTGATCGCCACGGTGAGCTCGTGTTCCATCGTGTGGCCGGCGAGGGTGGCGTGATTGGTCTCGATGTTCAGCTTGAAGTCGCCTAGCAGGTCGAACTCGCGCAGGAAGTTGAGACACGCGGCCGCGTCGGAATCGTATTGGTGGGTCGAGGGTTCGCGCGGCTTGGGTTCGATGTAAAACTGGCCGGTGAAACCAATCGCGCGTTTGTAGTCCACCGCCATGTGAAGCAGCATGGCGAGGTGTTCCACTTCGCGTTTCATATTGGTGTTGAGCAGCGAACCGTAACCCTCGCGGCCGCCCCAGAACACGTAGCCGAGGCCGTCAAGAGCCTGGGTGGCATCCATCGCGGCCTTCACCTGGGCGGCGGCGTAGGCGAACACGCGGGCGTCGGGCGCGGTGCCGGCTCCATGCGCGTAACGCGGGTGGCCGAACAAGCAGGCCGTGCCCCACAGCAGCTTTTTGCCGCTGCTTTGCTGGTGTTGGAGAAGGTGGCTGGTGACTTCCATCAGCGCCTCGGTGGACTTTGTGTAGTCGTTGAGTTCCGGGGCCACATCGCGGTCATGAAAGCAGTAGAAATCGATGCTGGTCTTATCGAGAAACTCGAAAAACACGTCGGCGCGCTGCTTGGCGTTGGAAACCGAGTCCGAGTAGTCGTCCCACGGCATCAGCGCGGTGGGAGCACCGAAGGGGTCGCTCAAGCCGTTGCGCATCACATGCCAGTAGGCGGCGCCGAAGCGCAGGTGATCCCGCATCGGCTTGCCTTCGACGAGCTGCTCCGGGTTGTAGTGTTTGAAGGCGAGGGGGTTCTTGGAAGACGGGCCCTCGTAGGCGATTTTTGGGATGTCGGGGAAAAAAGACATGGCGGAGGGATCATGCGAATCTGAGGCATCTGGGCAATGCGGAATTTCAGGTGACGGAATTTCGGGCGCAGCGGGTCGGCTCAGGTGCGCAAAACCCGGGAAACCGCCAGATCGCGCCGCCGCTAAATTGGCCATGCCGTTGGTTCTCCCCTCGATTTCCCCTCCGGACTGCTGCGCCGCGGCCACCGCGTCGTCATCGCCACCACCTTGTCCGCCGGAAATGATTACACCCTGGTTGCCGCCGGAGTTGTCCGTGATTTCCCATCGATCACCCGCAACCCCCGCCGGTTCATGTGGGTTGAGGTGCGCTCGATGGAAACGCGCCATCGACGGTCTGAGGCGGGGTTTGACAGGTTTTCGTGATTCCGATAAGCATAAGTCATGGACGAGCCGCCTCAGGACGCATGGTTTTACCCGCAGAAAGGGGCGCGACTCGGTCCGCTAACGCTCTCGGATCTGCGGCTGAAAGCGCAGGAGGCCAGCCTCAATCCGCAGCTGGACCTGGTGTGGACCCAGGGCATGGCCGAGTGGCAAGCGGCGAGTGCAATCGAGGATCGGAGTGGTTTGCGTGCCGGTGGTGGTGGCGGATTACGACGCCATCCAGCGCCTCGCCAATCTCGGGATGAGCCGCTGGTGGTATCTGGGAAACTCCGTGAAGCCATTCGCGTCGCGCAGGAACGAAGCATGAGAAAGTGATCCAGTGTTCGAAACAAGCCGACGAGCGCCGCGAGGCGGGTCCCATGGATTGCTGGTGCCTGCACGGGGCGCTCGGCATGGCAGCCGATTGGCGGGGCTTTGCCAAACGTCTCGCCGCTGGAAAAACCGGCTCGCGGGCGGTGGACTTGTGGCGGTTTCTGGAATGCCAACCGATGCCGCTGGCGGACTTCGGTCCGGCCTTGAATGCCGATGCGCGCGGCGAGGTGTTCCGCGGCAATGGGCGGGCGGTGTTAGGTTATTCAATGGGCGGGCGGCTGGCCCTGTATTCATTGTTAGAAAAAGCGCATCCGTGGCAGGCGGCGGTCATCGTTTCCACGCATCCGGGGCTGGAGTCGCAGGCGGAGCGGGAAACCCGGCGGGCGGGCGACACAGAGTGGGCGACCAAGGCGCTAACAGGAAACTGGCAGGAATTTCTCGCTGCCTGGAACGCCCAGCCGATCCTCGGCCATACCGCGCCGCGCGATCCGCAAGCCTCGGGGCGGCTGGTGATGCGGCGGCGGGAAATCGCGCGGAGTTTTGTCGATTGGTCGCTGGGAGCCCAGCAACCGCTATGGGACCGGCTTCAAGAAATCACCGTGCCCGTGCTGTGGGTGGCGGGAGAACACGATGCGAAATTCCTCGCGCTGGCGGAACGGGCGGTTTCTCTGATGCCCCGCGCCCGGCTCGCCATCGCGCCCCTATCAGGCCACCGCGTGCCATGGGAGGCGGAGGAGTGGCTGGCGGAACAGGTGGCGGGGTTTCTGCGGGCGGGTTTGTGAACCTCCGGCGATCTATCTGAATGAAGCGCGGCCGATGATTCTTATCTTGCGCGCGACCCTTGGTGAATAAAGTCGTTCCAGACGGTGGCAGCGGACGAGCCGATGATCAGGCGAATCGTTCCGGTTGGGATTGCGGGACGAAGTCGGATTATCCAAACTCCCCGCCATGTGGACCACCGTGCGCGAATTCGAGGACATCCGTTACGAAACGACGGATCAGGGAAAAATTGCCAAAATCACCATCAACCGCCCGGAAGTGCGCAATGCCTTCCGGCCGAAAACGGTGAAGGAATTGCTGCAGGCCTTCGATCTGGCGCATGAGGATCCGGCTGTCGGCGTGATCATCCTCACCGGCGCGGGCGACCTCGCGTTCTGCTCCGGCGGTGACCAGAAAGTCCGCGGCCATGCCGGCTACATCGGCGAGGACGGCATCCCCCGGCTCAACGTGCTGGATTTGCAGAAAAAAATCCGCTCGTTGCCCAAACCCGTCGTGGCGATGGTGGCCGGCTATGCGATCGGTGGCGGCCACGTGTTGCACATTGTCTGCGATCTGACCATCGCAGCGGACAACGCCCGCTTCGGCCAAACGGGACCGCGGGTCGGTTCGTTCGATGGCGGGCTCGGTTCCAGTTATCTCGCCCGCATCGTCGGCCAGAAAAAGGCGCGCGAAATCTGGTATCTCTGCCGCCAATACGATGCCCGGCAAGCGCTCGACATGGGCCTCGTCAACACGGTGGTCCCACTTGCCGATCTCGAAAAGGAAACGCTCCAGTGGTGCCGGGAAATGCTCGCCCACTCGCCGCTCGCCCTGCGCTGCCTCAAGTCCGCCCTCAACGCCGATTGCGATGGGCAAATGGGATTGCTCGATCTAGCAGGAAATGCCACCCTGCTGTATTACATGAGCGAGGAAGGCCGCGAGGGCAAACAAGCCTTCCTCGAAAAACGCCCGCCGGATTTCTCGAAATTCCCGCGGGTGCCGTGAGCGGCAACCTGTCTCTCGCAAAAATTCCCGTCCCAGAAGTTTCCGTTTTGGTCCAACATGTAACCGGCACGATTGTCGCTGCCCATGCAGGCGCCCCACTCGCCAGCGATGATTCTAACGACGAAATACGGTTCCTTGGAATCCTCTGGCTGGCATCCGCATGCCGCGGTCACGGGTTCAAGCACTCGGCGGCGGATGGTGAGTGAGGCGCACGCGGAAATGACGGCGGAGGGGCGCACGCGGTTTGATCTATCCACCTTCAGGCTGGATCGCTTCGGCCTCTGAACTCCAAAGCGATACGCACGGTTAGCGATTGCCGGCCCAATTCACCGCGTTGATCAGAATCGCTTTGTATGAGGGATTTGCATGGGCCTCCTCGGCGTGACCCAGAGTCATGCAAACGATGCGGGTTTTCGGGTCTTTCACGACCCAAACGCTCGGATGGACGCCCTTGTTGCCGTCCGGGCTGTTTTCCGCCAGCAGATCGACCTGCGCATCCTGAATGAACTTGTGATAGTAGTTCTCATCGAAGATTTTGAAGATTGCCGGAACCCCCTTCATGACCGGGTGGACGGCGTTTTTCAGCGTCACGGTGACTTCACCCTTGCCGTGACCGGAGGTTGCCCCGGCGGTGAAACGCTGGTTGTATCCCTTCCACGGATGGGACCAGGTGGCCGCGTGCACAAGGACGATGCCCTTGGCATTGTCGGCAAAATCGTTGAGTGCCTGCTGAAATCCGGGGGTTCCATATTGGTTGTGATTGCCACTGAAAACCAGCACATCGGCTTGCGGCAGCAAGGCGAGCGCTTCATCGAGATTCGGCGTGGCGGCCACATCCACGCCACCGGCGGTTTTCAAGGTTACCGCATCGACCCCGAGAAAATACTTCGGGAAGTCATGCGAACTGCCGGAACCAACCAGCAGCACCCGCAGGGTTTTTTCAGGCTTGGGTTCGGCAAACTTCTGACCCATCGGTTCAATGGAGTTTGGCGGGGCGTCGGCGGCCAGGCTCAGGGCCGGGACCAGCGCGGTGATGCAGAGCAAGGCGCTCCGGGTGAGTTTCGTCAGGGGCTGTTTCATGGATGTTGGTGGGTGAGAGTTAGTTGGATTTGCTGGGGCTGTCGCCGGTTTTTTGCGCGGCGCAGCTTCGGATATAGGCGATGATGTCCCGGAGATTGTCGGCCCCGAGGGCTTCGAGTCCGTCGGGCATCAGCGAATTGTCGCCCTTCTTGCGGGCTGCGATGTCCGCGGTTTTCAGATCGAGCGTGTTTCCGCCGGGCTGGCGGAGTTGCACGCGGGTTTCGTTTTCGGTGGCGATCAGCGCCGAGTATTGAGTGCCGTCCTTCAGGGTGATGTTCCAGGTGCGATGCTCGTCATCGACGACCAGGCTCGGGTTCACAATGTGGGTGAGAAGCTCCATCACGGGATGCGCGCCGATGCCGGTGAGATCGGGACCGAAGCGACTGCCGGCTCCTTCAAGCTGGTGGCACGCCGAGCACACCGCGGTGAACAACTGCTTTCCGTTAGCGAGGTTTCCCGGTTTGTCGATCAGGGGCAGCAGTTGGGCGATGAGCTGGTCCTTGCCGATGTTTTTGCCGTCCGCGGAGCCGCTGAACAGGGTTTTCGCGCGTTTGGCGGTCTCCGGATCCGGGTGGGCTGTTAGGCGCGAGATGGATCCGGGATCGAAGAAACTTGTCGGGGGTTTTTTCGATTCGACGGCATCAAGCAGCAGCTTGGTCCACTCGCGGCGACTCACCAGCGCGGTGAAGGCCGCCTCGCGCTGACTGGCTGGGAAGGTGGAAAACGCATCCGCCAATGCGCGGCCCGCACCGGACTCACCGGTGGCGGCGAGGGCGGCGATGATCTCTTTCGCCAGCGCGTCGGGTTGCGGGATGGTCAACAGCGCGATGATGTTGGGAAGCACGAGTTTGTTAGCGACGCGGGCGGGCAACAAGGTGCGGATGGCGTCGGCACGAACCCCTTCGGGTTGTTTCGAATCGCGGGCCACGACAAGCAGTTCCTCGGTGAGTTTGCCGATCTCCGGGTCCAGGGCTCCGCCATGGTTCCACGCCGCGGCGAGAGGCAGCGCCGCCGCCGCCAACTGCCGGTCTGGGGAGGCCAGGAGCGGGCGGAGCGCCGCGAGGAATAACCTTGCATCGCGCGGTGCCTTTGGCGGGGTTTTGCCCAGTTCCTTCAGGACCGCGCCAACGAGCTTCACATGGGGTGACTTTGCCGCGGCCTGGATCACGCCGAGCAACTGGCTTGGGTTTCCGCTCGTGACGAGCGAGGCGGCGAGCGAGCGGGCGGATTCCTCGCTTTGATTGGCGCCGGCGGCATCGGTTAGAATCGTCTCAAGCTGCGAGGATGCATTTCCCGCTCCAGCGGCGGCGGCGGCGGCGGTTGACCACACATCGGCGGGTTGCGTGCGATTAGCCAACAGCGCGGAACTGGCTTCGGGAGTCATCGCGGAGGCTCCGAGCGCGCGGAAGGTGGCGAGGCGCACGCGCGCGTCGGGGTCTTCCAGACCGGCGGAGGTTTGCTTGCCGCTCAGGGACAACCCGCCGGACTCGGCGATCAGCATGGCGTTTTTCCGGATGCCGGCATCGGCGGCCTGAAAGGCGGCGGCAAGCGTCGGTTCCTTGAGTTGGTCAAGGCGATGCAGCGCCCACAGTGCCAGGATGCGGGCCGGCACGAAGGTTTCGCCGTTCGCCATCGTGGTCAGCGCGGCGACCGCCTGGGGGCCGAAGATATCGGCCTTTTCCATCAGAATGCGGTGGGCATTGAAACGCACCACCCGGTTGGGGTGGGTGAATGCCACCACCAGCGCGGCGGCATTCGCCTTTGTTAGGTCGGGGTTGGCGAGCTTCGCCGCAGACTCGTGCTGGATGCGGTAGATGCGACCGAAGTATTGATCGCGGTCGGGCCTAACCGAGGCTCCCGACTTGCTGTGCTGCGGTCCGCGGGTGTCGTTGTGGGTGACGACGGGGGTGTAGAAATCCAGCACATACATCGCGCCGTCCGGGCCGATCGTTACGTCAATCGGACAGAACCAGTAATCCTCCGAGCGCAGCCACTCGCCATTCTGGAGAACCAGCTCGCCTTGGTAAGAGGAGCCTTCGGGTTTGAGCGTCTCGTGGTGAATGATGTCGAGGATCGGCTCGCTGACGAAAATCTTGCCATCATATTCCTTGGGCCAGGCACCACCTTCATAGACCAGCGTGGCGCAGGCGGCGCTGTAGCGGCCGACCTGGTCGATCTGTTTGAGCGGCGCGCGTTCCGGCATGTCCTTCCGGGCGACGGCGCGGCCCGGGTTCACGGCGGACAGGCTTTGCGCCTTGTTGTTAGGAGCCTTGAGCAACACCCACTCGGGAACAACCACATGCTGGATCGGATTGCCGCTGGTCGCCTTGCCATGAAAAACCTCCATCTCGCTCGTGACCTCGCCGCCAAAGGAATTGCCACCTTGGGATGCGACCTGTTGGATGGCGGAACCATCGGCCTTGAAGCGGAAGACGCCGGAGGAGATTCTTGCCATCTCCTTGCGGGTCTCGGGATGGGTTGCCACCGCGCCGCTGCCGGTGCTGGCGTAAATCCAGCCGTCAGGAGCGGTGATGAAGTGGTTGGCCACAAAATGGGTGTCGCCCGGCGCGAAGCCGCCAAACAACGGAACCACGGTCTCCGCCTTGCCGTCGCCGTCGGTGTCGCGAAGCCAGACGATGTTCGGTTGCGCCACCGCGATCACTCCGTCGCCATGCAGGCAGAAGGCGGTGACCAGTTCCAAGCCTTCGTAGAAGATATGTTTTTTGTCCATCGCGCCATCGCCATCGGCATCTTCTAACAAACTGATGCTGTCGCGTCCCGGGCGATCATAGTTGCCCGGATCGAGCACGCCGGTTTCCTTCCATGCCGGGGCGACGAGTGGACGCCTGCCATTCGGATACTCCGGAGTTTCCGCAACCCACAAACGTCCGCGCGCATCCCATTGCACGGCGATGGGCTTGTTGATCAGGGGTTCCGCCGCGACCACATTGGCGAGGAAACCGGGCTGCATCTTGAATTGTTTGATCGCATCGGGAGCGCGCAGCGGCCCGCCGTTCGGGTAACGCAAGGTTGCAAGTTCCGCCTTGTTGCAGAACTCGTCAGTGTTTTCGCGTTTCGCCGTCCACGCCACACCGCGCAGGATAAAGCTGCGCATGCTCGCGTGGGCCAGCGTGGCGGGCGAGCCTTGAAGCAAAACCGCGGCGCGATGTTTGGATCCCTCGTAGGTCCACATCTGGGGTTGGAGATCGTAAATGGAAGCCCGAACGTCGCGTGACGGGACAACCGGGCCATCCCCGCGTTTCGCATTGCGGCCTTTTGGCGTGAATGCCGAAGCGAGCACGCAGATGTGATCATCAAGCGCGAGATCGTAAAGAGTGTCGTCGTCGATGTCGAAGGGCGACGAGTCCTTCACCAGCGGGTGGGAATTGCTCACCACATACAACATCATCCGGCTGCTGAATTTCCGGCTATCCTTGGCATCCCATGCTCCGCCGAGTGTCGCCTTGCCCCATTCCACATCGCCGGCGGCCACCGCACCATTGACCGCGACAATGCCGCCGCCGCGCCCGGCAAATGCGCTTAGAGCCGTTTGACTGGCAACGGAGAGTGGCTCGAACTTGTCGCGATGGAGCAACACGACATCCGCCTTTGCCAAAGCCGCCTCGTCGAGCTCGCCGGCCGCGACAACTTGCGCTCCCGCGCTTTTCAACGCTGCCGCATAAGGATCGCGGAAGGCGATCTGGTCGCTGGCGATGAGCACCCGCAACGGAGCGGCCCCGCTCGGGGAGGCAATCATGAAAATCGCGGCGAGTGACGGCAGGGTGGCAAATACTTTCATGCAGTGGCGGAGGTCGAGTGGGGCCTTACGCCGGGTGCCATGGGGCTCTTTCAGATCGTTTCTTCAACCCCGCGATGCGAGCTCCTTGGTGCCGCGCTCATCATCTCTAACAACTTCAAGGCACAGGCCCGGGCAAACACCGGGCTGTTGATCTCCTCGTTGAATTCCTCTACCGGAACCTTCGAGTTCCCGCGGATCGCCGCAAACAACGCTTCATCCGCGGCGGCATCATGAAACGGCTGGCCCTCCGCGCTGATCACGCTGATTGCTTTTTTCGGAATCATGATCACCGCCGGAGCCTCGTAGCGGTTGACCTTTTCCGCGATGATGCGGCCGAGTTGCGCGCATTCCTCGGGCGTGGTGCGCATCAGGGTGACCTGAAGATTGTGGACATAAAAATTGCGGCCCGCGAACTTCTCCGGAACCGCTTCCCGTGCGCCGAAATTCACCATGTCGAGGCAGCCAGGTCCGACGACCGCGGGAATTTTCGCCTTGGCCACGGCATCCATGCGCTCGGGACCGGCGGTCAGCGTTCCGCCGACGAGTTCATCCGCCCATTCGGTGGTGGTTAGATCGAGAACGCCGGCCACAAGACCGCTTTCGATGAGCGCCTCCATCGCTCTTCCACCCGTGCCGGTGGCGGCGAACACCAGCACTTCGTAGCCGGCCTCCTCGATGATGCGTTTCGCCTCGGTAATGCAAGCGGTGGTGTTCCCGAACATGCTGGCGACCACCAGCGGCCGCGAACCGTCGGCATCGATTTCCGCTTCCACCATCCCGCAGATCGCACCGGCGGCCCGCGAGAAGATCAGTCTTGATAGACGGTTCAAGCCGGCCACATCGGCGACGCTCGGCATCATGACGATATCCTTGGTGCCGAGGTAAGGCGCAGTGTTTCCGGCCGCCAGCGTCGAAACCATCAGTTTGGGAAAACCTAGCGGCAAGGCGCGCATCGCCGCCGTCGCGATGGCCGTGCCACCTCCGCCGCCGAGCGAAACCACGCCATCGATTTTCCCTTCAGCCGCCAGTTTCGCCAGCAGGACCGGCGCCGCCTGGCTCATCGCCACCACGCACTCGCCGCGGTCCCTGCGCGCTAACAACTCCGTGAGGTCCATGCCCGCCGCCGCAATGACCTGCTCGCGGGTGATGTCCGGCGTGACCGATGGCGCGTCGCCGCTGCCGACGTCGATCAGCAGCGTTTGATGTCCGCGCGCGCGGATCCGCTCCGCAAGGAAAGCGTGTTCCCCGCCTTTCGAGTCCAGAGTGCCGAGTATCGCAATGGTGGCCATGATCGAATGGGTTTAGGCTTTCCGCTTCACCGGGATCGACTTGAACTCTCTGGTGAGATTGGTCAGCGCTTCCTCGATGCCCATGCGTTCCAAGCTTGATGCGCCGACAAAGCCGACGCAATCCGTGCTGCTGATCACGCGGTCAGCATCCTCCGGCGTGTTGATCGGTCCGCCGTGGCAGAGATAGAAAATATCATCGCGCACGGTCTTCGCGGCGTCGATGATGGCCTGGGTGCGGCGGATCGTGTCGTCCCAGCTCACCACCGCGTTGGTTACGCCAATCGAGCCGCCGACGGTGGTGCCGACATGGGCGATGATGGCGTCCGCGCCGCATTTCGCCATTTCCACGGCTTCTTCGGGCGAGCCGACATAGACGATGGAAAACAAGTCCATTTTGCGGGCGAGGGCCACCATTTCAAACTCCTTCTTCACGCTCATGCCGGTCTCCTCCAGCACGCCGCGGAAGTGGCCGTCCACAATGGTATGGGTCGGGAAATTGTTGACTCCCGAAAACCCCATGTCCTTCACCTTGCCGAGCCAGTGCCACATGCGGCGGCGGGGGTCGGTGGCGTGGACGCCGCAAATCACCGGGATTTCCTCGACGATGGGCAGCACTTCGTATTCGCCGATTTCCATGGCAATCGCATTGGCATCGCCGTAGGCCATCATGCCCGCCGTCGAGCCGTGACCCATCATGCGGAAGCGTCCAGAGTTGTAGATGATGATGAGATCGGCGCCGCCTTTCTCGATGAATTTCGCGCTAATTCCCGAGCCGGCGCCGGCGGCGATAATCGCCTGGCCCTTCGCGAGCGTGTCGTTGAAACGCTCGATGACTTCAGCGCGGGTGTACGGATTTCCTTTTCCAGTCCAAGGGTTCGGCATGGCGAAACAGCTAGCCGCCGGATCAGCGCCCGCCAAGCCCAAATCGCGGAACCCGCGCGCCGATCTCCGCAAGCGACGTCAGCGACCGCTTCCAAGTGCGCCTCAGCCGGCCACGCCAAGGTCTGAGCAGGCGGTCCAATCCACAGGCCAGAAAAACTCTGGCATCCCGGCCCTCACGCGCGATCCTCCGTCATGACCGTCCGCCAGCCCACATCCGAACAACGCTTTGCCGCCAGGGAATCACCTCCCGGGCTTGCGCTCATGCGGCAGCGCTGGGCCGGATTGTTATTCCTGCACTGGCCGGTGGATCCCGCGGGCATTGCGGAGCGATTGCCGCCGGGCCTGCATGTCGATACGTTCGAAGGCAGCGCGTGGCTCGGCGTGGTGCCGTTTTTCATGCACCGAGTGCGCCCGGTTGGCATGCCGCCGGTCCCATGGCTCTCGTGGTTCATGGAACTCAACGTCCGCACCTATGTTCACGATGCCGATGGAAATCCCGGCGTCTGGTTCTTCTCGCTGGAGTGCAATCAACCCCTGGCGGTGGCAATCGCCCGCCGTTTCTTTCACCTGCCCTATCAACATGCCGCAATGCGAAGCACAAAATGCGGCGGCCACATGCAATACCGAAGCCGGAGGGAAACCGCCGGTTCACTGGATGCCGACTTTGTGTATCAAATCCCCACCTCCACCCAACCTGCCGTTCCGGGTTCGCTCGAATGGTTTCTGGTAGAACGCTACCTACTTTTTTCAGCAAATCCGGCGGGAGAGCTCTTCTGCGGCCGGGTGCGTCACCATCCCTATCAGCTCACGCCGGCGCGGTGCACCCGCTGGTCCACCGAACCGCTGCGCCTTGACGGTTTCCCCGAGCCAACCGGGCCACCCGCCTCGATGCTCGCCGCCGCTCCCGTCGATGTGAAAATCTTCCCTCTCCGGCGCTGCATGGCATCACCGCCACAGCTCGCATGCGTGGGCCGCGAAACCCGCTCCAAAGGCGGTGAGCCAGAGGCGTTGATCGCCGGCGCGTGACTCCGCAAGCCTTCGTTCCAAGGCGAAAAGCACCGCCGGACTGCTCATGTTGCCATGGTCGCGCAAGACCGCCCGGGTTTCTGTAAGTTGGAACGGCAGCAGGCTCTCCAGCGCGTCCACCACGTCGCGGCCGCCGGAGTGGGCGATGACTTGATCGGGCTCGCCGCTGCGCAGCGCAAAGAGATCCGCCACCGCTTCGGCGGCCAAGCCCGGCACGGACCGGTGCAGTTGATTCTTCAGCTTTCCCTCCGCGTTCACGAAGCGGATCTTCTCGCGTTCCACGGGCCGGTGGGTGGTGGTGAAATGCCCGGCCTGCCAGTCACCCGGCTTGCCTTTGTCGCTCCAGACGGTTGCCGCCGCGCCATCGCCAAACAAACACAGGCTGATGAGCACTCCCGCGTCGTCATTCATATAAAAGGCCGCCGAACAAATCTCCACCGCCACCGTCGCCACCACCGCTCCCGGATTCGCCGCGAGAAATCCTTGCGCCGCCCGCATCATCGGAATCGCCGCACCACACCCCAGCCCCACCAGATCCGCTAGATAGACGTCGGGCCGCAGCTCCAGAAGTTCCGCAAGGTAACTGCTCACCCCCGGACAAAGATAGCCGGTGCAGGTGCAGACAAACAACGCGTCCACCTCCGCCGCGGCGGTGCCCCCGCGCTCGAGTGCCAGCGACAACGCCCGCCCGGCGAGCGCCGGTGCCTCGCGCTCGAAGCCTTCGTTCAAGTCCTGCGCCCCGCGCGAAAAAACCGGTCCAAGTTCCTCCACCGCAAGGTTCCGCCGCTCGATGCCCGCCGACCCGCCGGTCAGGATTTTTCTAACCAATGAAACCGAGCCCGGTCTGAGCGAACTGAGCAGGCCGTCTTCGCAAAGCGCCCGCCAACATTCATCTTGGGAAAACGTTTTTGGCGGAACCGCCGTAGCAATGGAGTGCAGATACATAGGTCGGACAAGCAAACAACTCACAGCAAAAAACTACCGAACCAGTGACAGCATTCGCGTGAAAGGCAGCAAACCGGCCGACGCGACGGACTGCAAGAGCGATCGACCGGCGGCGTCGAACAATACCCGGTGCAGCACCCGCGCCACCGCGAGGCGTCGCCGGAAGCGCCGGGCAAGCGCATCCCGCAGCCGATTCACCGCCGCTTGCCAGGCAAGCTCGCCGGACGCCCACTGCCCCAGCGGTCCGCAAGCGCATTCGGCCGCTTGGAATGCCATCGTCATCCCGTTGCCGGTGAAGGGAGGAATCATGCTCTCCGCATCGCCAAGGCAGAGCAAACCCGGCACCTCCGGTTGCCGCCCCAACTCGAAACCCGCCACTGCGCAAAACGAACCCTCGCGCCATTCCACATCTCGGAGGTTTTCCGCAAGTCCCGGGTTTCCCCCGGCTTCCAGATAGGCAGGCAACAAGTCACGACCCTTCACTCCAAGCGTCCGATCGATCTGAAACAGGCCGCAGACATTCACCCATCCGTCCTCCACGCCCGCCAATCCGGCATATCCGTTTCGGCCCGCGTGCATTTCGAGATCGGCCGACATCGGCACTCCTCTCACATGCGCCTTCAGTCCGATCCATGGCCCCGGACGCGGCCTCCTGCCGGCCGCCCAAACCACTCCCTCCATCGCGGCGGGCTGGACACGAAAGCCGGTTTTCACGGCTCCGCCCATGGCCTCCACCCGCCGCTTGAGACGCCCATCTAACACGAACCGCGAAATGCCCAGTGCGGGTTCTGACAGGGTGGCGCGGTGAATCGTCCGTCCGCCCTCGTGCCAGCACAGTGAGCGGTGCCGCCTGGCATCGTCAAACAGGTCCCGAATCCCCAGAGAATCCAGCGTCGTGGGGGAAACGCCCGAGATGAACTCCCCGCAAACCCGATGGCGCGGATACTGCCCGGCCTCAAGCACGGTCACCGGCACACCCTGCCGCCGCAGTGCCACAGCCAGCGAAAGCCCGGCCAAGCCGCCTCCAATGATGGTGATTTCCCGAGTCAACTCCGCCACCCTAACACACGCCTCGCCCCGCGCCACGTGGAAGTTTCGCGAAACCGCCATTTTTGCCGATCCAGGCCGAGAAGCGCGGGCAACTCGCCGCCGGCAAATCCCGCGCGGATGCTCACATGCATGTCGTGCCGGGTCACGCGGTTGATCAGCGGCCACATCAAGACGCCCAGCAGGTGCGGAAACCTGGCACGCGCCGGTTCGTTGAAAATCACGATTTCGAATCCCTCGCAAAGCCGCCCCAGCTTCCGCAGCGATTCCCCCTCGAAATGATGCAGGAATAAATTCGCCACCAAAACCCCGCCTTCCGGCGCTATCTCGCCGGAGAGAACGTCTCCCTGCCGCCACAACACCCTTGCGCCGAGTCCTGCAGGCCGCGGCGCCAGGTCACAGGCCGTGACCCGCGCACTTGGCAGAATCCAAGCGAGTCGGGCCGAAAGAATTCCTTCCCCCGCACCGAATTCGACGACTCCCCGCGAGGCCGCCACGGCAACCTTGCGGACGGTCCTGCAAACCCATCGCTCGTTACCCATCAGAAAATTGATGCGCCGCAGATCCAACCGGCTGCGAACCGCCGCGGGATCATCCACCGCCAGATAATCCAGAATTTCAGGTTTCACCACACGCTCCGACACGACGGAAACCATGCGTCGCGCCACGAGCCATGGAAAGCGGCAAGTTCACCGGACCATTGCCCTGTGACCATTCCCCGCCACTCAAGCTCCTCACCGCCTCCCGTGCCAAGCTGAATCCCCGCGCGGGACCGTAAACCCGCGCGAGCTTGAGGCGCTGCCCCTTCATCGCCAGCGTGGACCCGTATCCCTGGCCCGGCGGCGCGCTGTTTTGCGACTCGTGGCAACCCACGCAGGAGGCGTTTTCACCCGGCTGCAACGTGCTCCAACCGCGCATCGTCTGCACCGCCTTGCCACACCCGTCGATCGCCTGAAAATAGACCAGCGTGCGCGCCGGCACGACGAAAAACGCCGAGCCGCCCTCATGCACCGGGGTCTCGCCTAACACGCGCTTCACATCCCACGTGCCATTGCCGATCGCCACCGGCGTGCTGATCATCGCGCCTTTGATAGATCCCGCATGCTCCACAGAATGCCGGCTGCCGCAGCGCCGCTGCCACGCATTTTCCGCGCGCCGTCCTTGCGCTGCGGCCCGAAACGCTCACGGGCGCTTGCAAACGCCTCGTTCACAAAACTCCGGCTGCCGATCACCGCGCC
>CAMBPB010000027.1 GCA_945869465.1 Prosthecobacter debontii
GTGCTTTCCTCCGGCGGTTTGACCGCTTGAATGGTCGGCGCGCGTGGTGCGGCAGGCCCTGACCACCCGCAAGTCCGAGCCAACCTATCCACCCGTATGAACCAACCATCCTCCGGGCCACCGAATCCCCGCCATGCCCGCTATCGTGAAATGCCGGTTCGCGGGTCGGGCTGTCCTCTAACCATTTTCCTGATCGCCGTCTGCATTCTGGTTGCCGTGGTGAGCCGACTCGGAAATGACACGCGGCCGGTATCGGTGCTGTTCTTCGCCGAACCGGCGTCGGCGCTGACGATCACCGAGTTGCATGAGGAACTCCAGCGGATGGAAGAGGCTGGCGAGGAAGGCTCCGCCGGGTATGAGCGGACCGCCGAACGGCTCGGGGAGTTGTCCCGCCCGAACGCGCAACCGCTGGCACAAATCGGGCGGGGACAGGTGTGGCGGCTGGTGACGCCGATTTTCCTGCACTTCGGGCCCATCCACCTGCTCTTCAACATGATGTGGTTGTGGACCTTGGGGAGAGTCCTCGAGACGCACTTCCGCAGCGTGAAATTCGGGCTGCTGGTGCTGGCGACTGCTGCCGTTTCGAATCTGGCAGAGGCGTGGTTTAAGGGGACCAACTTCGGTGGGATGTCGGGGGTGGTTTACGGGTTGTTCGGGTTCGTGGTCGTGCGGTCGAAACTCTATCCGACGGGCGGTCTGGAAATGAACCCGCAGACGGTGCGTTTCATGTTGTTGTGGCTGGTGCTGTGTTTTACGGGTTTGTTAGGACCGATCGCCAATTGGGCGCATAGCTTCGGGCTGGTCACGGGCGGGGTGATCGGCGGCGTCAACGCGCTGCTCAACGGCGGCTGGGGGCAGATCAAGCGCCGGCATGAGTTTCACCGCGCCATCTCGTCGGCTGTGGAATCCCTGCATGAGTGCGCCGTTTGCGCCAAGACCGAGCGCAGCGATCCCTCGCTGGAGTTCCGGGTCGGGGCGGACGGCCGGGATTATTGCGAACACCACCTGCCGCAGTGATTGGCGAGTCTGGAGACTCGCTGTCCGATGGTATCTCACCGGACCCCAACAAACGGCGCACAAGAGCATCAGGACTTTCGAAGGGACCGACTCGCGGATTCATGTTGGAACGCAAGGAATGCCGGTGGTTGTTCGGGGTCCGGCAGATTCGCGCTGGCGTGGCCCAGCCAGTTCATGAGTGTCTGATAGGGAACACCGCGTTGGCGGCAGAATGAAGCGGCGCTGCCGTCGTGGTGTTCAAACTCCCGGAAGCGTCCTAAATTCATCCCTCGGCTGCGGCACCGGCGGGACGATTGTTAGGCGACCTCCTGCTCCTGAGCTCGGAGGGCGGCGGCGAAGCGGGCCGGGGTCAGCTCTGCGGCTTGCTCGACGGTCGCAGTGTGCGGCAGGCGCTTGATGACCTCGGTCAGATACATCTCCGGATTCAAGCCGTGGTTCTTGCAGTTGGCCATCAGCGTGTAGAACAACGCATTGTTGGTGCCGGCATCAAGACTACCGAAAAACATCGAGTTCTTCGCACCTAGTTTGGTCGGACGAATCATGTTCTCGACCAGATTGGTGTCCACTTCAAGTGGGATGGGTTGGCCGTTTCCACTGCATGCCCGCCGAAAACCTCGCCCCCGCCCACGACAGCGCCGGGCGCAAACGCCTCAGTGAAGACGCAAAGAGCGCAAATGGGCGCGAAGCTATTGGAATGAAGCAAAAGGCGAAGTCGGGGAAATGATTGAAATTGCCGCTCGCATCTGCGTCGGAAATGCGGCATTTTTCCGACATGAGCATGCTTACCCTCACACCAACTGCCGCCCGTGGCAATCTTTCCGAGCTGCTGCGCCGCGCTCTCAAGGGGGACGACATCGGGATTGTCGTGGACGGCAAGATCGTCGCGCTTCGTCCGGTCGCGGTGGAGTCTATGGACTATGCGACACGCGAATACGGCGCGACGGAGATGGAATTGAATCAATTCGAACAAAAAACTCATGGCCAAATCGAAAAAGCCCGCAAAGAAGGCAAGCTCCACGACTTCAGCGGAGACATCGAAGCCCTCCTTGAAGGCGAGGGTCACTGAGGAATTGCTGGAACAAATCCGCTCCAAGTCAAAGTCGGAGCGGCAGGAAATCGGCGATGCGATCAATCAGGTTTTTGAAAGCTGGGGCCGTCCGCATGGGCATTCAGGCATCGGCATCCGCCGTCTCTCTAAGACGATTTTCGAGTGCCGGGTGGGCTTGGATGACAGGTTGGCATTCGTGTTCATCGCAAAACCGCTGGAGCTGGTCTTCTTCTTCATCGGCAACCACGACGAAATTCAGAAATTGATTCGATCCAACCGATGAAAACAAATGAATAGGGTCAGTGAATAGGGTCAGAGTATACGGATTAACACGTTAGATTAGCCAGCCTCCATTCCACTAGCAATGAATAGGGTCAGAGTACACGGATTAACACGTTAGATTAGCCAGCTTCTATTCCACTAGCAAAATGCCTCTCGGAAGATCGTCGCTCCGCACCACCAAGCACCCCGCTGCGTGCTGTCACGGAAAGGCGTTGCTGCAACCGGAGAAGGGGGCGGAGCCGAACATTGCCGCACCAGTCGGAGACTCGTTCTATCAGAATTCGGGGCGAGACGTCCCTGCTCCTTATTGGGGTTGGCGCGCCGATGATGGTTGTGGGAAAGAGAATGAATCCGCGAGTCGATCCCTTCGAAAGTCCTGAAGCTCTTGTGCGCCGTTTGCGGCAAGACCGAGCGCAGCGATCCCTCGCTGGAGTTCCGGGTCGGGGCGGACGGCCGGGATTATTGCGAACACCACCTGCCGCCTTGATTGGAGCGGGTGTGGCGCGGGGATGTCATCATCGTGAAGTGGAATCAGCCGTCACTTGGCCGGAGTGGCTTGGGATAGCAGATATGCCATGAGGTTATGAAAATCGGCAGGTGGAATGAGGTCTGCGAACACTTCCGGCATCAGGGAAGCATCTGAGTCCGTGCGCAGTGCGATCTGGCCTTTCTCCACGGTCATTTCCTTGCCGGCGGCATCGACGAAAACGAGCAGGGCGCCTTCTTCGCGCCGGAACAGGCCGGTGACGGCGGTTCCGTTCTTGAGCGTGACGATGCTGTAGCGGAACACCCGGTCCACATTGCGATTGGGATCTAGAACATCCTCACAAAGTCGCTCGAGCCCGCGGTGGCCGATGCCATCAAGTTCAGGGCCGATCCTGCCTCCCTTGCCGCCGACACTGTGACAAGCGGCGCAGTGGATTTGATAGACCTTGGCGCCTTCTCGGGCGTCGGTTCCGTTTTTCGGAAATGTGGCGTGCCGTTCCCTTGCGATTTTCTGCAGGCGTTCGGTGTTGGTGCGGATCGTGGAAGTCAAACCGGCCACCTGCTCCGCCAATTTGGGTCGCACGGCGAGAAGCTTGTCCTTGATCGCCCGCTGAGCGAGCAGGGAAGCTGGGGCGTGGCCGTCGGCCACGGCTTGCATGAGGGCGTCGGCGCCCTCGCCGCTGCCACACAAGGCCGCGGCGATGAGTGTCGCAAACCGTTCCGGTGCCGGGCGCAAGGTTTGCACAAGCGTTCTCCGGCATTCGGCGGAGTTGAGTTGCGCCAGCGTCCGGGCGATTTCACCCCGGCGCTCGATAGGAAGTCCGGCGTCATTCAGAAATGATTGCGCCGTCTGAAGATGGTTAGATGCATTGATGGACAGGAGGGCCCGGAGGCACGCGGTCCGGGCTTCCGGGTCGCCGGAAGTCACACCGACGATTGCGGCCAATGGTTTTTCGAGATCGCCGAGTTGAAGATCCGCAGCCAGGTCTGCCGCAGCTTTCTGCCGGGCGGGATTCGGGGGCACGGACGGCTCCAATAATCTGGCGGCAACTTCGCCGGCCCAGCTTTTCATCTTGTCGCCCGGCTTCATCCCGCGCTGCGCCATGCCCTGCCGCATCGCTTGAAACAAGGTGTTTTGGGTTTCGGCATCGTAGGTGGAATTGCCGCCAAAGCCGCTGGCCAAAGCGTCCATGCCCGCCGCGTCGCCATAACGCGCGATGTGTTTCACCCAGTCGGGATCAGGCTTTCCGTCAGTTGGAAATCCGGCCAGGCATTCCGCGAGAAATGCCGCCGCCCCCGATGATGGCAGCGCCAGCGCGACATCGGCGATGGCCCGGACATCTGGAGCTGATAGTTTTTGCCTGCCGATGAAGTCAAAACCCTCCGGCAGGAGCAACTGGTCCCTCAGCGACTTTCTAACCTGATAAACGAGATGGGTGTCATCCCCGGGAGCCCGATGTCGCAGGGCGAGCAGCGGGAGAATGTGCCCGGGTGCGGGATGCCGGGCCAAGGCATCGGCCGCGGCGCGGGCCACGCAGCCGTCGCGATCCTTCAATCCGGTGTAAACCAAGTCCAACTCTGCCGGCGTCCAGGTTGCGCGTTCGACGAGAATCCGCATGGCATGAGTGCGCAACAGTCGTTCGTGATCGGTGGCGGCGGCAGCAAGCTCGGCATCCGTTAGTTCTCCGAGCCGCTCGAGAATCCACAGCGCTCCGGCCTTCAAATGAAGGTCCGCCTTGCCGCTCCCGGCGCTTTTCCGGATACACTCAATCACTTCCTTCCCGCCCTGATCGGCGAGGAAATTCAACACGGCCAGGCGATGCGAAAAACTCGGATCGGCAAGTTGGCCCACCTGTTCCTCAACACTCAGTTTGGTGAAATCAGGACGCACCCGCAGAGCCGGTTTACCATCCGCGCCAAGCCGCACCACGCGCCAGATGCGCCCACTCTTGCGGTCCCTACCCGGATGGTTCAAGGGCACTTCCACATGCGCGATGATCCGGTTGTAAAAGTCCGCGATATAGAGCGCCCCATCCGGGCCGAACTGCACATCCACCGGTCGGAACCATGGATCGCGTGAACTCACGATGTCGGGCATTTCCACCGCCAGCCGGGTCGATCCATGTTCCTCAATGCGGTCGCGATTGACCCGGCTCGTCACCACATTGCCGAGCAGGAAATTCCCCTGAAACTCCGCGGGCCACAACGGCTCCTCACACGTAATCAACCCGGAAATCGCCGTTGATCCGTGATTGTGAGTGAGCATCTGCGGAGCGTATCCCAGGCCGTCATGCGGCTTGCCGAAGACCGGATAGAAACCGCCGAAAATGTTCTGGTAGATCGGCATCGAGTGGCAGTCCGAGGTGAAGAGATTTCCTAGCGGATCGAAGCAAAGGCCGAACACGTTCGCCTGGCCGTCGCCGAATTTCTGAATGCTTGATCCGTCGGGCCGGAAGCGGAATGTGCCCCCGCTCATTCTGAACTCCCTGCCGTCTCCGCCCTTGACGACCGACTGGTTCGCGACGCCCTGGCCTCCGTACATCCAACCATCGAAGCCGCGACGGAAATTGTTGGCCATGTTATGGGTATCCCTGACCGCAAACGGGCCAAGCAACGAATCCCGCCGGTCGGCCCTGGCGTCGCCATCGGTGTCCTGAAGCCTTACAATGTCAGGAATCGTGAAGATGACCGTTCCATTTTTGTATGGTGCGACCGCATCCGGCATGCTCAGCCCGTCGGCGAACACCTGGTTTTTTTGCGCGCGTCCGTCAGGGTGGAAATCGGACAGGATACGAATCACATCGCGGGGAGTTTTATCGGCGGCGGTTTCGATCGGATAGGCGTTTGTTTCGGCCAGCCACATGCGTCCGAGAGCGTCGAACGACATGGAAATGGGTTTGCCGATGTCAGGCTCCGCGGCTACTAACTGAATCTCGAAACCGTGCGGCACCGAGAACGATTTTAATTCATCCGCGGGACTCAACCAAGGGGTGGAGCGGACCATTTCATTAAAGACATCCGCCGCCCGCACAGCGCCGGTGGTGGTCAGAATGGCGAGAATGCCGGGGAGCGCGAATGCGGGAGAAAGAAGACGTTGCATGGAGAGGCGGTAAACGTTCATGCAAGATGCAACCTTACAAGCACCGCCGGGCTTGGAGACCTTCGGACCAAGGCGCGATGTGGACGGCAGATGCAGAGTTTGAAGGGAAGGTGAGCGACTTGCGGATTCTTGCCCTTCCCCTCAACCATCCAAACTCAACACTGCCGCAACCGCGCCGATGCCGAAAACTGCTTCGACGCACTCAAGAACCAATGGGGATGGAACGGGTTCACCGCGCGCAAGCGCGCCCCCACCCGGTTCATGGCCAACAGCGCCGCACCCGTCCCAAACAAATGCCACGCGCCTCGCTGAAAGGCTCAGCAAGCGCGCCCATTTTCCTCGCCCCGCAGCGGGATCACGCGCGATTTTTCGCGGCCGCGGCCCTCGATGACCAAGCGGTCCGCGAACAACCGGAGCACGGCGAAGGCGGTGACCTCCGGGTGATGGAGGATGGATTTGAACGTGATGCATGGCAACCCCTTGCCGATCACTTCGGCGCCGTCGTGGTTGTGGCCGCAGAGATAGATCCGGGCGCAGGGATGGCGCTCGAGCAGCGTGAGGATTTCGCGGCTGTTCCAAGCCTGATGTCCCTGCTCGGGCAGCAGCGGATGGTGGCCGCAGACGATCACCGGCTCTTTTGCGGAATCGGCAGCTGCTAATTCCTTCTCCAGCCATGCGAGCTGCACTGATGAAACGCCGCCGTTCCATGGCTGCGCGTTGTTCGGGTTGGTCGCGGCCAAGCTTTCTAACACGACTTCCGCCTGACGGTCGGGAGCGCTGCCCTGCGGGTGCTTGTAAGTCGAGACATCGTTGGTATCCAACATCACGAAGCGCACGCCGGAAGCGGTGAATGCATAGTAGTCATGCGGCATGCCGAGCGTGGAAACGACGCGGCTTTTTTCCGCATCCGCCACCGTGTAGTCGTGATTTCCCAACAGATGCCGGACGGGATGGCCGAGCGCTCCGAACCAGGGCAGGATCGTGGCGAACGAGGCAAAATCCCGGTCGATCACATCGCCGAGATGCAGCGTGAAGGGGAGTTTTTCCTTCGCGAGATCGGCGGTCGCCGCCTTGAGTTTCGGGATCGACTCGCGGAAGTGGCGCTCGCCCTCCGGGTTCGCGTCAGCGTATTGCACATCGGTGATGAGCCCAAAGGAAAGAAGCGCCGCGCCAAGCTCCGGCCCGGCCTCCGCCTGGACCTTGGAGACGGATGCGGCGGCAGTGGAAAGGGCGAGGAACCGGCGGCGTTTCATCAGCTTGGCTTAGCATGGCCCAATCACTGCGGCGAGGGCAAAAAGCTCAGCGCTCGGGAAGCACGGGTGGCGGTGAGGGAACCGGGTTTCCGGCCGGAGGCAACGTCGATCCTTTGGCCACCAGGTTTTGTTCCAGCATTTGGACTGACAGCAAGCGCTTCTCGAACTTCACCTGCTCCGGGACCACCCGGACCACAGCCGTTACGGTGGCGGAGTTCGGCGTCGCGGCGTCATCTTTTGGCCGCCTTCCAGTTGAAGGTTTCATAGGCGTTTGGAAGACCGTTTGCGTTGAGTTCCGCGACGAACGGGGCGTGATTGTTGTCGCTGGTGGGAAAGGCGCTCGCGATGAAGGTGACCTTCATGATGAGATCGATCCGGGTTTTCGCGACGGCGCTCGGGATTTCCGCGCCACCTCGCTATTGCCATAGCGGAATGGGCGGGCGATACATTCGGCATTCTACCAGCCCGCCCCATGACACGCCATTCCCGCGCCTTGCTGCCCTCACTCGCCCTGATGATTTGCCCCGCCAATGCGCTGCGGGCGGAGGAGTTTTCGTTCGACCAACTGCGCGAAGCAGCCCGCAAACTGGCCGCCGTTCCCCATGCGGCGTCCAAACTGGAGCTTCATGATTACTGGAAAAACCTGAGCTACGACCAACACCGCGACATTCGTTTCAAGATGGAGTCCGGCTTGTGGGCACAGGAAAAGCTGCTGTTCTCCATCGATTTCTTCCATCCGGGATGGACCGCAAAAAAAATGGTGGCGCTCCACGAGGTGGCAAACGGCAAATCCGCGCCTCTCAAATTCGACCGAGGTCTCTTCGACTATGGCAAACAGAAAGTGCCGGCCGGCACCCCTCCGCCACCGGGCTACGCCGGATGGCGGGCGCGCTGTCAGCTGAACTCGAAGGATTACATGGACGAGTTCTTGGTGTTTCTCGGCGCGAGTTACTTTCGCGCGATCCCGGCGAACTCGCCCTATGGGTTGTCGGCCCGCGGTTTATCGATCAACAGCGGCCTGCCCGGCGTGCCCGAAGAGTTTCCCGACTTCACCGCCTTTTACCTCCAGCACCCGGGCAAGGACTCAACGGCCCTCAAGACATGGGCGCTGCTGGACGGCGACAGCGTGGCGGGCGCCTATCAGTTTACCATCACCCCCGGCGCGGAAACGGTGATGGACATCCAGGCGGAGATCACTCTGCGCCGCCCGCTGCAACAGCTTGGTCTGGCCCCGTTTTCGTCGATGTTCTGGTTCGGTGAGGGAACCCACCCGAAGCCCGTGGATTTCCGACCGGAAGTCCACGACAGCGATGGCCTGCTGATGGAATTGGAAAGCGGAAACCTCCACTACCGCCCGCTCGAACACACTCACAACCAGTTCCGCCACTGCGTTTTCTCGCTGGAAAAACCGCGCTCGTGGAGCCTGATCCAGCGCGACCGCGCGGTTTCGTCCTATCAGGATATCGAGGCCCGCTACCACGCGCGACCAAGCGTGCGAGTGGAGCCGGTGGAGGGATTCGATCGCGGAAAGCTCCACCTCATCGAGATGCCAACTGCCGATGAGACCAGTGATAATGTGATCCTGCTATGGGATCCCCAGCCTGGTCTCGAAGTCGGCAAACCGTTCCGTTTCCACTACCGATTGCGGTGGATGCGCGATCCCGCGCCTTCCGGGCTGTTTGCCGTCCGGGCCACCCGCGTCGGCACCCCCGTTCAAAAGCCGGGTCAACTCCTCATGGCCATCGATTTCGCCAAGCCGCTCCAGCCGCAACCCAAAATCGGCGATCCCAAGTGGGACGACATCTCGGAGTTCAAACCCGTCGTCACCCTGAACCAGAAAGCCGCCAAACTCATCCACGTCGGGCTCACCGACCTGAGCATGGCCAACGTGGACGACCTGCCCGCCGGACTGGGCCGCAGCAAGGAACTCCACATGCCACAGGTGCTGCGCGCGTTTTTTGTCATCGAGCCGCCCACGGATCTCAGGCAAATCGACATGACCTGCGAACTCCAGGACGCCAGCGGCAAGGTGATTTCTGAGCGCTGGGTTTATCTCTGGATGAAGCCGCAATGAGAGAATTGAAAATCAACGGGTTGTGTTTTTTCAGAGTGATAATTAGAATAATTCTTGATCTTGATTGGAACGATTCTAAATTCCTGCCGTCATGGTCAGCAAAACTCCAGATCACATCATGTCGGCGGCGATTCCCGAGGAAATCGCCGGCCTGAGAATGACGCGGCAGCGGCAGGAGATTTACCGCCTCCTGATCGAGCAGCGCAACCACCCGACCGCGAACGAGGTCTTCATGCGGGCAAAGGACAGGTTGCCGAACATTTCGCTGGCCACCGTTTACAACTGTCTCGAAGCGCTGGTGCAACACGGCATCATCCGGCAGGTGAATTTCGAACGCGAATCGTCCCGCTACTGCCCGAACCTCCGGGAACATGCCCATTTTCATGACGCGGTGTCCGGGGTCATCCACGACATCGATTTCAAACCCGGCGGCAATCTGGCCGACGTGCTCGAACTCCCGCCCGGCGTCGTGATCGAGGACGTCGAAATCACCCTGCGCGGCAAACTTACCGTCCAATAGTTTCAAATTCACCATTTTCTTTCCCCACAACATGAGCCTGCATATCCAAGACCTCCACGCCACTCTCGAAGATGGCACCGAAATCCTCAAGGGAGTCACCCTCGACATCCCGCAAGGTGAAGTCCACGCCATCATGGGCCCTAACGGCTCAGGCAAGTCCACTCTTTCCAAGGTGATCGCCGGCAATGAAGGCTACGTGGTCACCGCCGGCACCGTCACCCTCGATGGCGCGGAAATCTTCGGCATGTCCACTGACGAACGCTCGCGCGCGGGCATCTTCCTAGCCTTCCAATATCCATCGGAGGTGCCCGGGGTTTCAAACGCCAACTTCATCCGCGCCGCACTCCAGGCCCGCCTGCCAAAGGGCGTCGATATCGATGCCGTGGCCTACTACAAGAATCTCTATGCGAAAATGGACCTGCTTGAGATGGACCGCAAATTCACCGCCCGCGCCGTGAACGAGGGCTTTTCCGGCGGCGAGAAGAAACGCAATGAAATCCTCCAGATGATGATGCTCGAACCGAAATACTGCATCCTCGATGAAACCGACTCCGGCCTCGACATCGACGCCCTCAAGATCGTTGCCAAAGGTGTCAACGCCATGCGCTCGCCCGAGCGCGGGATGCTGCTCATCACTCACTATCAGCGCCTGCTCGACTACATCAAGCCGGACCACGTCCATGTGATGGCCGAGGGCCGCATCGTTCGCTCCGGCGGCCCCGAACTCGCCCATGAACTCGAGAAATACGGCTACGATTTCCTCAAGGAGGCTGCATTCGCCTGAAGAGATTTTCAAATCTCAAACCTAATATTCCAATCATATGTCTTACCAAGACGCCACCGCCACTCTCGATCTGGAAACCCGCGAGGCGATCGACATCGACCGCTCCAAGGGGGATTTCACCTTTCCGGAGCGCAACAAGTTCGATGCCGGCCGCGGACTGACCGATAAAACCGTCGATTACATTTGCGACGTCAAAAACGATCCGGACTGGGTTCGTGAATTCCGCCACAAGGCGCTCAAGGTGTTCCGGGACAAGCCGATGCCCACCAACTGGGCGACCAAGGATCTGGAAAACATCGATTTCGATGTCATCCGTTACTATCTATCCGACGGAGAGAAGCCGAAGCGCTCGTGGGCCGATGTGCCAGCGGACGTGCTGGAAACCTTCGAACGCCTAGGCATTCCGCAGCAGGAACGGGCCTTTCTGGCAGGCGTCGAGGCGCAGTTCGACTCCGAGGCCGCCTACTCCAACGTCAAGGAGGAGCTCACCAAACAAGGTGTCATCTTCTGCAACTCCACCGAAGGGCTGAAGGAGCATGAGGCGATTTTCCGCCCATGGTTCGGCAAGGTCATCCCCACCGGCGATAACAAATTCTCCGCTCTCAACAGCGCCGTGTTCTCTGGCGGCTCGTTCATCTACATACCGAAGGGCGTGAAGCTGAAACAACCGTTGCAAGCCTACTTCCGCATCAACTCGGAAAACTTCGGCCAGTTCGAGCGCACGCTCATCATCGCCGACGAAGGCTCGGAAGTGATGTATATGGAAGGCTGCACGGCGCCGAAATTCGAGACCGCCACCCTGCATTCCGCCGTCGTGGAACTCGTCGCCCTCAAGGGTGCGAAGATCCAATACGTCACCGTGCAGAACTGGAGCAGCAATGTCTTCAACCTTGTCACCAAGCGCGGCCTCGCCATGGAAGACGCGGAAGTGCGCTGGATCGATTGCAACATCGGTTCGCGCCTGACGATGAAATACCCCGGCGTCATCATGAAGGGCGAGCGTGCCCGTGGAGAAGTCATCTCCATCGCGCTCGCCAACACCGGCCAGCACCAGGACACCGGCGCCAAGATGATCCACGCCGCTAACAACACCACCTCCAACGTGGTTTCCAAATCCATTTCCGTAGGCGAGGGCCGCTCCACCTACCGCGGCCAGGTCTTCATTCCCAAACACCTCAAGGGTTGCCGGAACAACACCGAGTGCGACGCGCTGCTCATCAATTCCAACTCCCGCACCGACACCTATCCGGCCATCACAGTGAAGGGCAACCGCCACGCCACCCAGCACGAGGCCTCCGTCTCACAGGTGTCCGAGGACATGCTCTTCTACATGCAGCAACGCGGTCTCAACCAAGGCCAGGCCATGTCCCTTGCGGTCAATGGCTTCATCAACGATCTCGTCCGCGAGTTCCCGATGGAATACTCCGTGGAACTCAAGCGATTGATCGATCTTGAGATGGAAGGGTCGGTCGGCTGATCAAGGATTTTCCGTATGGGACCTATGGGATCTATAGGACCTACGGGACTTATAGGACTTATAGGACTTATATAACATGACCACCACCGCACCTCAGACCCCCGCCATTTTCCCCGCCTGGTTCGCCGCACGGCAGCATGAGGCGTGGGAACGCTACCTAGCCACGCCCGCGCCGAAACGTGGCGATGAAACGTGGCGCTTCTCCAATCTCAAGCAACTGGATTTCGCAGGCTTTGTGAGGGGCGCGGACGTCTCGCCCACCCAGGCCGCCGATCTCATTTCCCGCTCGTCCGGCCTCGAAAACACCGTCGCGAAGTTTGTTTTTGTGAATGACGAGCTGGCACATTCCGAATCCAAGCTTCCGAAAGGCGTGATCTGCCTGCCACTTGCGGAGGCGCTCGTCTCCCACAGCGATCTCGTTGCGGCGCATTTCATGCAACAGGAAACACGTCTCGGCTCCGCCAAATTCGCGGCACTGCACGAGGCGTCGGTTTCCAACGGCCTCTTCATCCACATCGGCGACAACGTGGAAATCGAAGGGACCATCGAGGTCCATCACTGGATCTCCGGATCCAACGTTCTGATTTTTCCGCACACCCTGGTGGTCACCGGGAAAAACTCGAAAGTCCGCGTGATCGATATTTTCCGCTCGGCGGACGACATTAGCCCCGGCGTTGCGATCGCCTTCAACGATCTATCCGCCGGTCCCAACTCGCAACTCGACTACGTGGCCATCCAGGCTTTCAATGAAGTCACGCGCGTGATTCAGATCAACGAGACCTCGACCGCCCGCGACTCTTCGGCGAAAGGTTTCGTCCTCAACACCGGCGCATCATGGGCCCGCAACGAATCGCTGTCCCGCCTCGAAGGCGCCGGCTCGCGCTCGGACATGCTCTCGGTTTCCGTCCCGGCCCGCGAACAGGAATACGACCAGCGCACCTTCCAACACCACGTTTCCGAAGGCGCCTACTCCGATCTGCTATACAAGAACTCGCTCTACGACAACTCGAAGACCATCTTCTCCGGCCTCATCTTCGTGGACAGGAACGCGCATCACACCGATGCCTATCAGACCTGCCGCAACCTGCTGATGAGCGATACCTGCGAGGCCAACTCGATGCCCGGCCTGGAAATCAATGCCGACCAGGTGAAATGTTCGCATGGCAGCACCTCCTCGCAGATCCACGACGAGGAAATCTTCTATCTGCGCGCCCGCGGCATCGATCCCGTCAGTGCCCGCCAACTCATCGCCCGCGGCTTCTCGGTCCAAGTGGTGGAACGCCTCGGCGACGACGCCACCGAGGAACTGATCCTCCAGTTCATCGATGACAAGTTCGCCCACATCGACACGACTGACCCGTGAGGAAGTCATCGTAATCTGGCAGAGTTGCGGTGAGCCGATGAAAAAACTCCTGCGCCTGCTGCCCGCATGGAACCCGGCCGCGCGCCTCCGCCATTCCGGACATCGAGAATCTCAAACGGCCGATTTCGATAGGTGCCCGATACATGGTCCAACGGTTCCTGCCGTTGAGATCGACCAATGGATCGATGGGCTTGGTGCCGCCATGTCAACTTATGCGACCGACATCGCGGCCTACGTGGTCGAGGGCTGCAACGCTCGCTGCGGCTGGGAACCCGTCGCGGCTTATCAGCCGGGCGTGCCAGAGCAGTTGCTCGTTTCCGACACGGTCTCCGTCAGGTTCGCCTCCCGGTGTTTCCTGTGGTTGCGCGTGACGCTATCGAGGTGGATTGGAGTCCGCCACTCCTTGGGCTGAAGACGGTTGGGGGTGGGGCGGGGTCCACTCGGACCTGGCGCTCCACCCCCGGGTTCCCTCTCCTGTCTGGAGAAAGTGTTAGCCTGCGGCGAGCGGTGGCAGGCGTTACGCGTCGAGCCGGAGTGCGGCTTTCTGAGCGGCGGATTTGGCTTCGGTGCCGGTTTTGGTGTCGTCCGACGCGGTGAGGCGCATGCCGACGGGTTTGGAGACGCCGAACTCCTCCATGGTCACGCCATACATCACATCGGCGCGTGCCATCGTGCGTTTGGAGTGGGTGACGATGATGAACTGCGAGCGGTCGATGAAGCGGTCGAGCACTTTCACGAAGCGGTTGATGTTGGATTCGTCGAGCGGGGCGTCGAGTTCGTCGAGCACGCAGAAGGGGCTGGGCTTGATCATGTAGATCGAGAACAGCAGTGCGACGGCGGTCATCGAGCGCTCGCCACCGGATAGAAGGGTGATCGATTGCAACTTCTTGCCGGGCGGCTTGGCGGTGACTTCAATGCCGGATTCGAGCGGATCGCTCTCGTCGAGCAGCATGAGGTCGGCCTCGCCTTTTTCGCCGAAGAGTTCCTTGAACATTTCGCGGAAGTTGATGCGCACCTGGGCGAAGGTTTCGGAGAACAGGCGGCGGGTTTCGGTGTTGATGCGCTCGATGACTTCCAGTAGTTCGGCCTTCGAGGTGACGAGGTCGTCGTGCTGGTTCTTGAGGAAATTGTAACGTTCCTCGAGTTCTTCGAACTCCTCGATGGCGTCGAGGTTGACCGGTCCCATCGCATCGAGGCGGCGCTTGATGTCGGTGACGATGGACTCGACGAAACTCCAGTCCGGCTCTCCGGTCATCTCGCCTGGAATTTCCATGTCGTCGGAGCCGGTGCCATCGACGACCATGGTGGGCATTTCGTCGTCGTCGGAGTTTTCGCCGGACTCCTCGCCGGCAACGATCACCTGGCGGCCACTGCGGGATTGCAGGGCTTTTTGCGAGGCGATGCTGGCGAGCAGGGCGTGGGCGTCCGGTTGGAAATTGGACAGATCGATCTGATAGCGTTCCTGGATCGAGTTGGTGAGGTTTTCGAGGCGGAGGTCGAGTTTGGTGGCGGCGATTTCCTCGCGGCCCTTTTGTTCGGCGACCTTGGCGTGATCGCGGCGCACGGCGGCGAGCTGGGTTTCGGCGGTTTCGATCGCCTCGAGCAGCACGGCGCGGCCGGCGGCGCGGGAGTTGATTTCCACCTGCAAGTCCTCGACTTCGAGGCGGTGGGTTTCGCATTCCTCGGCGAGGCGCGAGTTTTCGCCGATGGCGGCTTCGATGCGCTGGGTGAACGCTTCGATTTCCGTCTCGCGGCGGATGCTGACCTCGCGCAGTTCCGAGAGGCGGGCCTCCATCGGTTTTTGTTGCTCCTCGGCGGATTGTTTGGCGCGGCGTTCGACGGCGAGTTCGGTGCGCAGTTCGTTGAGGGCGGCGCTGAGATCCTGTTCGCGGTGGACGGCGGCGTCGGATTCGGATTGCAGGCGGCGGCCTTCGTTTTCGAGGGATTCGAGGCGGTCGCGGGATGAGGCGAGCTCGCCTTCGAGGTGTTCGCGGCCTTCGGCGGCGGCGCGTTCGCGGTTGTCGAGTTCGCCGCGTTCCCAGCGCACGTTTTCGGCCTTGGTCTCGAAGTTTTCGACTTCGCGGGTGGCCAGGCTGAGCTGGCCTTGCAGGGTCGAGAGTTCGACTTTCTGGCGTTGCAGGCGTTCGCGGGAGATCTCGACTTCCTCGCGCAGGCGTTCGAGGTTGGCCTCGAGTTCGGTTACCCGGTTGCGGGCGGCCTCATCGGCATCTGCGAGAGAGGAAACCTCGGCTTCGAGTGAGCGGGCTTCGTTGCGCAATTCGAGCACCGAGGTCGAGCCCTCGGCGGTCGCGCCGCCGCGGAGCATGCCTTCGCCGCTGAGCATGACGCCGGCGAGGGTGACGAAGGTCACGCCGGGATGGTTCGCGCGGAGCCGCAGAGCGGTGGATAGATTCGGAACGATCAACACGCGCTCCAGCAAACGTTCGATCACGCCGGAGATGCGTTTGTCGGACTTGATGCGGTCGAGGGCCCACGCGGTGGCGCCTTCCGGCAACGCTTCCATCTGGGTGCCGGCGGAGTGCGGGACGAAGGTCTCGGGAAGGATGGCGGCGACGCCGAGTTGCTTTTCGGTGAGGCGGCTGATGATGGCTTCGGCGGCGGCCTGGTCGTGGACGAGCACGGCGTGCACATGGGTGCCAAGTGCGGCTTCGATGGCGCGGGCGCAACTGTTATCGGCTTCGATGAACGAGGCGAGCGCGCCGTGGATTCCGGGTGTGAATTGATCCGGATTGCCAAGGCCCTTGAGCACGTTTTGCGTGCCTTTTTCGAAACCTTCGCCGCTTTCCACCAACTGGCGGACCGCTTGGAAACGCGCGGAGCGTTGGGCGAGAATCCGATTGGACTCGATGGCGGCGGTGCGGGCCGCGTCGAGGTCGCCGCGGGTGTGCTGATAGGCGCGCTCGGCGCATTGGAAGGATTCCTCAAGTTCGGCGAGTTGCGAGCCGGTGGTCTCCACCTCGCCGGCGATGCGTGCCTGTTCGGCGCGGAATTCCTCGAGTTCGAGGCGGAGGCGTTGTTCCTCGTCGGCGAGCTGACGGTTGCGTTCGCGGGTGCCTTCAAGCTGGGCGAGGGCGCTTTCGATCTTCGCCTGCATGGTGGCGATGAGCGTCTGGGTGCGGTTCGCCTCGCCGCGGGTTTCGCGCAGGGCGGACTCGATGCGTTCGCGTTCCTCGCGGGTGCCTTTGCTGCGGTTTTCGGCTGCGGCGAGCTGGATTTCCTTCTCCGCGATGAGGCGATTCAACTGGTCGAGCGACTCGTTGGCGGCGATGAAATCGAATTCCTGTTGGGCGAGTTTCTCGCGGGTCGAGTAGATGTCCTCGTGATTCTGGCGGATGCGGGATTCGAGTTCCGCCTTGCGTTCCTCGTTGAAGGCCATCCGGCCTTGCGCGGAGTTCAGCGCGTTTTTGTGTTCGTTGGAACGATGGCGGAGTTCGGCCAATTCGCCTTCGAAGGTGCGGGCGGCGGCGCGGGTTTCGGAAACCGCCTCCTCCTTCGCGGGAAGCAGCATTTCGAGTTCCGTATCGCGCACTTCCAGTCCTCTGATAGAAGTCAGCAGCTCGTCGCGCTCGGCGGTGAACTCGACGAATTTCCGGTGGCCGAGATGGGTGTCGAGCACGCGGGTGTCGGCGGCGAGTGCCTGATAGCGGCGGGCCTTGGCGACCTGGCGCTTGAGCGAGTTCATGCGGCGTTCCTGTTCTGCCAGAACATCGGAAACGCGCAGCAGGTTGGCCTCGGTGTATTCGAGTTTGCGCAGCGCTTCCTTTTTCTCGCGCTTGAATTTGGTGATGCCGGCGGCCTCTTCGAACACCGCGCGGCGTTCTTCCGGCTTGGACGAGAGGATCTGGTCGATCTGGCCCTGCGCCATGATCGAGTAGGCGGTGCGGCCGATGCCGGTGTCCATCAGCATGTCGTGGATGTCCTTCAAGCGGCAGAGTGTGCCGTTGATCCGGTATTCCGAGCGCCCGTCGCGAAACACCCGGCGGGTGATGGCCACCTCGTTGAAATCGACTTTCAGCTGTCCTTCGCAATCCGCCATCGTCAGGGTGACTTCCGCCATGCCGAGCGGTTTGCGTTTTTCGGTGCCGTTGAAGATGACGTCGGCCATTTCACCGCCGCGCAGGGCCTTGGCCGAGGTCTCGCCGAGCACCCAGCGGATGGCATCGACGACGTTGGATTTGCCGCAGCCGTTGGGGCCGACGATGCCGGTCACGCCTTCGGCGAATTCAAAGACGGTTTTGTCCGCGAAGGACTTGAAGCCATGGAGTTCCAGTGTTTTGAGATACATGCAGACAGCAGGTTGGGGGTTGGCCCGAGAGGGAAGTGGGCGTGAGGGACTCTAGGCCCAAGCCCCCGGGTTCGCAACGACTCAGGAACAACCACACTGCATGCGGTATGTGCAAATCATAAAAACCACCATATATTGTGCTTTCGGGTATTTTGGGATTCCAAACTACTTTGCAACTGGGGCGGAAAACTGGGGCGGAATCGTCCGTCTCAGTCCGGCATCACGCCGAGGCGGTAGAAGCGTCTGGGAGTCAGGGGACCCGGGTCCACCACCTGCATCGTCGAGCCGGTGCCCGGGATGGGCGATCCGAGGATGGACCAGGAATTGCCATTCAAGGTGGCGCTCCACTCGACTCGATAGATCCGCTCCTGGACGCTCGGAAAAGTCAGGACGAAGGGGTTTCCAGGAAGCGCGGTGGAAACCGCGTGGGACGAGAACGCGAGGTGGCTGCCCGCATTGCCGGGGTGAGTCGCACTGAGAAACTCGTCGAGATTGGTGAAACCATCGCCATCGGCATCGCCGCCCGCGGGTTGGGCGAGACCGCCGAGGTTTTCGCTCTCCCACCAATCGGGCAGGCCATCGGCATCGGTGTCCACGATGGCGAGAAGATTGAGGCGGCCGCCGCTGGTCATTTTTCCGGTCAGCGCGCCGACCGGGGTGACGTGGCTGAGGATGCGGGTTTTTCTCTGGCTCACCGTCTCGGCGGGGAACTTCATGGCCGCGAAGGCGACCGCGCCGGCCACGTGGGGAGTCGCCATCGAGGTGCCGCTCAGAAACTGATAGGCGAGTGCCGGGTTTGGCGAGCAGACGACGGTTCCAGTCGTGATGAGCTGGGCGAGGATCGCCTCGCCGTCGGCTTGGGTGATATGGAGGGCCGGAATCCAACTGCCGCCGCCGCCCAGCGTCCAGGGGCTCGCCGCTCCAAGGGAATTGGTGGTATTGTCATAAACGATGGCGGCGACGGCACCGGCATTCATGGCGTTGGTGACCTTGACGGAGAAGTTCAGGGAGCCGCGCTGGATCAGGGCGATGTTGCCGCTGACGCCGCTTGGAAACGCGCCGGTATTTCCGATGCCACAGGCGTAGATCTGCCTGGTCAGGCCCTGGGGCGTGGTGGTGCCGGAAAAATCGATGTTCCGCGCGCTGTAACTCACGGTTCCGACCGCCACGCTGGAGACCAGCCCGCCCGCACTCACGGGCTGGGTGGAGTGGATATTGACTCCGGGAGCCGCGAGATCGACCGAGCTGGCACCATAATTCGAAAAACCGGCCAGGCCGTTGTTCTGTGTTAGAGCGGCGACGGAGATGATGTTCGAGACGGGGTAGTTCGCGGGATAACTAGGTGTGGCATCGTTGTCGATGGTATCATTCCCCGCGGCGGCGCAGAGCAGGATGCCGGCATCACGCAGCGCCTCGATGGCCGATTGTTCGCTGGCGCTGAAGGACGGGCCGCCGAAGGAAGCGTTCAGGGCGACGATGTTGACGCCCCGTTGTTTGAGTGCGATGGCGTAGTTGAAAGCTTCGAGAACCGCCGACAGGGGAAGCGAGTCGCCATTGCTGGAAGCCTTCAGGGCTAACAACCGCGCCCGGTAATTCACGCCGATCACGCCAATGCCGTTTTTGCCCGCGGCGGCGATGGTTCCCGCCACGTGGGTGCCATGAAGGTCGGTGTCGGTGATGGTTGCGGTGTCGTCCGCGAAATCGTAGCCATGGATATCATCCGTGTAGCCGTTACCGTCATCGTCGATGCCGTTGCCGGCGATCTCCCCGGGGTTGATCCATAGGTTTGCGGCGAGGTCGGGGTGGGTGATGTCCATGCCGGTGTCCACCACGCCGACGACGACCTCGCCCGAGGCGGGCCGGGCCAATTTCCATGCCGGGATGAATTTCGTGTCCGCGCCGTTGGTGCCGCTGGAGGAATTCACCGTCTGGCCGGTGTTTTCCAAGCCCCAGAGTTTGGAGAATTCCGGGTCGTTGGGAACGCTTGCATAAAGCCGGCGGATGTAGTTCGGCTCGACACTCGCAACGCGTGGATCCGCCTTCAGTTTTGCGATCAACTCCGCGGTGCTGCGATCTGTCCTTTTCACCACGCCGGAGACGCGTTGGCGGTTCCAGGAGATCCATTTGTAATGCTTGGTCAGTTCGAGCGAATGCTGTTTCAGCGCGTTTTTCGCGCCGGTTGATCCGACGTCCGGCTTGAAGGTCACCAGAACCTCGCCCTCCACATGAGCGTGAGGGTTGGCAAGGAGGTGCTGCAACGGAAGTGCCAGCCACAGCCAGAAAATGGCAATCGGGGGTGTGGATCGCATGGCGGTTTTTGATTAGAACGGCGACAAACCCCGGTGGCGCCGCACTAGGCGGTCATGGCTCGGCGCATCCGGCTGAAAGGGGTATTTAAGCACCTTTTCAGCAACATGGAAAGGGCATTTCATGAGGGCAAAGAGTTGTCGGCGGCCGCTGTGCCCGATATCCTGCGTTTTCCTCCGTTCCCCTTCATGAGCAAATGAGCAAGATTCTACTTATCATCGCGGCCGTGCTGTGCGCCTGCCCTTGGGGTTTTGCCACGGAGCCGTTCGTTCCCTCGGTGCCGGACAAGCAGCCGGAGCCGCCGTTTCCGCCGACGCCGCCGGAGGCCGGCATTCAAATGCTGGTGCCCGGCTTCACGGTGCGCGAACTGCCGGTGAAATTAACGAACCTCAACAACCTCGAGTATGCGCCGGACGGACGCTTGTTCGCGGGAGGTTATGACGGACGGTTCCATCTTCTGCGCGACACGAATGGCGACGGCTTGGAGGACAAGGTGGCTACGTTTTCCATGGAAACGAACGAGAACTATCCGCTCGGCATGGCGGTGAAGGACGGCGAGCCTTACGCAGTGCTAACCGATGAGGTGGTGCGCTTTCGCGATACGAATGGCGACGGCGTGCCGGACAAGCGCGAAACCTTCATCAAGGGCTTCGACGATCCGGAGCTGGTGAAAGCGTCCTATCTCATGCACCGCCGCGTGGACAGTTCGATGGCCATCAGCTTCGGCCCGGACGGTGCGTTGTATGTGACGATGGGCAACGGCGCGCCCACCAACTCCTATTGGAACGACAAGGACGGCGCGCACTACTCCACCGCAAAGCGTCGCGGCTGTCTGTTGCGCCTCGGCGCGGATGGCAAGGTCGAACAACTCGCCAGCGGCCTGCGTTATATCATGTCGCTTCAATGGAACCACCATGGCGACCAATTCGGCACCGATCAGGAAGGCGCGACCTGGGTGCCTAATGGAAACCCGTTCGACGAACTGCTGCACATTGAGCAAGGCCGCCACTATGGGTTTCCGCCGCGGCATCCGAAGTCGCTGCCGGACGTAGTGGACGAGCCGAGTGTGTGGGACTACGCGCCGCAACATCAGAGTGCGTGCGGATTCCGCTTCAACGGCCCGAGCGCCGGGCGCGGGCGCTTCGGCCCGGAGTTCTGGGCGCACGATGCGCTCGTCACCGGCGAGTCGCGCGGCAAACTCTGGCGCACGAAACTGGTGAAAACCGCGGCGGGTTATGTGGCGCGCAACGAGACCATCGCGCGGCTGGGCATGATGCCGGTGGACTGCGCGATCTCGCCGCAGGGCGATCTGGTGGTCTGCTGCCACAGCGGCGCGCCGGACTGGGGCAACGGACCGAAAGGGGAGGGCCGCATTTTCAAAATCAGCTACACGGATAAAGCCGTGGCGGTGCCGGTGTTGACCTATGCGCGGAGCACGACGGAAACGGTCATTGAATTCGACCGTCCGCTCGACCCGGAGAAATGGCAGGACCTCGCCGCGCGCACGAAGATCGAAGCCGGCCGCTACGTCGATGCGGCCGACCGTTTGGAAAAGATGCGTCCGGGTTATGCGGTTGTGAAGATGCAGCAGGAGCAGCCGCGCACCAACGTGGCGGTGAAAGCCGTGCGTGTCAGCGACGACAAACGCAGCATCGTCATCGAGAGCGAACCGCGCACCAACGCGGTGACCTACGCGATCAGCATCACCGGTGATGCTCCAGTTGATGTTGTTCACGATCTGTCGGGCCTTATTTGCGGCGGGAGCACCCATCATGTGGGCAGCAACCAGGGGTTGCGCTTCTGGCTTCCGCACCCCGACCTCAACGCCGCCCGCGAATTCACCCGCAGTAGCGCCACCTACGACGGGCTCTGGAAGGAAGTATCTATCGGAGCTTCGCTCGAATATGACGGGCAACTCGACCTGTGGCAGTTGCTCACTCCGGCCACGCAGCCAGGATCGAAGCTCGACTACACACCCGAACCGGAGACCGTCACCGTCGTCTTCAAATACACCGCTGGGCGCGGAGACGAAGGGCAACCTCCCAGCGCAAGGCCCACCGTTCTCGAGGAATGGGCATTTGGCGGGCCGCGCCTTCCGTTCAAGGACGACGATGCACTCTTCCTCACCGCTCCCGGCGCGAAGGTCGAGCGATTCAGTGCAAAGGAAGCGCGACTCACCGTCACTGCCCCGCAGGAGAACCAATGGCAGCGTTTCACCCTCGGCGTGAAACCTCCGGTCAAAGCCCTCGACGTTTCCTACTTTACCAACCGCGATCCCCGCCCGCGCGCCCTGCCCACGCGGCGCATCCTTTTGCCTTTCGCCTCTGTCGGCACCATCGAGGAACGTGTGAGCCGCATCCCGGAAATCGCCGGCGGCGATTGGAACGCTGGCCACGCGCTGTTCAAGGGCAAGGCCGCCTGCTCGACCTGCCATCCAATACGCGGCGAAGGCATGCCGGTCGGGCCCGACCTCAGCAACCTCATCCACCGCGACTACGCCAGCGTGCTCAAGGACATCGCCGAGCCCAGCGCGGCCATCAATCCCGACGCCATCGGTTATGTGATCACGCTCAAGGATGGGGCGAGGGTCGCAGGCACCCGCATCGGCGAAACCGCGGACGAATTGCATATCGCCCGGCCCGGCGGAAACGTCATGCAGGTGGTGAAAACCAACATCGTCAAGACCGAGCCGATGGCCGTCTCACTGATGCCGGCCGGTTTGGACAAGGCACTCACGCCGGAAGAACTCCGCGATCTGATGACCTATCTTCTCACGCCACAGCCATCCAAGGCCGCACCCTGAGAACCCCACAAGGACCGGCGCAACGGGTTCGCCCATCTCCATGCGGTGACCATGGGATGGGCGGCTGCGCTTGTCATTGGTTTGCCATGGTCACGGCGGACACGTTCCGGCGCTCCTTGCAAAGACGGGCCGTTCAAAATCCAGTTGCCGGACGCCGGCATGTGGAGACACTTTCACGAACCCGGAAACACGATGAAGAAACGAAGCCTGTTGATCGCTGTCATTTGTGCGGGTGCTTTGCCCGCGTTCAGCGTTTCCGGCCAGGCGCAACGCACCGAAAAACCCCTCAAACAGGTCGGCAAGAGTCCGCTCAAGGTGTTCATCCTTGCCGGGCAGTCGAACATGCAAGGGCAGGGGATTGTCACCTCGGTGCCTGAGGGTGGGGTGGAAAAGCCCGGCATGCTGGACTCCGCGGATATCAAGTCGAGCACGCTCGGCGCGAGGATCCTCACGAACGGAAAGGCAGGAGTTGGCAACTCTCTAACGATCCATGCCGGCTCGCTGGCCGCCGCAGCGACGAAGCCAAACATTGTCTATATCATGGCCGACGATCTCGGTTATGGCGATGTCCAGTGCCTCAATCCGAAACGTGGGAAAATCAAAACTCCGCACCTCGACCAACTGGCGTCTCAGGGAATGACCTTCACCGATGCCCACAGTGGCTCGTCGGTTTGCACGCCCACGCGTTATGGACTTCTCACCGGCCGTTATGCCTGGCGCTCGCGCCTGCAGTCCGGCGTGCTCGAGGGCAGCAACGACCCGCCGCTGATAGCCGCGGGACGCCTCACCGTGCCGGGGTTTCTCAAGAAACACGGTTATGCCACCGCGGCCATTGGAAAGTGGCACTTGGGATTCGAGTCCCAACTGCCTGGGGGGGCCGCGCCGGTTGACAGGAAGGGCAAAAAACGCGACCCGGGTGGCAAGAACGCGCCCGGCGGACGCGGCCTGCGCGTCGGCTCGCGCGTCATCGACGGACCGGTCACCCGTGGCTTCGATTATTTTTGGGGTTGCTCGAATGCCCGGACGATGTCCGGCCTGATCGAGAACGACAAAGTCATCGAGAAAATCGAGCCGGTCACCATGTTGCCGCGCCTCGGCAAGCGGGCGGTGGGTTATGTCGCGCAACATGCCGCCGCCGCCAAGGCGGGCAAGCCGTTCTTTCTCTATCTGCCGCTCACCTCGCCCCACACTCCCATCGTTCCAGCGCCCGAGTGGCAGGGGAAAAGCGGCCTCGGCGACTACGGGGATTTCGTGATGCAAACCGACGCGGTGGTCGGCGACGTGCTTGGCGCCCTGGAAAAACACGGACTAACGGACAGCACGCTCGTCATCTTCACCAGCGATAACGGCTGCGCGCCCCAAGCCGGAACCGCGGACTTGGAAAAACATGGTCACTACCCCAGCGCGCAATTCCGCGGTTATAAATCCGACATCTGGGACGGCGGCCACCGCATGCCGTTTTTCGTTCGCTGGCCCGGCAAGGTGAAGCCCGGTTCGCAAAGCGCGCAACTCATCTGCCACACCGATCTGCTTGCCACCTGTGCCGCCATCCTTGACGAAGAAATCCCCGCGACCGCTGCCGAGGACAGTGTGAGCATTCTTCCCGCGTTGTTAGGTTCCGACAAAGCCCCGCTGCACGAAGCCGTGGTCCACCATTCCATTCACGGCATGTTTGCCATCCGCCAGGGCCAGTGGAAACTCGCGCTGTGCCCGAACTCGGGCGGATGGGGCCAGCCGGGCGATGTCGATGCCGCGGCACGGGAACTCCCGGATGTGCAACTCTATGACCTGAATGCCGACATCGCCGAAACCACAAACGTGCAGGCCGATCATCCGGAGGTGGTCGCGCGACTCACCAAGCTGTTGGAAAAATATATCTCGGACGGTCGCAGCACGCCGGGAGCGAGACGGAGCAACGACGTCAGTGTCGATGTCCGGAAAACCGGTGGCGAGCGGAAGAAGCAGAAGTCTGCCGCCGGAGCAGTCGATCCCTGAACCCGGCCATGACAACCATAACAACCATGAACTCCATCACGTTTACCTTCACCGCGTTTTTCATCGCCTCATTGTGCGTGCATGCTGCTCCGGGTGCCGCGGATGGGGCGGGCGCATCGTGTGTGTATAAAAAAGCCGGCGCTCGCGAGCTGAAACTTTTTATCGAAAAGCCTGCGGGATGGAAGGCCACGGATCGGCGACCGGCTAGCGTGTTCTTCTTTGGCGGTGGCTGGGTTGGCGGCACTCCCGAGCAGTTTCTCAAACAAAGCGAGTATCTGGCGACACGCGGCATGGTGGGCATCCGCGTGGAATATCGAACCATCCCGAAAGGCGACAAGGGACCGCCCGTGGTCTGCTGCGCCGACGCGAAGTCGGCCATGCGCCATGTGCGGTCGCATGCGGCGGAGTTGGGTATCGATCCGCAACGCATCGCTGCCGCAGGAGGCTCCGCGGGCGGGCATCTGGCGGCGTTCACGTCGATGGTGGACGGCCAGGATGATCCGCAGGACGATCTCAAGGTTTCCTGCAGGGCGAACGCGCTGGTGCTCTTTAATCCCGTCTTCAGCAATGGTCCCGGCCAATGGGGCCATGAGCGGCTTGGCGACCGCTTCAAGGAATTCTCGCCGGCGCATCACATCGGCAACGACACGCCGCCGGCTATCGTGTTTCTGGGCGATCAGGACAACCTGATTCCGGTTAGCGTGTTGCGGGACTTCGAGACGGGAATGAAACAGGCGGGCGCCCGTTGCGACGCGCATGTCTATCCGAAGGCCGGCCATGGTTTCTTCAATCGGGAGCCGCACTTCACCGCCACCTTGCTGGAAACTGATAGGTTTTTCGCATCGCTGGGCTGGCTTGAGGGGCCGCCAACACTCAAGCCAGCGGTTGCGAACTGACGGTTCATCGTGACAACCGCCCATGGCCCGAAACTTGCCGCTTTCCCCGAGGCGATGCAGCCTGCTAAGAACCGTGGCGCACAACAGTGTCCCCGACTTATGCCCGCCGCCCGTCAGCAACCATCCTGCACCGCCATCGTCGTGGCGGCGGGTTCGAGCCGTCGGATGGGATTCGACAAACTGGCGTCCCCGCTCGGCGGCGTGCCGGTGCTGCGGCGGACGCTGGAGGCGTTTCTTGCGGCGGACTCGATCGCTGCGGTGGTGCTGGTGGGTCCGCAAGAACGCTGGGAGTTGCTGGCAGGCATGGATTTTTTGAAACCGGTGACGCGCGTGGACGGCGGTGCCCAACGCCAGGACTCGGTGGCGCGCGGACTGGAGGCGCTGGATCCGGCGTGCCTGATTGTGGCGGTGCATGACGGCGCGCGCCCTCTGGTTTCACCGGAGGACATCGATCACTGTGTGGCAGCGGCCATCGAACACCGGGCCGCCGCACTGGCACGCCGCGTGGCCGAGACGATCAAACGCTCCGACGCCGAGGGTTTCTGTGAGGAGGCGGTGAGCCGGGAAAATCTCTGGTGCATGGAAACCCCGCAGGTGTTCGAGGTTTCGCTGCTGCGGGAAGCTTACGCCGCTGTGCACGCCTGCGGACTGGTGGTGACCGACGAGGCTTCCGCCGCCCAAGCGATTGGCGCGCGGGTAAAATTCATTGAATCCCGGCATCCCAATCTGAAAATCACGACCCCCGCCGATCTCGCACTGGCGGAGGCGTTGACAAGGAGCGCCGGAGTCCGGGTGAGCGTGGAACAAGGAGCAACTTGCCCGCCACCCTGAAGAAATACCATTCGGAAATTGGAAGGAAGGAAAGTGTGAGCGGCGATGCCATGGTGGATTTTTGCACGGGCCAATAGGCGCCGGGAGCGCGGGTTTCCAAACCCGCCCGCCCATGAGATGTGCAAGCGAAGGGCGCGCATGGCGGCTTCTTTCTCAGATCAGGGTCAGGCGAGTCACCGACTCGCGGTCCCAGGGCAATGAACCGCTCTGCCCCGTGCCAAAATCCGCCGTGGGGGCGACGCCCGGTTTCTGCCTTCCTGCTTTCCTTATTCTCATATCCTCCGATCATTCGGTCAGGTTGCTCGGGAGCGGGGACATTCCCGTCCCCGGCGAAAAGCGCCGGCGACCCGACAAAAACACGATGAGCAAGGCGAATTACGAATGGCGGCAAATACCTAACGGACCGCGGCTGGCGGTGGCGACGGTGGCGGATTCCGAGTGTGCCGCGCTCACTATCCACGTCCCGGCCGGCAGCCGTAACGAATCGGACCTGCCCGCCGGGCTCGCGCATTTCGTCGAGCACATGGTCTTCAAGGGCACGCAGCGCCGGAGCGTGCGCGAGCTGAGTTTCGAAATCGAAAACGCGGGTGGCCAGATCAACGCCTGCACCTCCGAGGACCAAACCGTTTACGAAGGGCGCGGCGAGGCGGAACTGTTACCCATCCTCGCCGACGTGCTTGCCGACATGGTTTGGCACGCGACATTTCCCGAATCCGAAATTCCGCTCGAACGCGAGGTCATCGGCGAGGAAATCACCATGTACCGCGAATCGCCCGCCGACCATATCGGCGACCTCATTTCCAACGCGCTGTGGGGCGCTCATCCGTTAGGAAACCCGATCTCCGGATCGCTCGAATCGATCGCGCGCATCGACCGCCAGGCGTTGTTGGCTTTCCGCGACCGCCATCATTTCCGCAACGATCTGGTGATAGCCGCCGCCGGGCCCTTCACCGCGGACGAGGTGTTGAAAGTCATCGCACCCCATCTGCCGCAACATTTCCATCCAGCGGAAACCTGCGTTCCTTTCGAGCGGGCCCTGGCATCCGCCCGGACGATCCGCGAGCCGCGCGAGACCGACCAACTACAACTCTCGCTCGCCTGGCATACGCCGGGCCGCCACGCCGCATCGCGCCACGCGCTGCGCCTGCTGAGCATGATGCTCGGAGAAACCGCCAGCTCGCGCCTGTTTCTTGAACTGCGCGAGGAACGCGGGCTGTGCTATCAGATCGGCAGCGACGTGACGTTTTTCCATGAAACGGGTGCCTTCGAGATCAACGCCGGGCTCGATCCCGAAGCGAAGGATGAAGCGCTCGCCTGCATCCACCGCGAGATCCACGACCTCGTCACCCACGGCCCGCGCCCCGGCGAATTGGAGCGCGGCAAACGCCTGATGATCGCGCAAAGCAAACTCGCCTTCGAATCCACCGCCGCCCACGCCTCATGGGCCGGCGAGGGCGTGCTCGATTTCGGCCGCATACCGCCGCTCGCCGAGTGGCGCAACGACGTGCTCGCCGTCACCGACGCCGACGTGCAATCCATCGCCCGCGAAATCTTCCACGACCACAACCCGGCCATCGCCGAAATCGGCCCTCTAACCGGCACCTAGTCTCAGATTTCAGATTTCAACTCTCGCCTCAGACATGCCCTTTCATCCATTCAGCCGCGAGCATTTCGTGACGGTCGCCATCGGTGCGGTGGTGGTGGGCGCGCTGCTGGTCGCCGGCAGGCGGGGCGGCAGGCTGCGGCTCACGGCCACGGCTTTGTTAGCATTCGCCAACCTGAGCGCCTATCCATTCAACCAGGCGGCGTGGCTTTCTCTCGGCAAACCGATCGCCCTCGACAACTCGCTGCCGCTCCATCTGTGCGACATTGCCGCTTTCACCGCGGGATTCGCGTTGATCACCAGGCGCCCGCTGCTGTGCGCGCTCACCTATTTCTGGGGCTTGGCGGCCACCTTCCAAGCCTTGCTCACCCCGGCGATCAGCGTCGGTTTCCCGTCCTGGCCGTTCGTCACGTTTTTCATCCAGCACTTTGCGATCGTCGGAGCCGCGCTTTACCTGCCCATCGTCGAAGGCTGGCGGCCGAAACAACCGCTGTGGCAAGGACCGGTCGAGGTTTACATGTGGTCGGTCATCTATCTGGCAGGAGCGCTGGCGGTCAACCCGGTGCTCGACACCAATTTCGGCTTCGCCTCGCGCCCGCCGGACAATCCGAGCCTGATCGACCACCTCGGCCCGTGGCCATGGTATCTTTTTTCGATGCAGGCGATCGGTGGCGTCCTGTTCTTCCTGCTCGCCTTGCCGCTGGTCCGGCGGCACCCCCTAAAGTGCTGTCACAGCAAACTCTGATAGATCACCTGCTGCAGGTAAAGACCGTCGGCCGGCGCGCAGTTCGGGGACTTGCCGAGGGGCAGGCCGGGCGCCTGGTCGAGCAGCGCGGCGAGATCGTCCAGGCGGATACGGCCTTGCGCGGCATGGACCGCGGCACCGCTGAGCAGGCGGACCATTTTGTAGAGGAAACCATCACCGACAAAGGTGACGCGGTAGCCGTCGGTTAGTGTTTCCAGATCCGCGCGGTGGATGGTGCGGCGCCAATCCATGTCCGGCAGTTCGTTGCCGCGGTAGGCGGCGAAGGCGTGGAAATCATGACGCCCACAAAACAAGGCGAGCGCCTGGCCGAGGACTCCCGGATCTAGCAATCGCGGCAGATGCCATGCCAGTCCCGCTTTCAACGGCGGCAGGACGGGATCGGTGCACAGGTCGTATCGATAGATTTTTCCGACCGCGGAAAACCGGCTGTGGAAATCCGCGGCGGCTTCCTCGCAGGCCATGATGCGGATGGTGGCGGGCAGTTTGCTATTGAGTGCCGGCACCCAGTTGAAGGGATTCATCGCGATCCCGGGCGGCGTGTCGAAATGCGCGATCTGCCCGCAGGCGTGCACGCCAGTGTCGGTGCGGCCGGAGCCGTGGAGCTTGACGGCTTGTTTCGCCACCAGTTCGAGCGCCCGGTGGATGAAATCCTGCACCGTATTGCCGCAAGCCTGCGATTGCCAGCCGTTGTAGGGCCGTCCGTCATAGGCGATGGTGAGTTTCAGGCGCATTGGATTTCTCAAGGAGCGTGGGCGTCTCGCCCACGTTTGTGTTCGCGATGGCTCATTCTCCCATCCAGGCATTCAGGATTTCCACGGCGGCGGCTTGGTCGATGACGGCTTTTTGCTGGCGGGCGTTGCGGCCGGCTTCGCGGAGTTTGGCGGCGGCGCTGGAGGTGGTCAGGGTTTCATCGACGAACACCAGCGGAATGTTAGGGACGCGTTCGCCCAGCAGATCCGCAAAGGCGCGAACCTTGGTGGCCGAGTCTCCCTCGCTGCCGTCCATGCGGAGTGGCAGGCCGAGCACGAGCGTTCGAATGCCCCGTATTTCGGCAAGCCGGGCGATGCGCTCGATGGGATCCGTTTTCGCACAGTCGATGGTTTCCACGGGATGGGCGAGGATGCCGAAGTCATCGGTCGCGGCAACGCCGATCCGCGCATCGCCATGATCGATGCCAAGGGCCGGGTGGGGGGAGTCATGGGTGCCTGTGGTCAACAGGCTGAAGGATCGAGAGGCAATCACGTGGTGGCAAGGGCGGAGGGAGAACTGAACAAGGATTTCCGCGAGTTTAGCGCATTACTCGAGGCAAGGCGGGTTGATTTCCTGGGTGCTCGTTCACAGCAGTTTCTCCGGCAGGATGGCGGATAGATTCTTGATCGCATCGGCCTGATGGCGGTTGGCGATGAGCAGGGCGTCCTCGGTCTGCACGATGATCAGGTCGTCCACGCCTAACAAGGCGATGCGGCAGCCGGGGCGGGCGTTGAAGACGATGTTGTTTTCCGAATCGAGTTCGGTGATGGCTTCGTTGGCGCGGTTTTCATTGCCGTATTGACCGAGGTATTTGGCGATGGACACCCACGAGCCGACATCGTCCCAGTCGAAGGTGGCCTCGATGTTGAGCACGCGGTCGGCGTTTTCCATCAGCGCATAGTCGATGGACTTGGCGGGGAGTTCGGGGAATTGCGCTGCGACGGTGGCCGCGAGATCATTGGAGCGGCGGAGCTCGGAAATGAAGTGGCCGAGAGCGGGGGCGTGGGAGGCGAGTTGTTGGATGACGGTGGGAAGCGACCAAACGAACATGCCCGCGTTCCACGAAAAACCGCCTTGCCTGAGGAATTCCTCGGCGAGTTCCGGATCGGGTTTTTCGCGGAAACGTTTCACCTCAAACGGCGGGTTCTCGCAAGTGAGACCGGGAATCGCCGCGCGCTCGCCGCGTTCGATGTAACCATAGGACGGGCAGGGCCAGGTCGGTTGGATGCCGATGGTGACAAGGCCGTCGGATTTCTCCGCCACGGCGAGGGCGTCGCGCATTACGGCTTGGAATCCGTCGGTGTCGCGGATGAGTTGGTCCGCGGGCAGCACCATCATCACGGCGTCCGGGTTGCGGGCGGCGATCAGGCCGATGCCGAGCGCCACGGCCGGGGCGGTGTCGCGCTTGGCGGGTTCGGCAAAGATGTTTCCGGGGGGAAGCATGGAGGCGTTGGCACGCACGGCGTCCACTTGTTTCGCGTTGGTGAGGATGAGGATATTTTCAAACGGGACGAGGCCCTCAAGTCGGCGGATGGCGTGTTGGAGCAAAGTGCCGGTGCCAAAGAGATCGAGCAGTTGTTTCGGGCGGGTGTTGCGGCTGAGCGGCCAGAAACGGGTGCCAGAGCCGCCGGCGAGGATCAGGGCAAAGGTGTTATCGGGAGTCGGCATGAGGCGGGGAGTTTTGTGGGTTTTCTCCCCGTGGGAAAGCCGCAATCGGCAAGATTTTGTTTTCCAGGGTTGTCGTGTGACCGGCTGACAGGTAGTTTCGCGTCATGTCAGACGAGCATTCCGAATCGACACCCGCATGGATTGAAACCAGCGCTCTCACCGCCCCCGCGCTTCTGGGAGCGGCGGCGGGACTGTTGCTGGGTGACTTGATGCACCGCCGCGCCCGCCGCGGAGTTGGTATCGGTCTCGGAGCATTGGGAGTGGCGTTGTTGCTGCCCTTTGTGGTCGGCGGTGTCGCCGGGCTGGTGACCGGACCACGCAGTCGGGTCGGAGTGCGGCGCAAAATCCAGCGCATCCGCGATGTCGGTCTCGGCGCCCCGGACTACGACGAAGTGGATCAGGAGCTTCGCGCTCAAGGGCTGATCTAAGCGCCCATGCGCGTCGCGATCACAGGAACCACTGGACGCGTGGGAGCGGCGCTGGCTCGTCACTTGGCGTCCCGCCACCAGGTTTTCCCACTCCCGCGCAGCCTCTGTGATCTGGCGGACCGCTCGTCGCTCGCACGGACTCTCGCTGGCTTGGACTGCGGGATTTTCATCAATCCGGCGGGCATCACAAGTCTTGAAAGTTGCCAGGACGATCCGCCGCTTGCGATGCGGGTGAATGCCCAAGCCCCCGGAGAAATCGCCGCCTGGGCCGCAAGCCGGGGCGTGCGCGTGGTCCATTTCAGTACGGACTACGTGTTCGGTGGTCAGACGCCTGGGCTCCGTTCCGAAACGGAGGCTCCAGAGCCCGTCAATGTCTATGGGCAGAGCAAACTGGCCGGGGAAAGGGCGGTCCTCTCGCATCCGGGAAATCTCGTGCTCCGCGCATCATGGATCATCGGCCCGGAAAAACCCTCGTTCGTCGATCAAATCTTCGCTGCCGCGCTGGCCGGTTTCCCGCTCGCCGCGGTGGCGGATAAATTCTCGCTGCCCACCTTCACCCACGACCTCGCGGAGTGGGTGGCCGGCCTCATCGATTCCGACGCCAGCGGCTTGCTCCACGCCTGCAACCCGGGCGCCCCAGTGAGCTGGCACGGCCTTGCCACCGCCGTCGTGAAGGAAATGAAGGCCTGCGGTGTCATCGCCGAATGCCCGGAAATCGCGGGCCAGAAACTCACTGAAATGCAGGCCTTCCGGGCGCTTCGACCGCGTTTCACCGCGATGGACACCCGCCGATTGTCCGCCGTGCTTGGCCAGGCAATCCGTCCCTGGCCCGCGGCGTTGAAGCAATACGTGTGGCAACGCTGCCGCCCTCCCGGTGATGGCTGAAAGCCTCCGGGAGGCGCTAACAGACGACGAGGGCCTGCGCAACGCCTATTTCGATGGTCCGCACGAGGGGCCGGACGGTGGCTTTCACTTGGCATGGGTCTGGCGCGAATCGCCCGATGCCGCCACCAATCACGCTTTGAGTGATGCGCGCAGCAGTAACCTGCGGATACTAAAAAAGCCGATCCCTTTGGGGGAGCGGCTTTTTCGAGTATGTTTAGTTGAAATCGATCAGTTGGCGGCCGGAGTCACCACGTTCACCCGGCGCGAATCTTGGTCGAATTTCACGCGGCCGTCCACCAGCGCGAATAGCGTGTGGTCGCGGCCCATTCCGACACCGAGGCCGGGATGCACTTTGGTGCCGCGCTGACGGATGAGAATGTTGCCGGCGATGACGATTTGTCCGCCGAATTTTTTCACGCCGAGGCGCTTGCTGCGGGAATCGCGACCGTTCTTGACGGAGCCTTGTCCTTTTTTATGGGCCATGGAAGTAGGTGGTTGGGGATGAGTGGATCAGCCCGCGATCGAGGTGACCTCGAGGGTGGTCAGACTGCGGCGGTAGCCTTTGGTTTTGTGGAAACCCTTGCGGCGCTTGAATTTGAAGGCGATTTCCTTGGGTCCGCGGTATTGGTTGATGACCTTCACGGTGACTGAGGCGCCTGCCACGAGTGGCGCGCCGATTTTCACGCTTTCGCCTTCGCCGACAAGCAACACGTCGAAGTGGATTTCCGAATCCACTTCAGCGTTGAGTTTTTCGACATCGAACTTGGTGCCTTCTGAGACGCGGTATTGTTTGCCGCCGGTTTTGATCACTGCGTAGGCCATGGCCGTATATGAGAAATGGTTGAATCCACCCTTGTGGGCGGGGGGGGAGATCACCACGGCGTATCCAAGCACGCAAGGTTTTTTTGTCCGCCGGATGAGTTTTTGGAAAAATGGGAATCTTTGCCGTCTGTAGCCCCCGTTCGGCTTGCCCGGCCTATCAACCTAGATGCGGGAATGAGGCAAGCAGGAGGAGAGGAACCGCATGACGGTGGGAGACTTGATTAGCGGATTTCCACTTCGTTGCCGACGCGGGTGAGCAGGTTGATTTCCTCCATGTCCTGGGGGTGCAGGAGAATGCCGCCGGAGGGTTTTTCGCCGGCACCGTCCCAGGCGCGGATTTGCATCGAGTGTTTGGCGATTTGAATAACCTTGTTGGCGGCCCGGTATTCGTTGGATTGCGGCTGGACCCGGCGGCCATCGAGCTCGGCGGATTTTGAAACGATGGCGCTGCGCTGGGCAACGGGCGCGATGGTGCTGCTGAGATGGAGAATTTGGTATTCCCGGATGAAACGCCCGCCATCCCACAGCGAGAGGGATTTGCGGCGCGGCTCGATGAGCAGGCGGAACTCAAGCGGCATGACGACCAGTTCGTCGCCCGGTTGGATGCCCTTGAGTTCCATCATCGAGTTGAGATGCATCATGCAATCGATGGTGGTCTTGGCCTGGGTGGCGATCCCGAGGAACGAATCGCCGCGTTTGACGATGTGGATTTTCTTGCCCTCCATGTGGGAGGTCGAAAGCACTTCATCGAGGTTCATCTCGCCAACGATGCGGCGGGCGACGGGAGCCGACGACGAGGCGGGGAAAACATTGACGATGGCCGTTAGTTTTTCGAGGGCTTCGGGGAGCTGGCCGAGTGCTAACAACTCGTGGGCTTTTTGAAATGCCTTTTCACCGGGATCGATGTCGGGCATCTCGGCGGAGTCGAGCATTTTGGCGAAATCGGCATCGGACTGGCCGTCGGCGATGCGCACCGGGTTGGGAAAGAGTTTGGCGAAGATGCCGCCGAGTGGCCTGACGGCGACATGCCAAGCCAGCAAGCCGGTGAAGATCATCACGGCAATGACGCACGCTGCGGCGAAGAGTTTGATGAGCGTCCAGAGACTCATGGGCCGAAACAAAAGATCTCAGATGAGCCCGCGGCGTTTGAAGTCGAAGGCGTTGATCTCATGGGAACGCAGGATCATTTCGAAGGAAAACTTGAGCACCGAGATCTCCCAGGCGTCGTCCACGCCTTCGATCACGGCAAGCGCCGGGTTGCCGGTGCGGCGGATGTCCTCCAGCACGCGCTCGCGCACGGCGTCCATGGTGTCATGGATGATTTCCTCATGCACCTGGCCGCGGCGGAATTGAAATCCGTATTGGAGGAAGGCAAGGTCTTTGCCCTCGGCGCGGAATTTCTCCACCATTTTGTCAAAGCGCTCGCGGGCGGACGGGTCGAAGCCGTCGAGCTCGATCTCGCGGTAGGCATCCGGCCGCAGAATGCGGGGCCGCTGGGCTTCGACCTCGCCGGTGCGGATGCGCACCTCGCCGCTGCGGTCCATGAGCTCGCTGATTAACTGAAACTCAAATCGGGTCTCGCCGAAGGTATCGATGCGGCGATCCGGCTCATGCAGGACTCGGGTGGTTTCAAGCGCGTAGTGGATATCGTCTTGAGAGTGCATCGGCAATGGAGTGTCGCCCGGATCGGAGGCAATGCAAAAAAAAGGAAAAGGGCGGACACCACCGGGGAGTCCGCCCTTGCCGAAAAGCGTCCGCCTGCCGGATCAGGCCTGCTGGCTGGAGATGTAGGTGATGACGTCACCGACGGATTGAAGCTTCTCGGCTTCTTCGTCGGGCACTTCGATGTCGAATTCCTCTTCAAAGGCCATGACGAGTTCGACGGTGTCGAGCGAGTCGGCTCCAAGATCTTCGACAAATTTGGCTTCAATGGTCACTTGATCAGCGTTGACGCCAAGTTGGTCAACGATGATGTCCTTTACGCGGGCTTCGATACTTTTATCTGACATGAGTTGCAGTGGTTGTGGTTGGCGTTGGTAGTGCTTATCGTTAGCGGCCCCGACTTTGCAACCCCGAAAACGAAACGGAAGAGGAAAAGCCAGGGCGGTTGTCTGGTTAATTGATTTGTGGCGGGGGTGTTTTGAGGAGGCGCAAGGCGGCGTGGGGTTTGGCGCTGTGGTGGTGGAAGCCGGCGTTGAGGGTCTCGAAAACTTCCGCGTCGTGAAGCCGCAGGATGGCTCCCCTCA
>CAMBPB010000028.1 GCA_945869465.1 Prosthecobacter debontii
GCCGAAATGTTGGAAGGCAAAACCAACGGCACGGTGCTGAAGGATTTGGGAATGGCGAAGATGCTGTGCTGCCGGGTTCGTTATTTCACGGACGGCGCGGTGATTGGCAGCAAAGAGTTTGTGAACGAGGCGTTTGCGAGCGCGCGGGACCGATTCGGGGCGAAGCGCAAGGATGGGGCGAGGAAGCTGAAAGGCGGAGGCGCTGCCGCAAGCGGGATCTTGTGGAGTTTAAGGGATCTGCGGAAAGGCGTGGCATAGATAAAGCGGTGATTTTTGCGGGAATCCGCGTCAAGCTGGCAGAATATGACGGTTGAATCGTGCATCTGTGCGGTTATCCTTGTCCTCAGCTCCATCTTTCTTGATTCAATGAAACGGACATTTCGCCGCCTCCACCGCGGCTTCCTCCGGTTGGTCGGGAATCGGTTGGGCGGGCTCCGTCTCCGGGCGTTTCCAAACCCGCAGCGAGATGCCATCGAGCGAACGGATCGTCAGGCGCGAAGTCGGCACGGGGTCGGGTCCCGGTCCGGGCTCGAAACGATAGCGCCGCGTGAGAGAGGCGAGGATGAGCATCGCCTCCTGCATCGCGAAGGCCGCGCCGATGCAGATCCGCGGCCCCTGGCCGAAGGGGATGTAGGCGCATGCCGGTTGCTCCAACCCCTGATCGAAGCGCTCCGGATCGAATTCGTTAGGCCGCTCCCACAATTCCCGGTGGCGGTGGACCAGCCATGGCGAAATGACCACCGGCGATCCGTCCGGCACGTCGTGTTTGTGCAGGCGCTGGCCGCCGGTGGATTTCCGGAAGGTCAGGAACCCCACCGGTGGATAGATCCGCAGCGTTTCACGAAAGACGTTGCGGATCAGGCGGTGGCGCGGGATGTCCTTGAACTCCGGCTCGCGGGACCCTAGCAGGCCGCAGGTTTCCTGATGGAGTTTCTGCTGGATCTCCGGGCATTTCGCGATGAGGAACAGCGACCACGACAAGGCGCTTGCTGAGGTTTCATGTCCTGCTAGAAACAGCATCGCCACCTGGTCCACCAGCTCCAGCAACGTGAAAGCCGAGCCATCCTCGGGATCCCGCACGTCCAGCAACGACTGGAGGATGTCGCGGTGCTCGCCGGCCTCGCCGCGCTGATAGGCTTCGTAACGCCCGCGGATCGGCACCGCCAGCAGCTCGCGGATCTCGCGGCCCGTGCGTTTCCAGATCCGGTAATGGCGGGGCGCCAGCCACAACGGCAGCCGGAAAAAGCTCAGTTGGATCATCACCACCGCCTTTTCCTGAAACAGGTTGAAGGCATGGAAGATCTTCCGCGCGCCCTCGCCCTCCAGCGATTCGGATAGAATGGTGCGCAGGATGATGTCCGCCGTCACGTGGGTCATCTCGATTTCAATATCCGCCACACCGCCATCCTCGAGCGCGTCCAACCGCTTCAACAGCGCATCCGAGCCGCCCCGCATCAGGCTGAACACCTCCTTGAGTTTCGCCTGCCCGAAGGCCGGGTCCAGCATCCGCCGCTGCCGTTCCCAGGTCGGACCGTTGGTGGTGAAAATGCTTTCTCCAAGCAAGGGTTTGAGCGCGGTTTCCGACAACTCGTGTTTCGGAAAATGTTCGAAGTGGTCCACCAGCACCTCCTTGATCAGGTCCGGGAATTTCACCAGGAAAAGCTGCACGCCAGGCAGCCGCACGCGGGAAATCCTCCCCTGATAGCTGCCTTCATACAAGGTCGAGAGCCACGACTGGCGGCCACGCTTGAAGAGATTCCAGAGTGATCGTTTGGACGATCGGTCGAGTGGTTTCGGATAGGGCGGTTCGTAGGCCATGGCGTCAGGAGAGGGTGGGGGAGCTGGCTTCCGGATAGCGCTCGGCCAGGCTTATCGGCCCGCCGGTGATCGCGAAAAAATCGTAGTCGGTGAGCAATTCGCCGGCCATGATATATTGGAAATGCACCCGGAAAATATCCTTCTTGATGCGCGCGTAGGATTCCGGGGAATACATTCTAACAATTCTCACCGGGAGCTGCAAAGGCCGCACCGGAATCCCCTCCGGCCGCGAAATCCCTGAAACCTGCAGCGGATCGATCTGCGGCACGCAGGCTCCATCCCGCCTTGCGGAAAAATCCAGCCAGCGCACTCCCGGTGCCGTCGCCACCTCCCGCAGTCGGTCCCGGAACGCCTGCGATCCCGGCAGCAGACTCACCAGCGGGATGCAGTTTCCCAGCGACACCAGCCCGAAGGCCGGTCCGCGCAGTCCGAGTTCGGGATCGAGCCGGGTCATTTCCGCCACCAGCGGGATCGACAGGATCGTCCCCACGCTGTGCCCCACCAGCAGCACCTCATCAGCGTCGCTGGCGCGGATTTTTTCCACCATGTAGCTGGCGAACTCGCGGATGCGCTCGTCGAGTTCGGGGATCTTGCCATACGCCCACGGCTGCATCAGTCCGTAGGTGCGCAGCAGCCAGTCACAGCGGAAGCGGGCGTCCAGCCAGCGGCCGAAGGCGAGGCTTCCCGCAATCCCCGCCAAGCCCGGAAACAGCCCGGTCCACCACGGGAAACCGACTGACACCGCCAGTAGGACGGCCGCCGCCGCCAGTAACAGTCTGCCCGAAATCATCCCCAGAAAGGCGATGATCGGATAGGAAACCGTGAGTGCCGGGGGCCAGGCGATCTTCAGCAGTTTGCCTATCAGATTAGCCTTGAGAAACACCCAGTAAACCGGCACCGCCGATTTGAAGAGCTGCACCGCGTTTTGCGGCCAATGGTTCCGGATAATGTCGTCCCAGCGGAGGAATTCATACTCCGTTTCCGTTGCGCCGCCCGCCAGGGAGATGTTCCAGGCGTGCGCCAGCCGACCGCTGCGCCGGCGTTTCCCGATGGTTAGATCCAGGCCGTTGAGCGGGGCCTGCAATTTCGATTCCACGCCGTAGAGCGCGTGGTAGTGCGGCGCTCCGCGCGGATCGAACCCGCTGAAGTAGAAGACAAGCCGATTGCGTACTCCGGCGGATGTCCGGGGCGGGTTCGGGGCGGGTGCTTCGGCGCTCGTTTTCAGGGTGGTGAAGGCTGTTCGCCGCGCGCTATTCGGGCAAGCCCGTTCTCACCCGGCAAAGGCGTTCCCGCCGTGGAGTCCGCCTAGCCTTCCAGACACGCCGTGCCGAAGAGCGAAAAACCGCCGGATTCCTCGATCTGGATGTCAAGCAGTTGGCCGATCAGGCGCTCGGGGTCGCCGTCGAAGATGACGATTTTGTTTTGCGAGGTGCGGCCTGAGAGACGGGAGGCGTTGGTTTTGGACGGACCTTCGCAAAGGATTTGCTGGCGGGTGCCGACCAGCGCCGCATGGCTGGCGATGGCGAGCCGGTCCACCACGGCGAGCAGGCGCTGATTGCGCTCTTCCTTGATGGATTCGGTGAGCTGGCCATCCATTTCCGCGGCCGGGGTGTTGCGGCGTTTCGAGTAACGGAAGACGAAGGCATTATCGAATCGCAGGCGCTCGACGGTATCCAGACTGGCTTGGAAATCCTCTTCGGTCTCGCCGGGGAATCCGACGATGATGTCGGTGGTGATTGCGATGCCCGGACGGGCGGCTTTCATTTTCTCACAGATTTCGATGAACTTTTCGTTCCTATAGGGCCGGCGCATTTCCCGCAGGATGCGGTCAGAACCGCTTTGCATCGGGAAATGGATGTGCGAACAAAGTTTCGGCAGATAGGTGAAGGCGGCGATGAGGTCGTCGCGGTAACCGATCGGGTGGGGCGAGGTGAAACGGATGCGCTCGATGCCTTCCACTTCATGCACCGCTTCAAGCAATTGCACAAACGGCGACCTGCCATCGACGCGCGGAAACTCGGTGCGGCCGTAAAGATTGACGATTTGTCCTAACAGTGTGACCTCTTTCACGCCATGCGCCGCCAGGTGGCGGACCTCGCCGACGATGTCCGTGATCGGCCGGGCGCGTTCCTTGCCGCGGGTGTCTGGCACAATGCAGAACGAGCAGCGCATATTGCAGCCCTGCATGATGGAAACGAATGCGGAGGCCTCGCGGGCCTTCGCGACGTGATCGCGGATGGTGTTCTGCGAGCCTTCTTCCTCAGCCACATCGCAGACGCTGCCGCCGCGCAGCGAGTGGGTCGGATCGTCCATGCGTGCCTCAAGCCGCTGCCGCAGGATGGCGTCCACATAGTCGAAAACCCGATGGTATTTTTGCGTGCCGACGACCACGTCCAAACTGGGCACGGCTTTGAAAAGCTCGTCGCCGCGGGACTGGGCCATGCAGCCCATGAACCCATAGACGACGTGTTTGCGATCACGCCCCTTGTGCATCATCGAGCCCATTTTTCCGAGCGCCTTCTGCTCTGCTTGGTCGCGCACCGAGCAGGTGTTGATCAGGATGGCATCGGCCTCAGATTCGTTAGATGTGACCGTGTAGCCACCTTCGCTGAAGGTGCGCAGGACTTGTTCCGAGTCGCGCTCGTTCATTTGGCATCCGTAGGTCTTGACGTAAACTTTGGGCATGGAATTTCCGGTCGGGCGCGCAACCTAGGCAGGAAAAACCGCAGGTTCAAGGCCGCAGAAGCGGCTCCCCATGCTGCAAGGAAACCACACCAGGCCCGGGTTTCCTTGGGTTTGCCCGGAAAATTATCTTGGTTTGCGGTTGGTAAGGGATGTCGTGAAGGGTGTTCAGAAGCCGGGGTTTGCCGCCTGGTTGGGCGGCGCCGCCGGTTTTGGGAAGCCAAACCCGCGAAGCCATGAATGCCGCCGTCCAGCCCCCGCTGAAGGACCTTGATCCTGAAGTCCAAGAGGAAATCGCTGATTGCGTGGAGCGCTGGAGCGATCAGGAGGGAAACCTCATCATGGATTCGGCGGTGGCCTCGGCGGCGGTGTGCTTACGGGGTTTCTGCTAGCCAACGGAGATTGCGTTCGCCTCGCTGGTGCTCGCCGGGTTGATCTATGCCATCACTGCGGCCTTGCGGAAACGGCCTGGGCCGACGGATGCGCAGTGCGCGCCGTATTCCCAATCCGCATTTTGCGACCCTGCCCTGCCCTGGGGAATCCCCCTGGATTTTCAAATTATGCCGGGCATTCGGCGGCATTTGAAAAAAATTCCGGGAAATGTGAAAATAGGGCTTGTCAGGTTGGGTTCGACTCCTATGTTCGCCGCCCCGCACTGCGGCCTGCCGACTTTTTTAAAGAGGCGGACCATTTTACATAGGGAAAATTTATCGGGTGCAGCTCCGGAAAAAAGCTTCAGCAAGGTCTCCTTGTCGTCGCGCCGGTTTGCACCCATGCAAAACCAGAACCACGCAGGAAATCATGCCGACCATCAATCAGCTCGTTCGCAAGGGACGCCACACTCCGGCCGAAAAGTCGAAGTCACCCGCACTCGTGAACTGTCCACAGCGCCGCGGAGTTTGTCTTCAAGTGATGACCCGCACGCCCAAGAAGCCGAACTCGGCTCTCCGCAAGGTGGCCAAGGTGCGTCTTACCAACGGATTCGAAATCATCGCCTACATCGGCGGTGAAGGCCACAACCTCCAGGAACACTCGATCGTGCTCGTTCGCGGTGGCCGGGTGAAGGACCTTCCGGGTGTCCGCTACCACATCGTTCGTGGTTCGCTCGACACCCTCGGAGTCGATAAGCGCCGTCAATCCCGTTCGAAATACGGTGCCAAACGCCCGAAACCGGGTGCCGCCGCCGCTCCCGCCAAGAAGAAGAAGTAATTTCCCGAATCCAACCTTTACCCACTCAACGCCATGCCACGCCGCAAGCGAGTTTTTGTCAAACCGGACCGTCGCGATCCCCGCTACGACAGCGCCCTCGTCGGTCACCTGATCAGCAAGGTGATGAACGACGGCAAGCGCTCCCTCGCGCAACGCATCGTTTATGCCGCAATCGACCGCGCCAACGAAGGCATCGACACCGTCGATCCGCTGGAAGTGATCACCCGCGCGGTGGAAAATTCCAAGCCACGCGTGGAAGTGAAATCCCGCCGCGTCGGTGGCGCTACCTATCAGGTGCCGCTGGAAGTCTCTCCGGACCGTTCCGAATCACTCGCCATGCGCTGGCTCGTCAACTACGCCCGCAACCGCAAGGGCACTCCGATGCACGTCGCCCTCGCCAACGAAATCAAGGACGCCGCCAATAACCAGGGCAGCTCGGTGCGCAAGCGCGACGACGTTCATAAGATGGCCCAAGCCAACCGCGCCTTCGCCCACTTCCGCTTCTAATCGACTCCGCGCCGCCCGGCGCACTCCCCGTTGTGAATCCCAACAGTCCAAACCGCCAATACGTGCTCGAACGCACCCGGAATATCGGGATTGCGGCGCACATTGACGCGGGCAAGACGACGCTCACCGAGCGGATCCTGTTTTATACCGGGATGATTCACAAGATCGGCGAGGTGCATGACGGCGGCGCGACGACCGATTGGATGGAGCAGGAGCGCGAGCGCGGCATCACCATCACCTCCGCCGCCGTGACCACCGAGTGGTTGCAGCGTCCCGAAGAGGGGATGAGCAAGCTTTTCCCCGGGCAAAAACACCGGATCAACATCATCGATACACCCGGCCACGTGGATTTCACCGCCGAAGTCGAGCGCTCGCTGCGGGTTCTCGATGGTGCCATCGTGGTGTTCTGCGGAGTTGCCGGCGTCCAGCCGCAATCGGAAACCGTATGGCGCCAGGCCACGAAATACCACGTGCCGCGCATCGTGTTCGTCAACAAGATGGACCGCACCGGCGCCGACTTCGAGCGCGTGTTCAACGAGGTGAAGGAAAAACTCGGTGCCAACGCCGTGCGCATTCTGATTCCGATCGGTTGCGAAGACCAACTCCGCGGCCAGATTGACGTGGTCAACCAACAGGCCGTGTATTATTCGGACGACGACAAGTTCGGCTCGACCTATACCATCAGGGAACTCGACGGCGACCTCAAGGAGATCGCCCGGGAAGCCTATCAGGAACTGGTGCACGCCGTTGCCGACGCCGATGAGCAGGTGGGCGAAAAATTCCTGATGGAGGAAACCGTCACGCTTGAGGAACTCAAACAGGGCATTCGGCGCGCCACCACCGCCAATAAGCTGATACCCGTCGCCGGTGGTTCGGCCTTCAAGAACAAAGGCGTGCAATATCTGCTCGACGCCGTGGTTGACTACCTGCCCAGCCCGCTGGACATCCCGCCGGCCGTCGGCATGGATCCGGACAACGAGGAAACCAAAATCGAGGTCATCACTTCGGACCACGCAAAATTCGTCGCCCTCGCCTTCAAACTCTGGGCGGACAAGTATGTCGGCAAACTGGTTTTCTTCCGCGTCTATTCCGGTGTCATCAAGAAAGGCGACACGATTTACAATCCACGCACCCGCCGCTCAGAGCGGGTCGGCCGGTTGATTCAAATCCAGGCCAACGAGCATAAGGACATTGATGCTTGTTACGCCGGTGACATCGCCGCCATGGTCGGCTTGAAAAACGTCACCACCGGCGACACGCTCGCCGCAGAGAAACACGACGTGGTGCTCGAACCCCCGACTTTCCCGGAACCGGTCATTTCGATGGCCGTCGAACCGAAGACCAAGGCCGATCAGGAAAAACTCGCGCTCGCCCTGGCGCGCCTTTCCGAAGAAGACCCGACCTTCATGGTCAAGACCGACGAGGAAACCGGCCAAACCATCATCTCGGGCATGGGTGAGCTTCACCTGGAGATCATCATCGATCGCATCCGCCGCGAGTTCAAAGTGGAGGCCAACACCGGCGCGCCCCAAATCGCCTACCGCGAAACCATCACCAAAGCCGCCGGTGGCGAAGGCAAGCTGGTGAAACAATCCGGCGGCCGCGGCCAGTATGGCCACGTCATCCTCTCGATGAAGCCCAACGAAAAGGGCAAGGGGCTGACCATCGAAAACAAGGTGATCGGCGGCTCGATTCCCAAGGAATATATCAACGCCGTTTTCAAAGGCATCACCGAGTCGATGACCAACGGCATCATCGCCGGCTACCCGGTCATTGATGTGCATGTCGAAATCCTCGATGGCTCCTACCACGACGTCGATTCCAACGAAAACGCGTTCACCATGGCGGCCATTTTCGCCATGAAGGACGGCTTCAAGAAGGCTAAGTCAATTCTGCTAGAGCCGATCATGGCCGTCGAAGTCTCCACCCCGGACGACTATCAGGGCGATGTGATGGGCGATCTGAGCCGCCGCCGCGGGCAGATCCAGAACACCGAAATGAAAGGCAAGCTCTCGATTGTGCATGCCAACGTCCCTCTCAAGGAAATGTTCGGCTACTCCACTGCCGTTCGCACCCTCTCCTCGGGCCGTGCTTCTTATGCGATGACTCCATCGCATTTCGAGCAAGTCCCGAACAATATCGTCGAAGAGATCGTAAGCGACCGCCTTGGTTAATCCAACCCGATCACTCGCCCTGTAGAACCACCACGTAAACCGTCAAACAACCTTCTCCACCATGGAAAATCAGAAAATACGCATCCGCCTGCGCGCCTTCGACCACCGCGCGATTGACCGCTCCGCCCAAGAAATCGTGGAGACCGCCAAGCGCACCGGCGCCCGCGTTGCCGGCCCGATTCCACTTCCCACCCGCATCGAGAAGTTCAGCGTCAACCGCTCGGTCCACGTCAACAAGAAGTCCGCCGAACAATTCGAAATCCGCACCCACAAGCGCCTGCTCGACATCGTCGATCCGACCGCCCGCACGGTGGATGAGCTCAAGAAGCTCAACCTGCCCGCCGGTGTGGACATCACCATCCGTATCTGAGTTGGGCATATCTGCCATCTTCGATCCTCTATCTTCAATCCTCTATCTTTATCCAGCCATGTCACTCGGCCTTCTCGGCAAAAAAATCGGTATGACCCGCCTGTTCGACCAACAGGCCGGGATCATGATTCCCGTCACCGTCATCGACGTTTCCGGCAACACCCTCCTTCAGACCAAGACTCCTGAGAAGGACGGTTATACCGCCGTGCAGGTGGGTTACGGCGATCAGAAGGAGCAACGCGTCATCAAGCCGGACCTCGGTCGCTTCAAGAAAGCCGGCTCGACTCCCAAGCGCTTCGTGCAGGAGTTCCGTTTCAAAACCGGTGCCGAAGTTCCCGAAACCCACACCGGCATGGAAACCTTCACCGCCGGCCAATGGGTCGATGTGATTGGCAACTCGAAGGGCAAAGGTTTCCAAGGTGCCGTCAAGCGCCACGGTTTCGGTGGTCTCAAGATGACCCACGGATCCATGATGCACCGCCGGACGGGAGCCATCGGTTGCCGCTCCACCCCAGGTCGCGTTTGGAAAAACCAGAAGATGCCCGGCCACATGGGCACCACCCGCACCACCGTTCAAAATCTCAAAGTCGTCGCCGTTCGTCCGGAAGATGGTGTGATCCTCGTCTCCGGCGCGGTTCCAGGCACCAAGGGCAGTTATGTCACCGTGCGCGCCGCCAAGAAAAAGACCGCCTGATATCAGGGCAATCGTTTAACTCTCAAGATTCCAAGTCATGTCCGCCAAGTCACTCACCGTCGAAGACGCCCAGGCCGCCAACCTTGTGCTGGTCGGTCCGGAAAAAGGCCGCCAAGCCGTTCACGATCTCGTGACCGCCTACCGCGCCAACCGCCGCACCGGTTCCGCCTGCACCAAAACCCGCGGCGAGGTTTCCGGTAATAACAAGAAGATCTACAAACAGAAGGGCACCGGCAACGCACGCCACGGTGACAAGCGCGCTCCCATCTTCGTCGGTGGCGGTGTCGTCTTCGGCCCGCGTCCGCGCGATTATTCGAAGAAGGTCACCAAGACCGTCCGCAAGCTCGCCTTGCGCCGCGTCCTCGGCGACCTCGTCGCGGGTGGCAAGATCACCACGGTGGATTCCTTCACCATCGCCGATGGCAAGACGAAGTCCTTCCTCGCCGCCATCAACGCGATCACCACCCCGGGCAAGATCCTGGTGGTTTCCAACTCCTTCGACGAGTCCACCTACCTGGCCGGCCGCAACGTCGCCCACGTGCAACTCGTCACCGGTTCCGACGTCAACGTCGAACAACTCCTTCTCGCGAAATCCGTCGTCCTTGTGGGCGACGCGCTTCAAACCCTTGCGCAGCGCAGCGCCTGAACCCCGGACCCCGCACCGAGATCATGAAAGACATCTACCAGGTTATCAAAAACGTCCGCCTGAGCGAGAAGGCCACCCTTCTCCAGGAGACGAACAACGAAGTCACTCTCGAAGTCGATCGCAAGGCCAACAAGCTCGAGATCAAACAAGCCGTCGAGCAGCTCTTCGGAAAAACCGTCCTGAAGGTCCGCACCGCCACTTATGACGGCAAGCTCCGCCGCCAACGCCGCGCTGACGCGGGCCGAACCAACCACTGGAAAAAAGCCATCGTTCGTCTGAAAGAAGGCGAGTCGCTCGATCTCATCTAAGCGTTTCAAGCTGTTCCAATCGTAAAACTTCATCGTTCCGCGAGTCATGCCACTGAAAAATTTCAAGCCCATCACCCCATCCGCGCGCTACAAGAACCTTCCTTCGTTCGAAGAGGTTACCAAAAGCAAGCCTGAGAAGAGTCTTCTCACGCCCTTGAAGCGCAGCGGCGGCCGCAACAACACCGGCCGCATCACCTGCCGTCACATCGGTGGCGGCCACAAGCGCCACTACCGTTTGATCGACTTCAAGCGCGGCAAACACGACGCTCCGGCGACCGTGGTCGGCATCGAATACGATCCGAACCGCACCTGCCGCATCGCGCTCATCCAGTATGAGGACGGCCAAAAATCCTACATCCTCGCCCCGCTCGGTCTCGAGGTGGGCACCACCGTGGTGGCCGGCGCGAATGTCGCACCCAAGACCGGCAATGCGATGCCGCTCAGCGCCGTGCCGCTGGGAACCTCCATTCACAACATCGAGCTCATCCCCGGCAATGGCGGCAAAGTCGCCCGCGCCGCCGGCCAGCTCGCCGTGCTCTCCAACCGCGCTGGCGGCTGGGCGCTGGTGAAAATGCCTTCCGGTGAAATCCGCCGCTTCAATGATCGTTGTTTCTGCACGATCGGCCAGGTCGGCAACCGCGACCACATGAACGAAACCTCCGGCAAAGCGGGCCGCACTCGCTGGCAGGGGGTTCGCCCGACTGTCCGCGGCATGACGATGAACCCCGTTGACCACCCCAACGGTGGTGGCGAAGGCAAGTCGAAATCCGGTGGCGGCCGCCAACACCTTGTCAGCCCATGGGGCCACGCCAAGGGCCAGAAGACCCGCAACAAGAAGAAGGCCACCGCCGTCTTCATCGTCGCGTCCCGCCACCAGAAGAAGTAATCCAGGAGTGTGGGCAGCTCGCCCGCACCACCCGTTTTCCATCACTCCAAACACACTTCCACCATGCCACGCTCTCTCAAGAAAGGCCCCTACGTCGATCAAAAGCTCCTCGCCAAGATCGACGCCGTCGCCGAAGCCGGATCCGACCGCAAGCCCATCAAAACCTGGAGCCGCAAGTCGATGATCACCCCGGACTTCGTCAGTCACAACTTCGCCGTCCACAATGGCAAGACCTTCGTTCCCGTGTATGTCACGGAAAACATGGTCGGTCACAAACTCGGCGAGTTCGCGCCGACCCGGATTTTCCGTAGTCACGGCGGCATCGGCAAGAAGTAACCTTCACGTTTTTCCTCCACGTCCATGCGTTCCACATTCCAATACCGCGCTATCGCCGCCGCCCTCGGGCTGCTGGCTGCGGCTGGAATGGGTGCCGCCCAGGCAGCGGATGCGGAACAGCTCCAGAACAGCGTCATCAGCCTTCAGGAGCAGAACCAAACCCTTCAGCGCAGCCTCGCCGAGGCCAATCGCGGGGAAAAACAAGCGTCGGAACAACTCGCCCAGGTCCGCCAACGCCTCGAAGCCCTCGGCAAGAACCTGCTCGACGGCGGTAATGACCGCCTGGTCCAAGCCGCCTCCGATCTCCAACTCGCCAACGAGCGTGCCACCGAACTCGAAGGTTCGGTCACCCGTCTCGCCGCTGCCGTGAACGATTGCCTCCGCCACGCGGTGGTTTCCGATCCCGATGCCAGACTTCGCGTCGAAACTTCGCTAAGAGAGCTTGACGCGGTGCTCGGACTGCGGCAGAAGCCCCGCCCCGACATTCGCACCGGCTCTCTCCAGCAGGCTCGCATCGTCAGCCTCGATCAGGAAAGCGGCATGTTGGTTCTCAATATTGGCGAAAGCCAGGGAGCCAAAATCGGCATGACCTTTCGCCTCACCCGCGGCCAACAGCCCTACGGAAAAACCATTCTCGCCGATGTCCGCAAGGGCGTCAGCGGCGTCTTTGTCGAATCGCTCGACAATCCCGCCGAAGTCCCACGCCCTGGCGATCTCGCCATTCTCGAAACACAAGCCCCAGCGCAGTAACCAATCACGTCAGCAGCTCCATGGAAGTCAAAAGCACCACCAAATACGTTCGCCTCTCGCCTAAAAAGGCGCGTGACGTCGCCCGTGAAATTCAAGGCCTGCCGGTTTCGACCGCTCTCGATATTCTGACCTTCACGCCCAAGAAAGCCGCTCAATTGATCGGCAAAACCCTCAAGACCGCCATCGCGGACGCCGAGAACAATTTCTCGCTGGATACCAGCACCCTCATCATCAAGGAAGCCGTAATCGGTTCCGCTCCCACCCAGCGCCGCTTCAAACCGCGTGCCAAAGGTTCCGCCGGTCCGATTCTCCGCCGCTCCAGTCATATCTCGATCACCCTCGTGGGTTCCGCCCCCGAGAAGAAAAAGAAGGTGGCCCGCAAGTCGGCCGCCAAAACAACCGACGACACTCCCGCCGCAGCTCCCGCCGCCACGGAAGAACAAGCCTGAATCACTCTCTCCTAACCTCCCTCACCGAACATGGGCCAGAAAGTAAATCCGATCGCATTTCGCCTCGCCGTCAACAAAGACTGGCGCTCGAAGTGGTATGCCAGCGGCAAAGACTACACTTCGAAACTCCACGAAGACCTCGCGGTCCGGGGTTATCTCAAAAACAAACTTCAGAACGCCGGCTTGTCCCGTGTGGTCATTGAGCGCGCTTGGAACAGCGTGCGCGTCACCCTTCACTCCTCCCGCCCCGGTCTGATCATCGGCCGCCAAGGCAAGGAAATCGAAGTGATGACCAAGGAAATCACCGACATTTGCAAAGGTGCCCAAGTCAAAATCGACATCATCGAAATCCGCAAGCCCGAGCTCGACGCCCAACTCGTCGCCGAGCAGATCGCCGTGCAACTTGAACGCCGGATCAGCTTCCGCCGCGCCATGAAGCGCGCGCTGCAAACCGCCATGGAATTCGGCGCGGAAGGCATCCGCCTCCGTTGCGCCGGCCGCCTCGGTGGTGCGGACATTGCCCGCGCCGAAGGTTATCGCGAAGGCAAAGTGCCCCTTCAAACCCTCCGCGTTCCTCTCGACTACGGCTTTGCCGAAGCCCGCACCGTTTACGGCATCATTGGCGTGAAGTGCTGGGTCAACAAGAAGGAAGACGACGGCACCGGTGGCAGACCCCAAGGCAACGACCGCGGCGACCGCGGCGGCCGTGGGGGTGATCGCCGCGGCGGTGGCGGTGGCGGTGGTGATCGCGGCGGTGATCGTCGTCCCAACTCGCGCAACTGAATCTTATCATTTCCCAACTCTCACTAACCAATTTCCCAAGGAGGACTGAGCCATGCCTTTGATGCCCAAACGAACCAAGTTCCGCAAGAGCCACCGCGGAAGCCGATCTGGCAATGCCCAGACTGGAACCACTGTCGCCTTCGGTGACTTCGGCCTGCAAACCCTTGACCGCGGCTGGATGACCAACCGCCAGATCGAATCCTGCCGGATCGCGATCAACCGCTCGCTCAAACGCAAGGGCAAAGTCTGGATCCGGATTTTCCCGCACAAGTCGATCACCTCCCGCCCGCCGGAAACCCGGATGGGCAAGGGCAAGGGTGCCGTCGAAGGTTGGGTGGCCGTGATTCGTCCCGGCAACATCCTCTTCGAAATCGGTGGCGTGCCGGAATCTTCGGCCAAGGAAGCAATGCGTCTGGCCTCCTACAAACTCGGCATCCGCACCCGCCTCGTCACCCGCAATCCGCACGCTTGATCCATCCCTTAACCACCGTCTGAACCATGGCCAAAACCAAAGCCAAAGACTTCCGCGAACTCTCCGCTGACGATCTCCAACTCCAACTTCGCGAACTCAAGCAGGAAGCCCTCAACCTTCGGCTCCAAAAGGCCACCGGCCAGCTTGAAAACTCCGCCCGCATCCGCGAGGTGCGCCGCGAAACCGCTCAAATCATGACCGCGCTCACTGCGAAGTCCCTCGCCTGATCCACCACCAACGCACCCATTCTCCTACCATGAGCGAAACTTCCCCGGACACTCAAGTCCACTTGCGTAAAACCCGTGTTGGCGTGGTCATCTCCGACAAAATGGATAAAACCCTCGTCGTCGAACACATCGCCCGCGTTCCCCATCCGCGCTTCAACAAAATCGTCAAACGCTCGAAGAAATACTACGTGCATGACGAAAACGGCCAGGCCAAAATCGGCGACCGCGTCCGCATCGTTGAAACCCGGCCGCTTTCCAAACTCAAGCGCTGGTCCCTCGCCGAAATCATCACCCACTGAAGCCGCCTGCGCCGGATTTCAATTCTCAAATTTTAACTCTTAAATTCTCTCAAGTCATGATCCAGATGGAAACCATGCTCGACGTCGCCGATAACACCGGCGCCCGCAGCGCAAAAATGATCGGCGTGCTCGGCAAACGAAGCCGCACCGCACGCATCGGTGACGTTATCACCGCCCACATCCGCGATTCTATCCCGACCGCCTCCGTCAAAAAAGGCAGCGTCGTGAAGGCCGTCGTCGTCCGCACCGCCTATCCGATCCGCCGCGCCGATGGCTCCATCCTGCGCTTCGATTCGAATGCGATCGTGCTCATCGACAAGGACAACAACCCGCGCGGCACCCGCATCTTCGGGCCCGTCGCCCGTGAACTCCGCGAAAAGGCGTTCATGAAAATCGTTTCCCTCGCTCCCGAGGTGCTCTGAAGCGCCCCCATCCACTCAACCGTTTTCATCCCCATGAGCCGCATCAAGACCCACGTCAAAAAAGGCGACCAAGTCGAAATCATCACCGGTAACCACAAAGGCAAGCGCGGCACCGTGCTGCTGGTCAACGCCGTCAAGGGCCAGGTCGTCGTCGAAGGCGGCCGCCAGGTCAAAAAGGCCACCAAACCCACCGAAGCCGATCCCAGCGGCGGTATCAAAACCATCGACGGGGCCATTCATATCTCTAATGTTAGAAAAGTGGGCTGAAGCCTTCCGCTTCCGCCCGCGCTTAAGCGCCACATCAACCGCGCTGACCCGCAAAAATTACATGAGCACTCCCGCACTACAACAACACTACCTAGACAAGGTGGTCCCGGCTCTCAAGCAGAAGCTCGGCTACACCAACCTCCATCAGGTTCCCCGCCTCGAGAAGATCGTGGTCACCTCCTGCATGGGCAAGGCCCCTGACCGCAAGGTCGCGGTGGACGATGCCGTCAACGAGATCCAGAAAATCACCGGCCAGCGTCCCTCCATCACCTATTCGAAGAAGGCCGTGGCCAACTTCAAACTGCGTGAAAACGAAGTTCTCGGCGCACGCGTCACCCTCCGGGGCGCGCGCATGTGGGAGTTTATGTATCGCTTCATCAATATCACTGCGCCGAACATCCGCGACTTCCGCGGGATTTCCGCGAAGTCCTTCGACGGCCGCGGCAATTATGCCTGTGGCGTCCAGGAACAATCCATCTTCCCGGAAATCGAAATCGACCAAATCAAACGCCAGATCGGTTTTGACCTGATCTTCGTCACCACCGCCCGCACCGACGCGGAAGGCCGCGCCCTGCTCCTCGAGCTCGGCATGCCGTTCCGCGATGTGAAAAAAGCCACCGAAGAACCCGCCGAGGCCGCCGCAGTCTGATCTGCCAACTCACGAAAATTTAAAGATTCACCACCATGGCAGTTCTCACCGATCCCATCTCCGATTTCCTCACGCGTTTCAAAAACGCCGCCCGCGCCGGCAATGAGGAATTCACCGCTCCCTACTCGAAGATCAAGGCGGACATCGCCCGCATTCTTCAGGAAGAAGGCTACCTCTGGAACTACGAAGTCGTCACCGGCAAGCGTACCCAGCTCAAGGTCAAGCCAAAGTTCGTGGACGGACGCTCCGTCCTCACCGATCTCAAACGCGTTTCCACTCCCGGCCGCCGCCACTACGTCGGCTCCACCGAGATCCCGCGCGTCATGTCCGGCCTCGGCATCTCGATCCTTTCCACTTCGAAAGGCGTGATGTCCGGCGGCAATGCCAAACGTCACAAACTCGGCGGCGAACTCCTCGCCAACGTCTGGTAAACCCCTCACTCGCGAAAGGAAAACACCATCATGTCACGAGTCGGACTCAAACCCATCTCTCTTCCGGAAAAAGTCGCCGTCAAATTGGACGGTCGCACAGTCATCGTCGAAGGCCCCAAAGGCAAACTCGACTTCAACCTTCCCGAAGGCATCTCCCTCACTAGCCAGGACGGCAACGTCGTGGTTTCCCGTGCCTCGGAACTGCGCCAACACCGCGCGCTTCACGGCACCGCCCGCAGCCTCGTTCAGAATATGGTCGTCGGCGTCTCGCAAGGATTCGTCAAGGATCTCGAAATCCACGGCGTCGGTCTGCGTGCTGCCGTCAAGGGCGCGGACCTCGATCTGTCGCTTGGCCGCTCCCATCCGCTGCTTCACCCGATCCCCTCCGGCCTCAATGTCACGGTGCTTGAAAACACCAAGATCAAGGTGGAAGGCATCGACAAACAACTCGTCGGCCAGTTCGCCGCCGAAGTGCGCAGTTTCTATCCACCTGAGCCCTACAAAGGCAAGGGCGTTCGCTATGTCGGTGAGAAAGTTCGCCGCAAGGAAGGCAAAAGCGTCGGCAAATAATCCAGCACCGTCGCCCACCACCTCAAATCAATTACGGCACCATGAGCACCATCAATCGCAAGTCGATCCGCCGACGCATCCACAACCGCATCCGCCGCAAGGTTACCGGAACCGCGGAACGCCCCCGTCTGGCCGTCCATTACTCCAACCAACATATCTACGCCCAAGTCATCGACGACGCGGCCGGCCGCACGCTGGTTTCCGCTTCCACGCTGGACAAGTCTTTCGAAAAGGCTTCGTCGAATGTCGAGAGCGCCCAGAAAGTCGGCCAGCTCCTCGCCGAGCGCGCCAAGGGTTCCAACATCAGCGCCGTGGTTTTTGACCGCGGCGGTCACCTCTACCACGGTAAAGTCAAAGCCCTCGCGGATGCAGCGCGTGAAGCCGGACTCCAATTCTAACGCTCTGACCAGACACACATCATGGTAACAATTCCAGATAACGAAACTCCCGCCCCAGTTCAAGCCGCAGCGCCGGCCTCCGCAGGTCCCTTGGGTCCTGTGCCGAACTCCGCTCCACACCAAGGCGGCTATCAAGGCAATCGCGGCCAAGGCGGCGGTTATCAAGGTGGCGGCGGTGGCGGCGGTGGTGGCTATCAAGGCGGCGGCGGCGGTGGCCGCGGTCGCGGCGGCCCGCGGCGCGAAGAGCGCCAGGCTCCCACCGATTCCGAAGGCAACGAGATTTCCGAAAAGGTCGTCTTCATCAACCGCTGCGCCAAGGTGGTCAAGGGCGGCCGCCGCTTCAGCTTCTCCGCGCTTGTCGTCTCCGGCGACAAGATCGGCAAGGTCGGCGTCGGCTTCGGCAAGGCCAACGAAGTCGCCGACGCGATCAAGAAAGCTAGCGAAAGCGCCCGCAAGGTGCTCAAGCCCATGAGCATCGTCGATGGCACCATCCCGCATGAAATCTACGCCGAATTCGGCGGCGGCAAGGTGCTGCTCAAGCCAGCCTCGCCGGGAACGGGCATCATCGCCGGCGGCGGTGTGCGCGCCGTCTGCGAGGCAGTGGGCATCCGGGACATCCTCGCCAAGTCGATGGGCTCCTCGAACCACTCGAACGTGGTGAAGGCCACGCTCAAGGCCCTCTCCCAACTCCGCACCCGCGACCAGGTTCTCTCCAGCCGCGGCAAGAAGAAAAAAGACAAGGCCATCTAAGACAGAAGACTTGAAGACGCAAGACACAAGAGAAGAGCGCAAGCTCAGTGCTCCGCGCCTCTTTGCCTGATTACTCAACACTTCAAACTAGCAACTTCCTCATGCAACTCCACAACTACAGCCCCAATCCGGGTGCCAAGCGCAATATCAAGCGCCTCGGCTGCGGCGAAAGCTCCGGCCATGGCAAGACCTCGTGCAAAGGCAACAAAGGCCAGAAAGCCCGCTCCGGCGGCGGCACCCGCGTCGGTTTCGAAGGCGGCCAGATGCCCCTTCACCGCCGCCTTCCGAAGCGTGGTTTCAACAACTACGACTTCCGCGACAAGGTCGCCGTTTTCAATGTCGGCGAACTCGACGACCTGTTTGATGCCGGTGCCACCATCGATGAAGCAGCCCTCCGCGGCCAAGGCCTCATCAATGGCCGGTGTGACGCGGTCAAGGTGCTCGGCGTCGGTGAAGTCACCAAGGCCTTCAACCTGGTGATCCGCAATGCCAGCGCTTCCGCCCGTGAAAAGATCGAAAAATCCGGGGGTTCAGTCACCGCTCCCGCCGCTTGATTCTTTCCCGGACGATCACCACTTTCCGATGGGGAAGCGCTGGTGCGCTTCCTCGTTGCGTATATAATCCGCGCGTCGATTTTCTTTCCCTCAAGCCATGATTTCCGCCTTTGCCAACACTTGGAAGATTCCGGAACTCCGGGACCGCATTCTCTTCACTCTCGCCCTGATCGTGATCATCCGCCTTGGCGTGCACATCACGCTGCCCGGCGTGGACGGCGCCGTCATCAAGGCCTGGCTGGACAGCCTTCAGCAGGCGGATCCCACCAGTCCTACGGGTGGCATCACGGCTTTGCTCACGGTCTTCTCCGGTGGCGGCCTCGAACAGGCTGGCATCCTCGCGCTGGGGATCATGCCCTACATTTCCGCATCGATCATGGTCCAGTTGATGACGGCTGTCGTGCCGAAGCTGTCACGCCTCGCACGGGAAGACGGCGGACGCCAAAAAATCAACCAATACACCCGCTACATCACCATCGGCATTGCGTTGGTTCAGGGATTCTTCGTCGCGAAATCGCTCACCGATCCCGGCAACATCCCCTACATGCAAGGGATCGAGAATTTTGGCAAACTGGTGCCGAATCCGACCATGACCTGGATGGTTCTCACGGTGATCACCATTGTCGCGGGCTGCGTGCTGTTGCTGTGGATCGCCGACCAAATCACCGAACGTGGCATCGGCAATGGCGCGTCTATCATCATTACCGTCAACATCATTTCGGCGCTGCCCGGCGCCTTGATCCAGGCGTGGAAATATTTTGTCACCGATGACGCCAGCCCTTTCCGATCGATCATGATGGTCGTTATGATCGCCCTGCTGCTCATCGTCATCGCGGGAACCATCTCCATCACCCAGGCCCAGCGGCGGATCGCCGTGCAATACGCCAAGCGCGTGGTCGGGCGCAAACAATTCGGCGGTCAGACCCAGTATCTGCCGCTGAAGGTCAACTACGCGGGCGTGATGCCGATCATTTTCGCCTCCGCGGTGCTCTCGCTGCCCCCGATGATGTTGCAATGGTTCTTCGCCGGCCAGGGATGGGCTACCCGACTCTACGGTGAACTCGTCGGCGGCGGCACTTGGTATTACATCCTCGGCGGCATCGGCATTTTCCTGTTCTCCTACTTCTGGGTGGCGATGATGTTCCAACCCTCGCAGATTGCCGAGGACCTCAAACGCAACGGCGGTTACATCCCCGGCGTGCGCCCTGGAAAACCGACCGCGGATTTCCTCGACTTCACGATGACCCGCCTGACGTTTGCCGGCGCGATTTTCCTCACCACCTTGTTCATCCTGCCGGTGGGTGTCGGGGCCTTGGTCGGTTTGCCGCCCGGATCGCTGGTTCTCCAGTTCTTCGGCGGCACCTCGCTGCTCATCATGGTGGGTGTGGTGCTTGACGTGATGCGCCAGGTGGAAACCCAGTTGCTGCAAAAACATTACGACGGGTTCCTGCGCAAAGGCAAACTCAAGGGCCGCTATGATCGCCTCAACCAAGGCAGCAGCGCCGCTCCCCGCACCGCCATCGTTTATCTTTGGACGGTGATTGCGATCCTGATCGTGGTCGGCATCACGGCCTATATCTACAATCGCATCCATTGATCGATTCCGCCGCCAAGCCGCTCCACGTCGTTCTGCTAGGGCCTCCGGCATCCGGCAAGGGAACCCAGGGGCGGCGTCTGGCGGCAAGCCTCGGCCTCGCCTATCTGAGCACCGGAGCATTGCTCCGCGAACACGTCCAAGACCGAACGCCTCTGGGAAAATCCGCCGGCCCGATCCTCGCCCGCGGCGAATACCTGCCGGACCACTTGATGTGCCCGATCGTTGCCGGGTGGCTGCAACGCCAGACCGGCGGCTGGGTTCTCGATGGCTTCCCGCGCAGCCTGCCGCAAGCGCGGTTTCTTGAGGATTGGCTGGCGCATCGGAATCTCAAGATCGACGCCGCGGTTTCGTTAGATGTGCCCTACGGCGAGTTGCTGTCGCGCATCCGCAATCGCGTCGAATGTCCCGAATGCCGCTGGTCCGGCCAGCTCCATCAGACGGGCGGCGAGGGTCAATGCCCGGTTTGCGGTACCATCACGGTGCCGCGCCCGGATGACAGCGAGGAAAACTTCCGCCAGCGCCATCAGGAATTCCTGCGTCTAACCCAGCCGGTCATCAGCCATTATCACCACTTGAATCTGCTTTCTGCTTGTGACGCCACCGCTCCTCAGGATGATGTGGCGGCAACACTGCTTGCCCGTTTCCTTGCCAATCCGGGCGACTGATTCGTTTCGAATTCAAGACTTAGAATTTAGTGCTTCGCTCCCGTGTCCCGCAAATTCCGCATCCCTATCAAGTCAGCCCGCGAAATCGAATTCATGCGGCAGGCCGGCTCGATCGCCGCCGCGATTCTGCAGACCCTCGCCAAGCAAGTCGCGCCCGGCCGCACCACCCGTGAAATCGATGGGCTCGCCGCGGAGTTGATGCGCGAGCACGATTGCAAGAGCGCCTTTCTCGGCTACCGCGGATTTCCCGGCCACATCTGCATTTCCGTCAACGAGGAGATCGTCCACGGAATCGGTGGCCCACGCCGGATCCTGCCCGGCGACATCGTGAAAATCGATGTCGGCATCGTCAAAAGCGGCTTTATCGGCGACAACGCCACCACCGTCGCCGCGGGGGACATCCCGCTCGCGACCAAGCGTCTGTTAGCGGCGACCGAGCAATCGCTGTTTGAAGCCATCGGGCACGCCCGGGCGGGTGCCAGATTGGCGGATCTCTGCGGATCGGTGGAGGAATTCGTGACTCCGCGCGGGTTCACCGTGGTCCGGGAGTTCGTCGGCCACGGCGTCGGCCGCCGGCTTCATGAGGAACCCCAGGTTCCGAACTACCGGCCGCATGGCAAATCCCCGACCCTGATGCCCGGCATGACGCTCGCCATCGAACCGATGGTCAATGCGGGCGTGCCTTCGGTGCGCATCCTTGACGATGGCTGGACGGTCATTACCGAGGATCGGAAACCGTCCGCTCACTTCGAACACACGGTGCTGGTCACTGCCGGGGAACCGGAGATTTTGACATGGCGGCCACGCGAAGCCTTGCCGGAAATGTTTGGCCTGCCGCCGTGGTGATCAAGCCACTCAAACCCAAATCGAATGAACCCTCCTTCCGCTCCTGTTCCCGTGACCAAGCCCGCGCGGCTGTCATCGATTGATGCCTATCGCGGACTGGTGATGTTGCTGATGCTGGGCGAAGGACTGCGGTTTTGCAGTGTGGCGCGGGCTTTGCCGGAGAGCGGTTTTTGGAAGTTCCTCTGCCACCATCAGAGCCATGTGACTTGGGCGGGCGGCTCACTGCATGATTTGATCCAGCCATCGTTTGCGTTTCTCGTCGGCGTGGCGCTGCCGTTTTCCCTGGGCAGCAGAACCTCGCAGGGCGTGCCGTTTCTGCGGATCTTCGGGCACGCGCTTTGGCGTTCGTTGTTGTTGATCGCCGTGGGCATCGGGCTGCGCTCCATCGGTCACGCGGGCACGAATTTCACCTTCGAGGACACGCTCACCCAAATCGGCTTGGGTTACGCCTTTCTTTTTGTGTTAGGATGGTGTCCGGTAAAAGTCCAGTGGTCCGCGCTGGGGTTGATTCTGGCAGGATACTGGCTGGCATTCGCCCTCTATCCATTGCCGGGTCCTGATTTCAACTGGTCCGCCGCCGGTGTGGCGAAGGATTGGGAACACAACTTCTCCGGCTTCGCCGCCCACTGGAATAAAAACACCAACCTAGCCTGGGCCTTCGACCAGTGGTTCATGAATCTGTTTCCGCGCCAAAAGCCATTTCAGTCTAACTCCGGTGGTTATTCGACGCTCAATTTCATCCCCACTCTGGCCACCATGATTCTCGGCTTGATCGCGGGCGGATGGTTGAAGTCCGGCCTCGCCCCCGCCGGCAAACTAAAGCGGTTTGTCATCGCCGGCGCGGTCGGTCTGGCGGGCGGCGTGCTGTTGGATGCCACCGGTATCTGCCCGAATGTGAAATGCATTTGGACTCCAGCCTGGGTCTTGTTCAGCGGAGGTTGGTGTTGCCTGTTCCTCGCGTTTTTCCATGCGGCGCTCGATGTCGGGAAATGCAAGGCCTGGGCCTTTCCCTTGGTCGTCATCGGCGCCAACTCGATATTCGCCTATTGCTCCGAGTGGTTGTTCGTCGGGTTCATCCACCGCACGCTCAACACCCACTTGGGCGGGGAGTTTTTTAAGTGCTTCGGACCGGCCTACACTGAGTTGTTTCGCGGGGCCTGCGTGCTGTTAGTCATCTGGCTGATGCTGCTCTGGTTGTATCGCAAAAAGGTTTTTATCAAGATTTAAGCGGCGGGTCTTGTCCCTTGCCAAGGCCGCGCCCGCCGGCCAATTTGAATTCCAAAACAACCTAACCCAGCCATGCGCGCGCCCATCCGCTTCCTCCTCCAGGCATTTTGTGTCAGCGCCGCCGCCGCGCAAACCCCGGCCTTTCCCGTGGTCAACGATCCCGCGCTCCAGATCGAGTTGTTCGCCAGCGAACCGCTCATCCAACAGCCCATCGGCATCACCTTCGACCAAGCCGGCCGCCTGCTTGTCATCGAGAGCCACACGCATTTCCGCCCGCGGAAATGGCAGGGCCCCAAGCACGACCAAATCGTCTGGCTGCGGGATACCGATGGCGATGGCAAGGCCGACAAACGCGAGGTCATTTTCGGCGAGACCGACATGACGATGGACATCGCCACCCATCCCGACGGGTCCATCTATCTATCCACACGCAACGAAGTGCTGCGCCTCCGCGACGACAACGGCGATGGCAAACCCGACACGATCGACCGCAAACTGATCTGGATGGACTCGCCGGGAAACTATCCGCACAACGGCCTGTCGGGCTTGGCCTTCGATGCGAAGGGCGATGTCTATCTGGGCATGGGTGAGAATCTCGGCGCGGCCTACACGCTCAACGGCACGGACGGCACCAGCATCAGCGGCAAGGGGGAAGGCGGCGATGTCTGGCATTTCACAAGCGGGGGAAAACTCCTGCGCAAGGTGGCCACCGGCTTCTGGAATGCGTTCGGAGTCTGCGTCGATCCGTGGGGCAACGTGTTCGCCACCGACAACGACCCGGATTCCAGCCCGCCATGCCGGCTGCATCACATCGTCGAGGGCGGCGACTATGGCTATCAGTTCCGCTACGGCCGCAGCGGCCTGCATCCCTTCGTCTCGTGGAACGGCCAGCGCCTCGGTACGCTGCCGATGCTGGCCGGCACGGGCGAGGCGCCTTGCGATGTCATCTGTTACGCGCCGCCGGCCGCGCAGGAGTTTCGCGGGCTGCCGGATGCCTGGCACCGCTCCCTGCTGGTCGCCTCCTGGTCGGATCACCGGATCGAAAGTTATGAACTAACACCATCCGCGGGCACCTTCACGGCCAACCGCAAAATCCTCTGTCAGGGAGGAGCCGAGTTCCGGCCCGTCGCTTTCGCCGTGGCTCCCGACGGGTCGCTTTACATCACCGACTGGGTGAAGCGGAATTACGAATTGCATGGCTTCGGCCGCGTGTGGCGCATCTCGGCAAAGACCCCGCGGGTCGTCGCCGAAGCGCCTGCGAAAGCCTGGCCACCCGGCGACGCGGATCAGGTGAGGGAGCGGATTCTCCATGGCGAGGCGCCCACCTTGAAGGATGCGCTGCGCGATCTTGGGCGGAAGGAGTCCTACCTTTACTCCGCGGCCGTGCGGCGGCTCTCCCGTTCGCCCCTGTTGGTGAAGGAAATGATTCCGCTGTCGCTATCAGATCCGCTTCAGCGTGCCGGCCGGCTGCTCGCCGCCCGGAACGGCGCGGAAGGAACCGCCCCGGACAAACTACCCGACGAGACCGTCTCGCTGCTGGAGCGGAGTCTGGCCGACGCCGACCCGCGGGTCGTGCTGGTCGCGCTTCACTGGGTCTCGGATGAGCGCGTTGGCCGCTTGCGCACCCAGGTCGAGCGTTTACTGGATGATCCGGCAGTCACGCCCGACATCTATTATGCGGCGCTCACCACGCTGGTTAGAATCGACGCCGCGGATCCGACCGAAGGCGACCTTGTGAGGCGTTTGAAAATGGAAATCACCCGGCCGGATGCCAAGCCGGCCCGCCGCGTGCTCGCCTTGAAAATTCTTCCCGACCGCGACCGCAACCTCAGCGTGGCGGAACTCGTGCCGCTGCTGGCTGGTGCCGGACCCGCCGACTCCGTGTGGCTCGTTCATCTGCTAGGCCTGCTGCACGATCCGGCGCGCCATCCGGTGCTCCGCGGCCTGGTATTTGACTCCCGCCAGCCATTGGCCGTCCGGACTGCGGCGCTCACTCATCTGGAGATTTCCGGCGGGGACAAAGCCGGCGTGCTGAGTCTTGCCGGTGGATCGGCTGCCGGGTTGCAAAAAGCCGCGCTGCAAGCCCTGCAAGGCACCGCGCTCAACGCCGGCGAACAAACCAAACTCAACCAACCGGAGAACCGCGAACTCGCCGCCCGTCTAACGGGCGGACCGTTTGTCGGCCCGCGCCGGCCCGCCGATTTCGCCAACATCCCGGCGTGGAAAACCTATCTGAATGATCTTCCTGGCAAACCGGACCTTGAGAACGGACTTCGCGTGTTTGTTTCTCCGCGCCTTGGAGCCTGCGTTGCGTGCCATCGCCTCGACGGGCTCGGCAGCCCCGCCGGCCCGGACCTCACCCACATCGGCGATGCCACCGGGGATTCCTATATCCTCGAGTCGCTGCTTCAGCCAAACCGCAACATCGCCCCGCAGTGGGAGACCCTTGTCATCACCACCACCGATGGCCAAACGCGCGTCGGATTCCCGCTTGCCGAACGCGGCGGCGATCACACTTACGCCGACCTAACAGGACGCCCCTTCGCGGTCCACATCGACGACATCGTGGTGCGTGACCGCCTCCCGACTTCGATCATGCCCGAAGGACTCGTCAACAAACTCACCGACGAGGAACTTCGCGACCTGATCGCCATCCTGTCGCAAAAGCGTTAAACCAACAGGGCGATCTGCTCGCCGGGGCCGTGGACGCCTTCGATGAGGATACCCTCGACGTCCGCGGTCTTTGACGGACCGGTGCACCAGATGATGTTAGGACTGGCGCCGAAGACCGCGATGGCGTCGGAAATGGCGCGGTGGATTTCCGCCCGCTGGAGCACCGCGACATGCACCCAGGGAGAAAGCGCGGCGAGGCGGTGCGAGGTGCGCTCGTCGTCGAGGATGACGGTGCCGGACTCGGCGATGGCGCCGGTGGCGCGGGTGATGCCGAACTGATAGTCGTCGTAACGCGAGCGGTCGTAGGTGGTTTCCACAGTGAGGCCGGCGGCGGCGAGTGGTGAGCCGATGGCATCGAACAACGCGGGGTCGCAGTAGCCGTGGAGTTGGTGGGTGGATTTGAGAAAACCTGCGAGTTCATCCACCGAGGACATCGGTTTTCCATTCACGGCCTTGAAATTCCGGCAGAAGATTTCCCACAGGTCGGAGCCCTCGAGTTTCCCGGGCGAGTGGGTGATGGCGACATCGTAGTCCGGCAGCGGCGCCCGGGTTTTGAGCGCGGCGTTGGCGGTTTCGATCTTGGCGAAGATGGAAGTTCTGGATTCAGAGTCGTTCATGGCGATTCAGGTTCTTTTACCACAGAGGCGCAGAGGCCAAAAAATCATGCCGTCGCAACCGCCAGCGCCTGATCGAGATCGGCGGTGATGTCATCGATGTGCTCGATGCCGATGGAGAGGCGGATGAGTTCGGGGGTGATGCCGGCGGCGCGCTGTTGTTCCTCGTTGAGTTGCGAGTGGGTCGTGGTGGCCGGGTGGATGGCGAGGGACTTGGCGTCGCCGACGTTGGCGAGGTGTTTGAAGAGCTTGAGGGAATCGATGAATTTCGCGCCGGCCGTGGCACCGCCGGTGATGCCGAAGATCACCATCGAGCCACCTTTGCCGTGCAGGTATTTGCCGTTGAGCGCCGCTTGCGGATCGCCGGTCAGGCTGGGAAAACGCACCCACTCGACGGCAGGGTGGTTTTGCAGGTGTGTGGCGGCGGCGAGGGCGTTTTCGCAATGGCGTTCCATGCGCAGCGGCAGCGTCTCGATGCCTTGCAGGGCGATCCACGCGTTGTCAGGTGAGAGACAGGCGCCGAGATTGCGCAGCGGGCCGGTGCGCATGCGCAGGATGTAGGCGAGCGAGGCCAGCGGCGCGGGCAGGTCGTGGCCCCAGCGCAGGCCGTGATAGGAATTGTCCGGCGTGTCGAAGAGCGGGTGTTTGCCGGCGGCCCAGTTGAATTTTCCGGAGTCGATCACGATGCCGCCGATGCCGGTGCCGTGGCCGCCGAGCCATTTTGTTAGGGAATGGACCACGTTGTCCGCGCCGAACTCGATTGGCTTGGTCAGATAAGGCGTGGAGAAGGTGGAATCGACGATGAGCGGCAGGCCGTGGGCATGCGCGATCTTGGCAATGGCCTCGAGGTCGGAGATTTCCAGTGCGGGATTCGAGACGGACTCGCAGAAAAGCGCGCGGGTTTTGTCATCGACGGCGGCGGCGAAGTTTTCCGGGTTGTTGGAATCCACGAAGCGCACCTCGATGCCGAGCGCGGGCAGGATGTCCTTGAACTGGGTGTAAGTGCCGCCATACAGGTTGCGGGCGGAAACGATGTTGTCGCCGGCTTGGGCGAGGTTGATGATCGAATAGAAAATCGCCGAGGTGCCGGAGGATACGGCAAGGCCCGCCGCGCCGCCTTCAAGCGCGGCGACGCGTTGTTCGAGCACGTCTTGAGTGGGGTTCATCAGCCGGCTGTAGATGTTCCCGAGTTCGCGCAGGGCGAAGAGGTTGGCGGCGTGTTCGGTGCTGTCGAAGACATAGGACGCCGTTCGGTAAACCGGCACCGCGCAGGCGTGGGTGGCGGGGTCCGACGAGAATCCGGCGTGGAGGCATTGGGTTGCGAGTTTCATGGATGTGGAGTTGCGTGAGTGATGAGAGAGAGGTCGGCATATAGGATTGAGCAGATGAAGAGAGGAGGGTTGTCACCTCTTCTCGTGGGTCTTGCCTCCTCAAGTCTTGCGTCTGGATTTATACCATTTCCGGAAATCCCCGCCGTGGGATTCCGGAAGCGTGCGCTGACCTAACCAATCCTGGAGCGGTTTGATCGGGGCGACCTGGATGGGGAGATGGTTCATCGCCTTGGACATGGTCATGGCGGTGCGCCAGAGCGAGGGTGAGGTGGCGAGGGTGCCGAAGGGCGACATCGGAATCGCGGCGGGCGAGTGGATGTGCGCGTGGTGCGCCTTGTCACGCAGCCGAAGTAACAGGTCGGGGATCGGAATATCGACCGGGCAGACTTCGTTGCAGGCGCCGCAAAGCGACGAGGCTTTCGGCAGATCCGCGAGCTCGGGGAAACGATCGCCGAAGAGCAGGGGCGAGAGCACCGCCCCGACCGGGCCGCCGTAGGTGGAGCGGTAGGCGTGGCCGGAGGCTTGGCGATAGACCGGGCAGACATTCTGGCAGGCCCCGCAGCGGATGCAGCGGAGGATTTCCTTGCAGTTCGAGGCGAGCACGTCGGTGCGGCCGTTGTCCATGAACACGACGTGCATGTGCTCCGGGCCGTCCGGCTGGTTGGCGGAGCGAGGACCGTGGATGAACTCGGTGTAAACGGTGAGCTGCTGGCCGGTGGCCGAGCGTCCTAACAAGTTGAGGAACACCGCGAGGTCCTGCTCGCGCGGAATGATTTTCTCGATGCCCACCAGCGCGATGTGGACCGGGACGGGAGCCATGCCGAAGCGCGAGTTGCCCTCGTTGGTGACGAGCGTGAGGCGGCCGGTATCCGCGCAGACGAAGTTCGCGCCGGTGATGCCGGCCTGGGCCTCCATATATTTGGCGCGGAGGTGGACGCGCGCGCGGCGGGTGATGGTTTCCGGGTCGTCGTTGTAATCGGCGGCGATGCCCTCGCGCAGGAAAGTGCGGGCGATTTCCCGGCGGTTCTTGTGAATGATCGGTTTGACGATGTGGGACGGCTCGTCGTTGTCGAGCTGGATGATGAACTCGCCGAGGTCGGATTCCAGACACTCGACGCCGTTTTCTATCAGGAAAGGATTCAGGTGGATTTCCTCCGCCGCCATCGACTTCGATTTGGTCAGGCGGGTGACGCCGTGGCTTTGCAGGATTGAGAGAATGGTTTGGCGGGCGTCCTCGCCGGTGGCGGCGAAGTGGACTTTGGCACCGCGGGCCACCAGCGCCTGCTCGGCCTTGGCGAGGTAATCGCCGAGGTGGTGGAGCGTGTGGTCCTTGATGGATGCCGCGAGTTTGCGCAGCGCGTCCGGATCCTGATAGTCCTTGTGCAGGACATGGTAGCGGTGCTCGGTGCCCTTGGAGGAGCCGTCGATGACGGCAGCTTGTTTTTCGTCCGAAATGGCGCGGGCGTATTCGTCAATGAGTTGAGTGCCGATCATGGGGTTTTCAGGGTGTTTCTCAAAACCTGGATCGCGTGGAGTTGCGGGATCTGGCGGCCCTGGGATTGGGCGAGGCCGTTGAGGTGCATGAGGCAGGACATGTCGATGCCGACGAGCAGGTCGGGATGGATGTCGAGAATGTGGTCGAGTTTAAGGGTGCCCATGCGCCCGGAGATGTGGGGGAAGGTGACGCAGAAGGTGCCGCCGAAGCCGCAGCATTGTTCGGCTTGGCCGAAGGGGATGATCTCGGCGTTTTCGATGGACGAGAGCAGGGTGAGCACCGCGTCGCCGGTGCCCGTGCCGCGGCTGTGGCAGGAGCGGTGGAAGGCGAGGCGGGTCGGGGTTTCGAATTTGCCGGGCCAGGTCTTGATGCCGAGGCCGTTGACGATGAAATCGATGACTTCCCAGGTCCGGCTGGCGAGCGAGTCGATGGCGGGCTCCGGGTTTTCTTCGAACTGGAGCAGGTTGCCATGGCGGTTCATCGCCGCGCAGGAGCCCGAGGGCACGATCACCGGCAGTTCGCCGGCGAAGACTTCGGCGCAATGGCGGGCGACTTTGCGCGAGGCCGTCCAATCGCCGGAGTTGAAGGCGGGCTGGCTGCAGCAGGTTTGGTTTTCAGGAAAATCCACCGACAGGCCGAGGTGTTCGAGCACTTCCACGGTGGCGCGGGCGACATCGTCGTAGAAGGCGTCGCAGAGGCATGTGCCCATTAGGAGCACGCGTTTGCCGAGAGGTCGGGCAGTAGGGTTGGCCATGGGGAAATCGCTATGCGCAAGGCTAGGGAGCAGGACCACATCCGCAATCCGGAAAGCGGATTTTCGCAAGGATTTTTCGAAAAACGCCGGGCGGAGTCAGTGTCTCAGTCTGGGATCCGGCTGGAAACGCCGGGCCGTTCCGATCCGAATCTCGGAAAACCGCGGGTGGGACGGGCTGAGGAGAAAATTCCATTCGCCCGGGGTCACCACCGAGGGAACCGCCAGCACGGCGGTCCGTTTGGAGCGTAGCCAGGCATCGCCCATCGAGCGCGATGCGGAGTTGGTTTCGTCGTCGTGCCAGCCAGCGGCGAGATTCGTAGGATCCAGGGTTTCGGCAGCAGCGTCGGGAATTTCCAGAGGAATCCATGAAAACAAGCGGGCGAAGCTATCCGGATCCTCCAAGTGAACCAGCACCTCAAGGGTCGCCAACGAGAGCGACGAGGAAGTGTAAACCACCGCGAGGCCGGGCGAATTCCAGCGACCGCCGTTCAGCCTCGCGCCCTCGCCGCTGAAGGCCGTTGCCATGTGCTTGGTCTTGCAAAGGCGGAAGGCACGGATCACGCGAAAACGCCGTGTTCGATCCGGCCCAGCAGTGCTTCCACCTCGCGGGCTCCCATTTCCGTGTCACAGCAGCGCAACGGGGTGAGGCCGCCCAGCGCTCGTTTCGGCTGGGTCATCCATCGGCGGGTTGCCGCCGGGTCTTCCAACACATCCGCCGCCTTGCAGACAACGGATCCCACCCGGAGCAGGCGCTCGGATTCATCGGGTTTGAAGTGCTCCGTGCGGCGGGCCAGCGTGCGGGTCGGAATAGAGAGAATATCCGCCAACTCTTCGGTGGAAACGCCCAACTCGTCCCGCAGATCGTCAAACGCCTTGCGCGGGATGCCTTGGCGCAATGCCTCCCGAACCTGCTTGAGACTGCTGCCGGCGATGGCGGAAGCCCGCAACCCGAAATGCCGCAGGACCGTGAGCCAGTGATCCGCAAAGTCCACCAGCGCGGGGGCCTCGCGAGTGCCGTAAGTCGCAACGGGGGACTCCACACGGAGGCTGGCCGGATCCTCAATATCAGGTGCTGACGGCGGTGTTTCTGCCATACGACAAAAAAATATCGCCAAATGGCCTCGCTCACAAGCTTTTTTTGGCGAATCGCGGAGATTTTCAGAAAATATCCTCCCTGCTGCGGCTTGGGAACGGGGGGGATCGCGGCGAGCCATGAGGGTCGTCAGGAAAAATGCGCGAGGATCTTCACCACCGCGGCTTCGGGAGTCAGCCCGTGGATTTCACGCAGGGTGTCGGGTTTCCCGTGTTCGATGAATTTGTCCGGCCAGCCGATGCGTTCGATGGGCGTGTGGAGGCCCGCCGAGTGCAGGTGCTCGATGATGCCCGCACCGAAACCGTTGAGCAGCACGTGGTCTTCAAAGGTGCAGATCACCCGGCATTTCCGGGCGTATTGCTCGAATACGGCCGCGTCCAGCGGCTTGATGAATCGCGGATTGATCAGTGCCACCGAGAGCCCCTTGGCCTCCAGCAGGAACTTGGTGCGTTCGGCCATTTCAAACATCGTGCCGAGACCGACGAGCGCGACGTCCGTGCCATCGGCGACGATTTCAGCCTTGCCGATTTCCAGCAGCGCCGGAGTGGCCTTCATCGGGGTGCCGCGGATCGCGCCGCGTGGATAGCGGATGGCGGACGGCCCGGCGTGGTAGGCGGCCATGGTGTGGAGCATGTCCACGAATTCGTCCTCGTCCTTCGGCTGCATGTGGATGATGCCGGGGATGTGCCGGAGGAAACCGATGTCGAAGAGCCCGTGGTGGGTGGGTCCGTCATCGCCTGAGAGACCGCCACGGTCCATGCACAGCCTGACGGGCAGGCCTTGCAGCGCCATGTCATGAATGATCATGTCGTAGGCGCGCTGCATGAAGGTCGAATAAATCGCGAGAAACGGGCTGAATCCTTGGGTGGCGAGGCCGCAGGCAAAGAGCGCGGCGTGTTCCTCCGCGATGCCGACATCGAAATAGCGGTCCGGCAGTTCGTTTTTGAATACGTCGAGTTTTGTCCCGCCGGGCATGGCGGCGGTGATGGCGACGATTTTCGGATCCTGCTTGGCGAGGTTGGTGACGGTGCGGCCGAAGATGTCCGAGCAGGTCGGAGTGGCGGAGACGTCGGTGGAGCCGTCGTTGATCTGATAGGTGCCAAGGCCGTGGAACTTGCCCGGATTGTCGAGCGCCGGTTGGTAGCCACGGCCTTTTTCGGTGATGATGTGCAGCACCACCGGTTCGTGCAGCGTCTTGAGGTGCTCGAAGGTGCGGATTAACAGGGGCAGGTCGTGACCGTCGATCGGGCCATAATAACGCAGCCCGAATTTTTCGAACAGGACGTTGGGAAACAGCAGGTTTTTCGCGCCTTCCTCGACTTTGTGGGCCAGCGTGCGGGCGGCCTTGCCGGCGATTTTTTCGACGAATTCCGCGGCCTTGGCGCGGACGGAGGCAAAGGTGTGGTGGGTCTGGAGGGCGTTGAAATAGCGGGCGATGGCCCCCACGTTCTTGTCGATCGACCATTCGTTGTCATTGAGCACGACGATGAATTTACGGGTGGTCTCGGCGATGTTGTTGAGGGCCTCAAGAGTGGGGCCACAAGTGAAGGCGGCGTCACCCGCAACGGCGATCACGTGGTTGCTGCCGCCGGCGAGATCGCGGGCGGCGGCCATGCCCAGCGCGGCTGATAGGGCGGTGCCGGCGTGACCGGCACCATAGGCGTCATGCTCGGATTCCGAACGCAGCAGGAAACCATTGAGGCCCTTGAAGGTACGGATCGTGTGGATGCGATCGGCGCGGCCGGTGAGCATCTTATGGACGTAGCCTTGGTGCGCCACATCGAAGACGAACTTGTCCTCCGGGGTGGAAAAGACCCGGTGCAGCGCGACGGTCAACTCGACCACTCCAAGGTTGGGGCCGAGATGGCCTCCGGTTTTGGACAGCGAAGTGATCAGCGAGTGCCGGATTTCCGCGGCGAGTTTCGGCAAATCTTCGTCAGCGAGTTGTTTGACATCACGGGGGGACTTGATGGATTGAAGCAGCGGCCCGAGGGCGGCAGGCTCAGAAGAGGCGGATGTCATCGTCGTCGTCGTCGTCATCGGAGGCGTCCGGCTGGGCGGACAGGGTGGGAAATGCCGTAGAATCGCCAGCTCCAGAGCCGCTTGCCGCCGGGCTTTCGTTCTGATTCCGGAGAGTGATCAACTCAATCCGGCCGCGCGCGGACTGGAGCACGGACTCGCAGCGGTCGAGCAGCGCCGAGCCTTTTTCGTAATAAGCCACGAGTTCCTCCAAGGGCAGTTGTTGGTGTTCCATCGCATCCACGATGGACTCGAGTCCCGCCAGGGCATCCTCAAACGAGGGTGCGGCGGAGTCGTCTTCCGGGTTGGTTTTGCGGCGCGCCATGAGGTTAGTCGGTGGGTGTGTTGTCCTTGGTGCGAATCGCACGGTCACTGTAATAAACCATGTCCATGCCGACCATCGGTTGTCGATAAGGATAGTGCTTGGTGATTTCCTGGATTTTCTGGCTCTTGTCGAAAATGGACAATCCCGGTGGGTAGGTGGCCAGCAAGACCCGCCCGTCCAGCACCAGCGCGGTGAAATCCTTGTAGCGGGAAGCGACTTGCGCCACCGTGCCCGAACCATGGGACGAGGGCGAAATCAGGATGCCAACGCAGGGACTTTCGAGGTCGGAGGCAATGTCTTCGAGTTTCGTAAATCCTTCCTTGGTCGGCGGTAGCCAGATGCTCACCCGGTCGGCATACCAGGCGACCGCCCACGGTTGGTCGGAGAAAACGATTTGTTTGTCGGTGACCCATCCTTTGAGGCCGGATGCCTTGCTGTTGAGAGCCGGGGCGTAGTAGGGCGGCCAGTGGGGGACGCCGCCGCGATCCCGCAGGTGCATTCCCACGCGCACTTTGGAGGGCAGGGCGAGCACCAGTGGAAGGGCGCAGAGCCCGATGATCACCATGTGATGGACGTTGCGCAGCATCGGGGTGGAGGCGACGAATTCCAGCCGGCTCCAGAGAATGGAAATGAAGGCCAGTCCGTAGGCCGTCATGATGGGGGCGAAGAGCAGGTGGAGTTGGTTTGGATCCAGTGCCACGGTGCTGATCCCGAAGAACGCCAGCCCGAAGGCGGTGGTCACCCACATCAGCAGAATGGCCCAGCGGAAAGTGGCGATGGACTTTCGCTTGAAGGGGATAAGCAGGGAGAGGAAAAACAAGGGCGCCACGACGATGCCGCCGAGCAGCGGGATGATGTCGGTGGCTTGGAGCAGCGTAGTGCGGAGGATTTTCGCGATCAACCCATCCAGTACGAGCGGTTCGGCTGAGAGATCGACATTGCGCATGACCATGTCTTCCGAGCCCGAGCCGAGGCCGTTGTAGAGAGTCAGGAAGGCCGTGCCGAAGGGTGAGCCCGTGATGTCCTGATTGCGCAGGATCGGCCCGATGGCGGCGAGCAGCAGCAGCGCCAGCACCGAGATGCCCACGATCCCGCGCGGGCGGAAGGCGATCGCCGCGAAGATGATGTAACCCAGCGCGATCCAGACCGTCATCCAGTGGGTGAGGGCCAGCAGGGTGAAAAACACTCCGGCGATGACCGCCGGGGTCATGGCGATGCGCCCTTCCGAGGCGGCCTCCACCGCGCGATAGACGAAATAGATGCCGCAGGAAAACAACAGCAACATCAGCATTTGCGGCAAGCCGCTGAGCGAATAGCTCCAGAAGGTTTCACAGAATAACATCAGGATCGCACACACCCCGGCGATCTTGGCGTCGAAAATCCGCGAGATCAGAAGATAATTTACCCCGATGGCCATCAGGAAAAACAAGGTGGAGACCGTGGCGATCACCCGGTCGAGCGGGAACACCATCTCGTTTTCCTCCATTTGCCAGGCGTCCGAGTCATCGGCGCCAATGAGCTTGAGCACGGCGGCGTTGAGCAGCGGATTGAGAGGGGAGTGGTAGGTGTCCTGGAAACCGAGCAACGACACCGAGCGGTTTTCCGATTTTGTCGCCTGATAGTAGGCGACCGGCCGGATCATCTTGGTGGTGAACCCATTGCCGCGGGCGATTTCGCGGGCGATCTGCGCCTGATCCATCGCTTGGGGAGAATTGAGGCCGCGGAACCGGGTGAATAGGTTTCCAAGCGTGAGGATCAGCAGGATCAGCATAAACAGACTGCGGCGGATCAGCA
>CAMBPB010000029.1 GCA_945869465.1 Prosthecobacter debontii
AGGAGGAATTTTCCGAACCTCAAGTGACAATTCCTAATTTCGGAGAAATTAGGAGCAAATTAGGAGTTGGGTCACAACCCACTGATGCTCAAGCATGATACTCCTGGATACTCTTGACCGTGAGTTCCTTGTCCTTGAGCGAGCGCATGGCTTTGACTGAGGCTTCGGCGGCGGAGAGGTTGGTGGCGTGGGAAATCTTCTGGGCGATGGCGGTAGCGCGGATGCGGACCTCGTCCTCGCGGGCTTCGTGGGTGCTGGGGGTATTGACGACGAAGTGGATCTCGCGGTTTTTCATCATGTCGATGACGTTGGGGCGGGCCTGCTCGGCAAGTTTGTAAACGCGGGTGCAGGGGATGCCTTCGGCGGCGAGGCGGGCGTGGGTGCCGCCGGTCGAGTAGATCTTGAAACCCAGATCCACCAGATCGCGGGCGACGGTGACGGCGCGGTTCTTGTCGAGATCGGCGACGGATAGAAAAACGTTGCCGGTGGTGGGCAGCGGGTTGAAGGCGGCGATCTGGGCCTTGGCGTAGGCCATGCCCCAGTCGGGGTCGATGCCCATGACCTCGCCGGTGGATTTCATTTCCGGCCCTAACACGATGTCAATGCCGGGGAAGCGGTTCCATGGGAAGACGGCCTCCTTCACCGAGAAGTGGGGCGGGACGATGGTTTCGGTGTATCCGAGGTCCTTGAGCTTGTGGCCGACCATGATCTTGGCGGCAAGCTTGGCAAGCGAGACGCCGGTGGCCTTGCAAACGAAGGGCACGGTGCGTGAGGCGCGCGGATTGACCTCGATGACATAGAGTTGCTCGTCCTTGACCGCAAACTGGATGTTCATCAGGCCCTTGACGTTCAGCTCGCGGGCGAGGTCCTTGGCGGCGCGGACGATTTCCGCCTTGATCGAATCTGATAGAGAGAACGACGGGATGACGCAGGCCGAGTCTCCGGAGTGGATGCCGGCCTGCTCGATGTGTTCCATGATCGCGCCGACCACGGAAATCTCACCGTCGCTGATGCAATCGACGTCCACCTCGGTGGCGTTGTCGAGGAAGCGGTCCACCAGCACCGGGCGTTCGGGCGAGGCGGTGACGGCTTCGCGCATGTAACGGGAGAGTTCGCCATCGTTGTAAACGATCATCATCGCCCGGCCACCTAACACAAACGACGGGCGCACGAGCACCGGGTAGCCGATGCGGTTGGCGATGGTCAGGGCTTCCGCCTCGTTGGTCGCGGTGCCGGCTTCGGCTTGTCTGAGATTGAGCTTGTCCAGCAGGGCGGAGAAGAACTTGCGGTCCTCGGCTTGTTCGATCGATTTGGGCGAAGTGCCGATGATGGGCACGCCGTAGCGTTCGAGGTCGGCGGCTAGATTGAGCGGGGTTTGCCCGCCGAACTGGACGATGACGCCGTGGGGTTTTTCCTGATCACAGATGTTGAGCACATCCTCTAACGTGAGCGGTTCGAAGAACAGCTTGTCCGAGGTGTCATAGTCGGTGGAGACGGTTTCCGGGTTGGAGTTCACCATGATTGTCTCGTAGCCGAGTTCCTTCAGGGCGAAGGCGGCGTGGACGCAGCAGTAGTCGAACTCGATGCCCTGGCCGATTCGGTTAGGACCGCCGCCGAGGATGATGATTTTCTTTTTGTCCGACTCGCGGGCTTCGTTTTCATCACCATAGGTCGAGTAGAAATACGGGGTATAGGCTTCGAATTCCGCGGCGCAGGTATCAACCAGGCGGTAGGTGGGGACGATGCCGAGGGATTTGCGTTTGGCGCGGATTTCGTCTTCGGTGGTGTTTTGGAATTTGGCGATCTGGCGGTCGGAGAAGCCGAGTTTCTTGAGGCGGCGGAGGTTGGACGTCTCGTCCGCCCCGGACAGCGGGCTGCCAGCCTGCACGGAAGCAGAGGAGCCGCCAAGATGGCCGCCCTCCGAGACGGGCTGGAAGCCCATCCTGCGGCCTTCATCGGCGATCTGTTTGAGATGGCCGAGGAACCACGGGTCGATTTGGGTGGCGTCATGGACTTCCTCGAGGGTCCAGCCATTCACAAAGGCGGTTTGCAGCCAGAAGATGCGTTCGGCGTTAGGGATCTGAAGCTTGCGGGTGATTTCCTCCTTGGTCGGGTTTTTCGGGTCCTTGTTGTCGAAGCCGAAACCCCAGCGGCCGGTTTCTAACGAGCGGAGGCATTTCTGCATGCTTTCCTTGAAGGTGCGCCCGATGGACATCGCCTCGCCGACGGATTTCATCGAGGTGGTTAGAACGGGATTGGCCGTGGGAAACTTCTCGAAGGTGAAGCGAGGAATCTTGGTGACCACGTAGTCGATGGTCGGCTCGAACGAGGCGGGCGTCTCGCGGGTGATGTCGTTTGGTAGTTCGTCGAGTGTGTAGCCGACGGCGAGTTTGGCGGCGATCTTGGCGATCGGGAAACCGGTGGCCTTGGAGGCCAGCGCGGACGAACGGGAAACCCGCGGGTTCATCTCGATGACGATCATGCGGCCGGTCTTGGGATCGGTGGCGAACTGGATGTTGGAGCCGCCGGTTTCCACGCCGATTTCGCGGATGCAGGCGAACGAGGCGTCGCGCATGATCTGGTATTCGCGGTCGGTCAGGGTCTGGATCGGCGCGACGGTGATCGAATCGCCGGTGTGGACGCCCATCGGATCGAGGTTTTCGATTGAGCAGATGACCACGCAGTTGTCCTTGCAGTCGCGCATGACTTCCATTTCGAACTCCTTCCAGCCGAGCAGGGATTCCTCGATCAGGACCTCGCTCACCGGCGAGAGATCGAGCCCGCGGGTGACGATTTCCTCGAACTCGTCGCGGTTGTAGGCGATGCCGCCGCCCTGGCCGCCGAGAGTGAACGCGGGGCGGATGATCAGCGGGAAGCGGCCGATTTCCTCGGAGACTTTTTTCGCTTCCTCCATCGTGTGGGCGACGCCGGAAAGCGGCAGGTCGAGGCCGATTTTGAGCATGGCCTCCTTGAAACGCAGGCGGTTCTCACCCTTGTCGATGGCGTCGGCATTCGCGCCGATCATGCGGACGTTGTGGCGGTCGAGCACGCCGGATTTGAAGAGCGCCATCGAGGTGTTGAGCGCAGTCTGACCGCCGAGCGTGGGGAGCAGGGCGTCGGGTTTTTCGCGGATGATGATCTTCTCCACGAATTCCGGCGTAATCGGTTCGATATAAGTGCGATGCGCGAACTCCGGATCGGTCATGATGGTGGCCGGATTGGAGTTCACCAGCACCACTTCGTAGCCTTCTTCCTTGAGTGCCTTGCACGCCTGGACCCCGGAATAGTCGAACTCGCAACCCTGGCCGATGACGATAGGGCCGGAGCCGATGACGAGAATTTTTTGGATCGAAGTGTCTTTGGGCATGGTGGGAGGCTGGTTTGCGGCGCGTCAGGGCGGCTAAATTGGACGGGGTTTGGCAGGGAATCCGCCGCTTGTAAAGGGCTGGATTTCAAACCCTGGTGGGAGGTAGCGCGAGTCTGGGGACACGCGCTCCGGCGGGGCGTCCCTCAGCGGCGTTTGACGCCCGGGGCATCCAGTCCTTGCTCATCGGCCAGGTGAGCAGTTCCGCCGACTGGGGTTTTGAACCAATCCGCGGGCGCTATGGGGGTGGCGGAGTGGTTTCAGTGGCGGGGAGATGGGAGTGAATGATTTCAAGGTCGTGTTCGGCCGCGGCGGCTTCCGTGGTGGACGTTGTTGTCGCAGCCTTCGGTTTCCGATACAGGCAAACGCCGATGCCCATTCCCACCGCCAGAAAGAGCAGGCAAGCCCTTCCGATCCAGGTCGCCCTCATTTCGTGAGTCATGCGGGCAGATTTTTTAATTTATGTGAAATATCAACCTTATTGTGACCGGATCGTCCAACCAATTCGGTTCGTCGCTTGGTGAAAGCCGCTCTCACAGGGCCTCGAAAACCACCCGGAATCCGAGATCCGGGCGGCGGAGGGACCGGTCATCGGACCACTCGCGGGTCAGGGCGTTGCTGCCCGGTTTGAGAAACGAGCCGCCGATGATCACCCACTTGCGTTCGCCGAGCGGATTGGCAGGGTTGGCGGCGGGCCGACGGGTCCACTCGCAGACCGAGCCGGCCATTCCAGTGAGCCCTGTGGGGGTACGGTCAGGGGTTTCGGCGGTCACCGAAATCCAGCCCGCCGCGTGGATGGCGGCGGGTTCTTTGACATCCTTGCGGAGCGCGGCGAACCACTCTTCCTGGCTGGGAAGCCGGCCTTGTTTCCACTCCGCGAAAGCGGATCCATCCCACCAATCCACACCGACCACCGGAGAATCAAGGGTGACCGGCCGGTTGTTCCAAGATCCATTGGTTTTCGCGGCGGCGAGCAGGGCGGCCCAATCATCGGGTTGGTGCGACGTCTTCGCCGAGGGCTGGTCTTCGTGATCGAAGGTGCGGTCACGGCGGTCCTTGGCGAGCGTCTGGAGGGTTTCGATGAAGGCGGCATATTGGCCGATGGTGACCTCGTGGGCGGAAATCCGAAAGGCGTGAAATTCCTCATCGGTGCCATCCGGCGTCGGGTGCTTGCCTGCCGGAATGAGAATCGCAGCGGGCAGGGTCGAGCGGAGCGTGGTGCCGGGAGCAACTTTCCGCGTTTGGAGGATGTATCCGAGCGTCCCGATCACGGCGATCGCGACGATGATCGCGATGATTGCCAGCGGGGGGGTGCGGTGGGTGAGCAGGGGGGAACGCGTCGGAGTCGCGGGTTGTGGGGCGGCGAGTTGTTGTTCGATCTGGGTGCAAAAATCCCGCACCTGCTGCCACTTGAGCGGGGCCGCCAGACCTTGGCCTTGCATCCAGCCCAACAGGGTGAAAACGCGGGTGCTGCCGGGTTGGCCGGCGGCGGCCAAGCCACGCAAGGCTTTGCCAAGGTGGACGATGTCGCGGGTCGATTGCTCGGGCGCGCGCGGCCCGGCGATGGCCAGATTGTCGAGACGAATGACGCCGTGTTCATCCAGATGGATATTTTCCAAACCCAGCGGTGAAGTGGCATGGCCCAAGGCCTCGTGCTGGAGGTGGGCTTCGGCAACGCGGCGCAGCAAGTGGGCGAGACGCAGCGGTCGAAAAGGTGCGGAAACCTTTTTCCGCGCGGCAAGGGTCGCTCCGGGCAGCAATTCGTGGGCGAAAAAACAAATCCCGGGTTCATCCACCGCTTCATAGACCGATCCGATCAAGGGGTGCTCGACGGCGGCCTTGGCACGGACATCGGTGAGGAAGGCGTCCTTGCGCTCAGCCTGATCTGGCCGGAGTTCATCGACCAGCACGCGGCGCGAAACGGAAACCTGCTCGGCCAGCCAGGTGCGGGTGAGGTCATTTTCAGAGAGAAGTTCCTTCAACAGGTATTCGCCGAGGTGGCGGTCTTCGGAAGTGGGGTTCATCGTTAGGAGCGGCTTCAGGGAACAATCACTCGCTGGGCAAAGCGGGCAGCAGGGGCAGCTCCGGATCGAAGTCGGGCGGCAAGGTGTCTTGGAATTCCGGCGGCATCAAGGCTCCCGGACCCACCGAAGGAGCCTTGGGAATCCGCGCCGCCAGATCCCGCGGCCATGCCTGCACATCCAGAACCTCGCCTTTGTAGAGCAGCGAAACGACCTGCCCGTAATAGGTGCGCCCGCCGAACAAGTGCTCGGTTTGATGGTCCTGCGGCGGAATGGTGTAAGTCATGCGCAGACTCTCCTCCCCGCCGGCCCAGTCGAATGGCAAGGTCACCCATTGCTCGGCAACCCAGGATTTTTCCTCTAGCTGCATGATCTCACCCTTGGTGGTGCGGTTGAAGAAAATCACTGAGACCGCGATCTCGGCGACATCGATCTCATCGGCGGGAGCCTTCTGGACCGGGATCGTCAGGATCACGCGCTGGCCGGATTCATGGTTCGGATTTTTAAAAATCCGGACGCGGGCGAGTGATAGCTTGCCCAGCATGGCATCCGGTTGCTCGAAGCCGTCGCGGAGTTTTAGCGCCGCCTTTTCATAGAGTGCGCCGGCTCCCTGGACGCCCATCTGAAACACCTTTTGGTAATGCGTCGCCGCGGTGTCGAACACGCCCATCTGCTCGTGGACGAGGCCGAGTTCGTAATGCACGCTGGCGTCTTCCGGGGATTGGGCGAGCGCTTCCTCGAGTTTCACGATTGCCTTGCCCATGTCCCCCGCCACGCGCGCCACGCGGGCATCGTTGAGCATTCGCTCCGAACGCGGATCGGCCACCTGCGGGATGGCCAAAGGCGTCGGCGCCACCGCCGGAGCCACCGGCGCGGGCGGAACCGGAGGTCGGGAAACCACCGGGGATTCCGCGGATTTCACCGGCTCGGGCACTCGCACGATGACGGATTTCAGCACTTCCTTTGCGACCACGCGCACCTGCCGGGATTCCTCAAGGCGCGTCGCCAGCGCCATCCCGGCCACTAACAACTGAATGAACGCCATCAGCCCCAGACTCCAGCAAGCGACCGGAAACACAGGCCATTTCCCGCCGCCTGAGGATTGTCGCTGTTCGGAACCCATGCCCGCAAGACTAGCGCCCGGCTTCCCCGTGTCAATCCGCGCGGAGTGGCGATCTTCCGAGTCGCCAAGAAACCGGCTGGCTCCCACAGGCGGCTTTTTCCAAGCCATCCGCCCAATGCATATCTCGTGTGCAGATTCAGACACCAAAAAAAGCGTTGCCACCGAGCGCCTGACAAGTCTTGCTAGCTTGTGAATGTTGGCCTTCTTTCCATGGATTTCCACTGCTTTGGTTTCTGAAAACCACAACCTGCAGGCGATGTTCCTGCGCGTGCTGGCGCCGGCGATTCTGCTAGCCGCAGCGTTTCCGCAGGCCTCCGCCCACGGCACGCACTCGTCGCTGATGGCATTGCTGGACAAGCGCCTGGCGGTGCAACCGGAGAACGCCCGGTTATGGTTCCAACGCGCGCTTCTGCAATTCGAACATGATGACTGGGACGCCGCCGCGCAGGATCTGGCCAAGGCCCAACGGCTTGCCCCGGGTAAATTTCCCGTGCTTTGGTGGCAGGGGAAAATTCTGGACCAACAGGGAAAACCGCACGAGTCGAAGGCGGTTCTCGATGGGTTTCTCGCAAAATCACCGAATCATTCGGGCGCGCTTGCATCACGGGCCCGGGTCGAAACCAAACTCGGCTTGCACAACGAGGCGCTCGCCGATTTGCGCGCGGCATTGGCCAACCAACCGGATGCCGGGCCGGACTTGATTCAGGAAACGGCTCAGGCACTTGCCAACCGCGGCAACACCGACGAATCCATTCGCGTCTTGGAAACCGGATCCGCCCGCCTTGGCAACGTGCCCTCCCTGCAATTGAAGATCCTCGAAATCGAGGTGAACGCCGGCCGTTTCGAGTCCGCCCTGGCCCGCCTGAAGCAACTCGAAAAATCCGCTCCGCGCCCGGAACCGTGGATGGAAAAACGCGCCAGCATCCTCGCCCAGGCCGGCCGCCCCGGCCAATCAAACGCCGCCTGGCGGGCGCTCATCACCCATCTCAACGCCCTGCCCGCCGCGGAGCGAAACAGCCACTCGATGACTCTCCTGAGCGAACGCTCCCGTCAGGCCGTCGCAGCTCTCGCGTCCTCCACCACGCCCGCCAATCCCCCGGTTTTCATATCTCCACCCCGGCCATGACCCGGAATAATCTATTTGTTAAAAATCCAACATCCGGATTCACGCCACAACCCCGCTAACAACCCATGGAAACACCAGCCAACCACATCATCACCAGGTTCGCCAGCCGGGTCAGACCGCGGTCTCTTGCCGCGGCATTTGCTCTAACCGCTGTGTTGGCGGCGACAAGCGGGGCGGACACCCTGACGTTCCAACAGGGTGTTGGCGGCTATACCGGCCTGACGTATGCGACGCTGCAACGCGCCGCGCCGACGACGGCATTAGGAGGCTCGTCCGCCACCGTGTGGACGGTGGATGGGGGCACTTCGACGATTTTTGATGCCACGAAACAGGGGCTGATCCGCTTCGACAACATTTTTGGCGGCGGGGCCGGCCAGATCCCGTTGGGATCCACCATCACCTCGGCGACGATCTCGGCGAATTTCAACGATACCAGCAATTCCTCCTTCGCCGTCAATCGCATGTTGGTCACCTGGTCGGCCACTTCGGCTTGGAACAGCATGGTTGGCGGGGTTTCTAACGATGGAGTGGAAGCCGTCGCCGCCGACTCGGCGACGGTCGCCAATCCCAATGAAAACGCCACGGGAACCTACAACCCGTTCGGAACCGGGCTAACCGCCGACATGCAGTTGTTTTCTAACGGAACCGCCAATTTTGGCTGGCTCGTTCGTCCCACGGCGGGCGTCTCAGGCTGGGGTTGGACTGCGGCCGGCGGCAACCCGGTCTTGTCCATCACTTTCACCCCGCCACCCGCCGGTCTGGCCGTCGCCATCACCAGCCCCGCGAACAACGCAACAGTGGGTGCCAGTTTCACCATCACAGCCAGCGCCTCCGTTGCGCCCGCCACCATCACCAGTGTCACCTTCTTCGACGGCGCCACCCAACTCGGCATCGACACCACCAATCCCTTCGGTTTTGCGGTCACCGACGCGTCCACTGGCAGCCACTCGCTGACGGCCGTGGCCCTCGACAGCAGCGGGCTGAGCACCACTTCCGCAGCGGTTGTCATCACCGTTAGCACGAACCACCCACCCGTGGTGACGCCGACCGCGCCCGCGGATCTGGCCACCGGCATCGGCGGTTCAACCACCCTGAGCGTGGGGATCAGCGATCCGGACGGCGACGCCCAAACCGTCACTTTCTATGGCCGCCAAACCACCCCCGCCACGCCCGGCGCGGATTTCACCTTCGTCGCGATCCCAGACACGCAGTTCTATTCCGAAAACACCGGCCGCAATCCCTCCGCCGGCGGCACCGGAGCCGTGATCTCGCTCTTCAACGATCAAACCGCTTGGATCGCCGCCAACCGCGGCACGCGCAACATCGCCTTTGTCGCGCACATGGGCGACATGGTGCAAAACGGCGACAACATCCAGCAGGAGTGGATCAACGCGGACGGTGCGATGCGCAGGATCGAAAACCCGCTGACCACGCTGCTCGCCCACGGCATCCCGTGGGGCGGTGCGCCGGGAAATCACGACTTCGGCAGCGGCGGCGGCAGCGGCACCACCACCTATTGGAATCAATACTTCGGAACCTCGCGCTGGTCCGGCCGCAGCTATTTCAAGGGCAACTACGGCGCGGACAATACCAATAACTATCAGATCTTCAGCGCCAGCGGCCTGGACTTCATCGTCATCAACCTCGCCTACCGCACCACCGCTGACACCGCGGTGCATGACTGGGCGGACGCGCTGCTCAAGGCCTATCCGAACCACCGCGCCATCGTCACCAGCCACTGGATCATCAACACCGGCAATCCAGCCACCTTCGGCGGCCAGGGCCAGGCGATCTATGACAACCTCAAGGACAACCCGAACCTGTTCTTCCTGCTCTGCGGCCACGTGCATGGGGAAGGCCGCCGGGCGGATGTGTTTGAGGGACACACCATCCACAGCGTCCTGCAGGACTATCAGAACGCCAGCAACGGCGGCAACGGCTTCCTGCGGACTTTCACCTTCTCGCCGGCGAACAATCTGATCACCGCCGAAATGTGGTCGCCCACCCTGAACCGCACGGCGACAACGTTCGACACCCCCACCGCCCAGGGCATTTACACGCTGCCCTACAACATGCAAAACGCGGTGACGGACTGGATCCCGCTCGGCACCGCCAATGTGGCTGCCACCGGCACCACCGCCGCCCTCAACTGGACCGGTCTGGCTGCCGGAAAAACCTACGAGTGGTATGCCACCTCGAATGACTCCATCAGCACCGCCGGCAGCGCCACCCGCAGCTTCAGCACCACCGCCAATCTGCCGCCAAGCGTCACGCTCACCTCGCCGGCCAACAATGCCGCCTTCACGGTGCCCGCCAGCGTGAACATCACCGCCAATGCAGCCGACAGCGATGGCACCGTCACCAAGGTCGAGTTCTATCAAGGCACTACCAAGCTCGGTGAGGACACCGCCGCTCCCTACGAATTCACCTGGAGCGGAGTGCCGTCCGGCGCGCATGTGCTGACCGCGATCGCACTCGATAACACGGGTGAGCCCATGCTGTCCGCCGCCGTCAACATCACCGTCACCAATCCCGCCAACGTCCCGCCCACCGTGTCAATCACGGCGCCCGCGGATGACGCGGTGCTCGTGGCCGGCGCGACGATCAATCTAACCGTAAATGCCGCTGACAGCGACGGCACGATCACCAAGGTGGAGTTCTTCAATGGCGCGGCCAAACTCGGCGAGGACACCTCCCCGCCCTATGCCTACACTTGGAACAGCGTCCCGGCAGGCAGCTACTCGCTCACCGCCAAGGCCTTTGACAATGACGGCGGCATCACCACCTCCGGCGCGATCGACATCACCACCGCCACCCCGATCAGCACCACGCTGATCGCCAAAGACTCGGTCTGGAAGTATCTCGACAACGGCAGCGACCAAGGCACCGCCTGGCGTGCGGCTGCGTTCAACGACACCGCATGGGCCAGCGGGGCCGCGGAACTCGGTTATGCCGACTCACCTGTGACCACCGTGAGTTATGGGCCGGATTCCAATAACAAATACATCACCACCTATTTCCGCCGTGCTTTCACCGTTGCCAATCCCGCCTCTGTCAGTGTGCTTGCCATGTCCCTCGTGCGTGACGACGGCGCCGTCATCTATCTGAACGGCACCGAGATCGGACGCAGCAACATGGATGCGGGCACCGTGCTCTACAACACGCTCTCCACCAACGCCGCCGTCGGCGGCGCCGATGAGAGCACCTACTTCCCCATCACCTTCAGCGTCGATCCGATCCCGCTGCTGGTGAGCGGCAGCAACGTTCTCGCGGTGGAAATCCACCAGCAGGCGGTCACCAGTTCCGACCTCAGCTTCAACCTCGAACTCATCGCACAAACCCTGCCAGTCGGCAATCCGCCCACCGTCTCCATCACCTCGCCCGCCAACGCCGCTTCGTTCATGGCGCCCGCCACGGTGAACCTCACCGCTAACGCGTCCGACACCGATGGCACCATCAGCAAAGTCGAGTTTTTCCAAGGCGCGGTGAAACTCGGCGAGGATACGTCCGCTCCGTATGCCTTCACCACCTCCGCACTGGCCGCGGGCAGCTACAGTCTAACCGCAAGCGCCACGGACAACGACGGCAACCTCATCACCTCCGCCGCGGTGGCGATCACCGTGATCACCGGGCCCTCCGGCAGCCTCACCCGCGGCCCTTACCTGAACATGCCCAATCACAACAGCATCGTCGTCCGCTGGCGCAGCAGCCAAAGCATTGTCGGCCGCGTCCGTTACGGACTTGCCCCGGACGCCCTCACCCTAACCACCGATGAGGCGGGCGCCCAGACCAATCACGTCGTGCGCCTCACCGGTCTCAGCCCATTCACCCGCTATTATTACAGCGTCGGCTCGGCGCTCGATTCCCTCACCCCGGAGCTGACCGAAACCACCTCCTTCAAGCCGGCGGGAACGCCGGTTCCAACCTCCGCGGACTATACGTTCCGCACGTCCCCGGTCCCGGGCACCGCGGTCAACACCCGCGTCTGGATCGTCGGTGACTGCGGCCGCGGAACCCAGGCCCAGGCCGACGGGCGCGAGGCGTATTACAACTTCACCGGCAACCGCACCCCCGACCTCAACCTGCAGATGGGCGACAACGCCTACAACAGCGGCACCGACACCGAGTATCAGACCGGCTACTTCAACATGTATGTGAACAGCTTCCGCAAAATGCCGCAGTGGAGCACCCTAGGAAACCATGATGCAAGCAACGGCGACACCAACCCCGCTTCCAATCACCCGTATTTCGACATGATCACCTTCCCGACAGCGGGCGAATGCGGCGGCGTGGCATCCGGCACGGAGCACTACTACAGCTTCGACTATGGAAACATCCATTTCATCTGCCTCGACTCGCAGGCCAGCAACACCAACACCATCGGGACTAACGGAATCGACGGGCCGATGGCCATCTGGCTCCGGCAGGATCTGGCGAGCACCACCTCCACCTGGATCGTCGCTTTCTGGCATCATCCTCCGTATTCAAAAGGCAGCCATAACTCGGACACCGAAGGCCAGATGGTCAACATGCGGACGAACTTCAATCCGATCCTCGAAAACGGCGGCGTGGATCTGGTCTTCCTCGGCCATAGCCACAACTACGAGCGCAGCATCCTGCTAGACGGCTTTTACGCGCGCTCCGATCAGAGCCCGGGCATCACCGCCGCGATGAAGAAAAACGCCGGCAACGGCAGCACCACCGGATTCACCACCACCGCCAACGGCAAAATACGCAACGCCGCGAACGGCTTCGCCGCCACCCCCACCGTCGCCGGAGCGGTCATCCCCGCCGATGGAGCCTATCTCAAGCCGCTCACCGGACCGCGCGACCGTTTCGGCGCGGTTTACAACACGGCGGGCATGTCCGGTGCGGCGGACTCCGGATCGATCGACCACTCGGCCATGTATGTTTCCTATAACAATGTCGGCACGGTGAACCTCGACGTGGACGGCACTTCGCTGACCTGCACCTTCGTGCAATCCGGCGGTGCCACGCCGGACAACTTCACCATCATCAAACAAGGCGCCGCGGACTCCGATGGCGACGGCATCACCGACGCCTACGAAATCGCCAACGGACTCAACCGCAAGAACGCGGCCGACGCCGCCACCAGTCTGGATACCGATGGACTCTCGAACTTTCTGGAATTCGCCTTCGGCCTCAACCCGAACGTCAATGACAAGGGCCTTGTCGAAGTTGATATACCAGGCTCGCTGCTCACGAAACGCGGCACACCAAACAATTGGTTCCAGACCACCACCAACGGCACCGACTTCCGTGTGATTTACATCCGGCGCAAGGACGCCGCCGAGGCGGGCCTCGTTTACACGCCGGAGTTCAGCGGAGATCTCGTCAACTGGGCAGCCTCCAACGTGACCCCCACGGTGATCGCCGATGGCGGCGAGGTCGAAGCCGTCAGCATCAGTTATCCGTTCTTCGCGGCCGGACGAAAAGCCCGCTATTTCCGCGTGGGTGTGAGTTCCACTCACTGAACCCACCGCACCGGAAGACTCATTCTCTCGGACTCGTCATCCCGTGAGGGCTTACACCAAGGCAATCGCCCCGGCCCGTTCAGGCATGGCCGCTCAAGTATCGCTCGGCCTCCAAGGCACCGGCACAGCCTTGGCCGGCGGCCGTGATCGCCTGCCGGTAATAGTGGTCCGCCACGTCTCCCGCAGCGAACAAACCCGGGGTTTTGGTGGCGGTCCGGCCGGGGTTTTGCAGGATATACCCGTTCTCGTCCTTATCGACGAGATCGCCCAGGAAGGCGCTGTTCGGAACGTGGCCGATGGCCACAAACACGCAGGCCACCTCCAGCTCGGATTCCGCGCCGGTGACGAGATTTTTGAGTTTTACCGCCCGCATCTCGCCTTTTTCGTCGGTGAGGTATTCGCTGACGGTCGCATTCCAAACCGGCTCGATTTTCGGGTTCGCCAGCGCGCGGTCGGCCATGATTTTGGATGCCCGGAGTTCGTCGCGGCGATGGATGAGATAGACCTTGCTGGCGAAACGCGTGAGGAAATCCGCCTCTTCGCAGGCGCTGTCACCGCCACCGATCACACACACCGGGACATCCCGATAAAACGCCCCGTCGCAGGTGGCGCACGAGGTGAGTCCGTGGCCGATGAGTTTCTGTTCGCCCGGCAGACCAAGATGGCGGGGAGCGGCACCTGTGGCAATAATCACGGTTTGGGTTTCAAAGGTCTCCGAACCCGCCTTGAGCAGAAACGAGCCATCGGCCCGCCGCTCGATCGATTCCACGCTCGCCCAAGCGATGCGGGCGCCGAATTTTTCGGCCTGGGCCTGCATTTTCATCATCAGGTCCGGTCCCATGATGCCGTCCGGGAAGCCCGGAAAATTTTCCACCTCGGTGGTTGTCGTCAACTGCCCGCCCGGTTGGGTCCCTGAGAGCAGCAGCGGGCTGAGACTGGCGCGAGCGGTGTAAATGGCGGCGGTGTAGCCCGCGCAGCCGGTGCCGATGATGATGACGTTTTCCATGGTTGAGTGGGATTTCCCGCGGAAATTATTCCGGGGATTCCAAGGACGAGTCAACCCCGGCGGAGTCAAATCCAACATTTCGTCCGCCTCAGGCGCCGGCTGCCCCACAATCGCGTTGCGCCCGGCCCCGAATCCGTGAAACGTCCCCGCCCATGAGTCCCGATTTTATTCGCGAAGCCCTCCGCCAAGTCCGCTACCCCGGTTTTTCCCGGGACATCGTTTCCTTCGGCCTGGTCAAGGAAGTCCGTTGCGACCCCGGCCTCACCACGGTCCGCATCGAAATCCAAACGCGGGATCCCAAGGTGCCTGAACAGGTTTTCCAAGACTGCCATTCGGTTCTCGACGCGCTGCCTGATGTCGGCACCGTCAAAGTGGAAATCGACGTCAAGGATGCGCCCGCCGCCGCCGGAGGACTGGCCGGCACCGTCGGCAAGTCGTCGATTCCCGGAGTGAAACGCATCATCGCGGTGGCTTCCGGCAAGGGTGGCGTGGGAAAATCCACCGTCGCCGCCAACCTCGCCGTCGCCCTCGCGGCCACCGGAGCCACCGTCGGACTCTGCGATTGCGACCTATACGGCCCCTCGGTCGCCCAGATGTTCGGCACCCGGGAACGCCCGCTGGCCAACGAACAGGACGAAATCATCCCGCTTCAGGCCCATGGCATCAAACTCATGTCCATGGGCTTTCTGCTGGAGGATCGCTCGCCCGTCATCGTGCGCGGACCGATGGCCACCCGCTACACCCAGCAGTTTCTGCGGCAGGTCGCCTGGGAGGATCTCGACTATCTGGTGCTCGACCTGCCGCCCGGCACCGGCGACATCCAGTTGACCATCGTGCAAACCGTTAGTGTGGACGGGGTGATCATTGTCACCACGCCGCAGGAAGTGGCGCTCATCGACGCGCGCAAGGCGGTTTCGATGTTCGCCAAGGTCAACGTGCCGGTTCTCGGGCTCATCGAGAACATGGCATGGTTCGAGTGCGATGCCGGGAAGAGATACTTTCTCTTTGGCGAAGGCGGCGGAGTGCGCGAGGCGGAAGCGCTTGAGGTTCCCCTGCTAGGCCGGATACCCATCGATATCGAAACCCGCGAACGGGGTGACTCCGGCGCGCCGATCGCCTTGGTTTCACCAGCTCATCACAAGGTTTCCGCCGCGTTCCATGAGGTGGCCGCCCGAATCCGAACGATGGTTCCGGCGGGCTGACGGATCAGACACTCCCGCCTCCGCCTGCGGGCATGCGAAGTTCGAATTCCGTCCAGCCGGGGTCCGCCGGATTGAGACTCAAGGCCCCGCCGTGAGCCCTCGCCAGTTCGCGGGCGATGTTCAGGCCCAAACCGTGGCCGGTCACATTTCCACCGGTATTGGCCCCGCGCCGAAACCGTTCGAAAATCCGCTCCTCGTCATCGGTGGCGATTTCCCCTCCGGTATTGCCAATCCTGAGCACCACCTCTGGCGCCTCGATGATGCCGGAAATCCGGATGGTTCCTCCCGCCGGGGTGTATTTTGCGGCGTTTTCCACCAGATTCTGTAAGACCATGGCCAGCAGGCGGCGGTCACCCTTGACCGGAAGATCCGCCGGCAGGTCCTCCTCTACGGTGATATTGTTTTCCACCACCAACACCCTGAGATCCTCCGCCGCCGCTTGGATCTGGATCCTCAAATCCAATTCCTCCAACTCCAGCAGCATCCGCCCGGCGTCCGCCTGCGCGAGCAGCAACAAATCGTCGATGAGCGAGGTGAGACGCCTCGTCTGCTGCCGCAGCATGGCAACTTCCGCCGCCTGAGTTTCATTCAACTCGGTTGTCCGTGAGAGATGATCCAAGCCCGCCCGCAGGATGGTCACCGGCGTTTTCAACTGATGGGAAGCATCCGCCGAGAACCGCGTCGCCACGTCGTAGGACGCTTGCAAGCGGTCGAAACTCCGGTTCACAACTTCGGTGAGTTTGGCGATTTCATCCTGCGCCGCGGGCATCGGCAATCGCTCGCGCGGGTTGCTGGTGCTGATGCGCTCGGCCGCGGCGCATAATTCCGACACGGGCGCCACCGCACGCCGCCCAAGCCACAAACCACCGAAATACACCACCAATCCCACCGCGGGAAGCGAGGCCGCCAGACCGATCCCAAGGTTCGCGAGAAACCGCTCGATCATGTTGACCCTGGCCCCGATCCGGACCAGATAGGGACCCTCCCGCCAAGCTCCGACCCGACACGCGTTGCCGAACAACCGCCGCGTCCGGGTTTGCCCGGGCTCTCCGTCCAAGCACATGCCCTGCAGATTCGCCGAATGATAGACGATTTTCCCGCCGGGTCCTTCGACGATGAGATACCGGTCCCGCAGCGGCACCGGGATGAACTCGTCACTCAACGGCTCGCTGGGATCCTTCGGCGCGTCACGAAAATTCTTCAAGTCCCAGACCAGCTCGCTGGCTTCCTCCGCAAGCGTCTCATTCAGCTCATCTAGCTGGTAGAAATACAGCGTCGCCAGCATCACGCTCACGCCCGCGACCAGCGCGGCCATCGTGAGCATCGCCGCATAAATGCCGACCTTGACCTTGAGTGACCAGCGATTCATGGCGCTGAATTCAACATGTAACCCACGCTGCGGATGGTGCGAATCACCGATTCCTCGCCCGGTCGATCCAGTTTCTTGCGCAGCCGCATGATGAAGATCTCCACGGTTCGTGTATCGTATTCATGCTCGCGCTCCCAGATCCGCTCGCAGATCTCGTCCCGCGAAAACGTCCGCCCCGGCTCCTTCATGAAGATCTGCAACACCTCGAACTCGCGCGGCGAAAGCTCGAGCGGCCGGTCTCCGCGGCTCACCCGGCGTTTTCCCATGTCCATGCACAGATCGCCGATCCGATAGACAATATCCGCCTCCGGTGCCACATTCCGCCGGCCGAGCACGTCCACCCGCGCTAACAGCTCCTCCAGCGCAAACGGCTTGGTCAGATAGTCATCCGCCCCGGCTTTCAGCCCGGCCACGCGGTCTCCCACCTCGGAACGCGCCGTGAGCATCAGCACCCGCACCGGCAGCCGGGTCGCCCGGATCCGGGACAACACCTCGAATCCGTCATAACCCGGCAGGTTCACATCCAACACCACCAGATCGCATCGCGAACCGGTCGCTTTTTTCACTGCTCCAGGGCCATCCACCGCCACCGTCACCGCATGCCCCGCCTGTATCAGGGCGCGGCTGACCTGTTCGGCCAAGTGGGGCTCGTCCTCGACCAGCAGGATGTCCATCGTGGGACGAGCCTTTCACAGATCCATCAGGCTTCAAGTCCGGAAACCAATTAAGCGAAGCCCCTCGTCCCAATTGTTGGAAATGAGTGTCAAGAACGGGATTTTAAAATCTGGAATTCCCAGTTCGCACGGAACAAACTGAAAGGCAATAACCTCATTTGCCGACATGAAAGTCTTCAGTTCCAACCCGCCGCATGAGGGCGAAACGAACCCTCAACTCACCGATCACAGCGGCATTATCCGCGTGTCCACCGATCCGCTCCATGCCAGCGTGGACGTGGAATTCGACCCTGCCTTGCTGAGCGACAGCGAGGTCCGGTCCCTGCTGAAGGAGCACATCGCCCAAGTCGAATCCTCGATCCGCAAGAGCACCTTCCGTCTCGAGGGCAACGCCTGCGAAGCCTGCGCCCAGAAACTGGAAAAAAAAGTCGGCCGGATCCCCGGGGTGAGACGGGCCACCGCCACCTACCTGGGCAAAGTCCTGTCGGTCACCTTCGATTCCGGCATCGAACCGGAAGAGCGGATGATCATCGACCTGCAAAAAACCGGGGCCGACATCAAGCCGCTGGCACCACGCGGCGCGCACGAGCGTTCGCTGCGGCGGAAACTCCGCGCCGGCGAACTCAACGAGGAAATTTCCTGCGCCCTTGGCCTGGCGTTTCTCCTAGCCGCCGTGGTGGCGGGTAAAACCCCGGGTGCCGGGCCGCTGGTCCACGCGCTCTATCTGGCTGCCTACCTCTGCGCCGGCCAACAAGGCGTGCGGGCCGCCATCGCATCGCTGCGCCAGTGGGTGCTCGATGTGGATGTGCTAATGGTTCTAGCAGCCCTGGGAGCGGCCGCCATCGGCGCACCCTTCGAGGGCGCGCTGCTGCTGTTTCTCTTCAGCTTTTCCAACATTCTCCAGCGCCATGCGATGGACCGCACCCAAAAAGCCATCGAAGCATTGCTAACACTCCGCCCGAGCGAGGCCTTGGTCAAACGCGGCGGCGGAGTGCTCAAGGTGGCCGTCGAAGATCTGGAAATCGGCGAGATCGTCATCGTGCGCCCCGGCGAGCAGATCCCGGTGGACGGAGTGCTTTCCGAAGGCAGCACCAACGTCGATGAAGCCTCGCTCACCGGCGAGTCGATGCCCGTTTCCAAATCCCTCGGCAGCCCGCTCTTCGCCGGCACCATCAACCAAAGCGGCGGCGTCGAGCTGCGCGTGAGCAAACGCTCCGAGGATTCCACACTCGCCCGAATGGTGAAACTGGTGGCCGAGGCCCAGGCGGAAAAGTCCAATACCCAGCGCTTCCTCGAACGCGCCGAGCAATACTACGCGATGGGCGTGATCGCCTTCACCATCGGAGTGTTTCTCGTGCCTTATCTTTTCCAGGGAGCCACCTTCGCCCATGCGTTCTATCGAGCCATGACCATCATGGTGGTCGCCTCGCCCTGCGCCCTGATCATCAGCACACCCGCCACCGTGCTTTCGGCCATCGGCGGCGCGGCCCGCCGCGGCATCCTGATCAAGGGTGGATCCCACCTCGAGCGCGCTGCCAGAATCGACATCCTCGCCATCGATAAAACCGGCACCCTAACCGTCGGCAAGCCGTCACTTACGGAAATCGTGACACCGGCCGGGATTCACCAAATTTCCAGCCCCCTGCCCCACGACGTCATTCCGCTGCTGCGCGTCGCCGCCGCGCTGGAAGCCAAGTCCGAACACCCGCTCGCCCACGCCATCGTCAGCGGAGCCAGCCGCCTTGGCATCGATCTGCCGCTGGCCACCGATTTCCAATCCACCGCCGGCAAAGGCGCGGAGGCCACCATCGAATCCGCCCGCTATCTGATAGGAAGCGAGAAGTCGTTCCGCGAACTCAACGCCGGCGGCCTCGCCGAGCTGGCGGAAGCCTCCAAACCCCTGCTAGCCATGGGTAAAACCTGCGTGTGGCTGGGCCTCCGCGAGGGCGCCAACGTCACCGCCCGCGCCGTGCTTGCCATGGCCGACACGATCCGCCCCGCCGCCCGTCACCTCGCCGATGACATGCACCGCCTCGGCGTCCGCAAGGTGATCATGCTCACCGGCGACCATCTGCTAGTCGCCCGGGCCATCGCCCGCGAAGCCAGGGTGGACGAAGTTCGCGCCCAACTCCTGCCCGCCGACAAGCTGGAATTCATCCGCGAACTGAAAAAGCAAGGCACCGTCATGATGGTGGGCGATGGCGTGAACGACGCCCCCGCCCTCGCCATGGCCGATATTGGCGTGGCCATGGGCGCGGCCGGCACCGATGTGGCCATGGAAACGGCGGACATCGTGCTGATGGGCGACCGCCTGGAAAACATCGCGCTTCTACTCGACCACGCGCGCCGCGCCAGGCGGGTGCTCCTGCAAAACCTCATCTTTGCAAGCGCCGTCATCGTCGTGCTCATTTTCGCCGCCCTCGGGTTCTCGCTGCCCCTGCCGCTGGGCGTCGTCGGCCACGAAGGCAGCACCGTAATCGTCTGCCTCAATGGCCTGAGATTGCTGTTCATCGGCAAGGCGCTCTAGCCATCGCATTCGGGTGCTCCGGCATGGTATGGCGGCAGCAGAATCCCTTATCACCCAAAATCAAACCCGCGGGACGAGGCCATTCCGGCGTCTCGATCAAACCGAAATCCGAAACAGTTGACCTCGCAAATTTTCCCTTGCGCGGGTCATCATGCACGGCGAGAAGATCCACCATGACGACCTGCCTGCTCACCCACCCGCTAACGACCTTTGTCGCAGGCATCATCGTGACTGTTGGATTGCTCGGATTTCTAGTGAGTTCCTGCGCCGGGCCGAATCGCTCCCAGACCGAAGTCGCGGCCTACCACCAACAACTCAAATCCGCCGGCTCGAGCGTGCCGGCTGCCGGCAGCGACGGGGAACTCGCCGCCATCGAGCGCTTCAAGGCGTTCCTGCAACACATCGGTGACGCCGCGGCCGTCCACGAAAACACCCGCAAGGTCTATGCGCAGGACGCGTTTCTCGATGATACGCTCGTCAGCCATCACGGAGCCGCGGACATCGAAGCCTATTTCGCAAAAACCAGCGGCGTGATGACCCACTACCAGGTCACCATCGACGACGTCGCCCGCTCCGGCAGCGATCATTACTTCCGCTGGACGATGGTCTTCTCCGCACCCGCCCTCGCCGGGGGCAAGCCGGTGCATTCGACGGGAATCAGCCAAGTGCGCTTCAACCCGGAGGGCAAGGTCGCCATCCATCAGGACTTCTGGGACTCTGGAAAAAATTTCTACCGCCACCTGCCTGTCGCCGGCGGGGTGATCGGTTTCATCCGCAAACGTCTTCAATAGACCTACCCCCTCAGCCGTCCATGCCAAACACCCGCACCTTCCCCCGAATGTTGCTCCATGCCGGGAAAACCCTCGTCACAACCGTGTGCGTTTGGCTGGATTCCGATTTCCGCCGGGCAAGCGCACCCGATCCGAAGGACCTGCCTGAAGTACTGAATTGGCAGCGCACCCTGCCCTTCATCTTCCTCCACCTCGGCTGCCTCGCTGTCATTTGGGTGGGCGCGTCACCCATACCGGTGGCCGCCGCGGTGTTTCTCTATCTGATCCGGATGTTCGCCATCACCGGATTCTATCACCGTTATTTCTCCCACCGCTCCTTCAAGACCACGCGCACCTGCCAGTTTCTCTTTGCTGTCCTAGGTAACAGCTCGATGCAACGCGGCGCGCTGTGGTGGGCGGCCACCCACCGTCACCATCACAAGCACTCCGATGAAGAGACCGACATGCATTCGCCGAGAGTCCACGGGTTCCTCTGGTCCCACATCGGCTGGCTGACCTCGATGAAAAATTTCCCGACCGCCTACAAGAACATTCCCGACCTGAGCCGTTACCCGGAGCTGGTGTTCCTCAACCGCTACGACCAGACGGTGCCCTTCGCCTACGGCCTGCTGATGTGGGGGCTCGGCGTTCTGTTGGAAAATCGGTTCCCCGCCGCCGGAGTCACCGCCGGACAGTTTTTCGTCTGGACCTTCTTCGTCAGCACCACGGTGCTGCTGCACGGCACGCTGTTCATCAATTCACTCGCCCACCTCTGGGGCAGTCGTCGCTATCAGACCGATGACGACAGCCGCAACAGCCTGCTGCTTGCGTTCATCACGCTCGGCGAAGGTTGGCATAACAACCATCACCGCTATCCCCATTCGGTGCGCCAGGGTTTCCACTGGTGGGAAATGGACCCCACCTACTACGGCCTCAAGCTGCTCTCATGGACCGGGCTGATCTGGGACCTGCGGCCGGTGCCAATGGCGGTCATGGAAGAAAGCCGCGCGGCTTCACCCAATCACCCGGAAAACGCATGACCCGACAGCACATTGCCATCGTCGGGAGCGGCATCTCGGGTCTTGCCTGCGCCCGGTTTCTAAGTCGCGAGCATGACATCACGGTCTTCGAAAAGGACCCGCGCGCCGGCGGCCACGCGCACACCGTGGTGGTGGAGGAGCACGGCCGCAAGATCCCGGTGGACACCGGTTTCATGGTTTATAACGAGGTCACCTATCCGTTGCTCACCCGCCTGTTCCGGGAACTCGATGTTAGAACCAAAGCAACCTCCATGTCGTTCAGCGTCCAGCATGTGGCGGACGGGCTGGAGTTCAATGGCAGCAACCTCAATCTGCTCTTCGGCCAGCGCCGCAATCTCCTCAACGCCCGCTTCTGGAGGATGCTGGTGCAAATCGCCCGCTTCAACCGCGAAACCGTCGCGGAACTAGCCCGCCCCGCCTACGGCGAGATGACCTTGCGCGATTACGTCGACGCCCGCGGTTATGGCCAGGACTTCCTTCATTGGTATCTCTCGCCGATGGCCGCCGCCGTCTGGTCTAGCCCGCCTGAGCGTATCGAGAATTTCCCCGCCCGAACCTTGATGCGCTTCTGGCACAATCATGGGTTTCTCGGCCTCGATACCCAACACCCTTGGCGCACCGTGGACCAGGGATCCCGGTGTTATGTTGAAAAACTGATCGCCCCCTTCGAACACCGCATCCACCGGGACTCCGCCGTGCGCTCGATCTCCCGCCTGCCTGATGGAAAATCACGACTCACCCTCAACGATGGCAGCCACCAGGCGTTCGACCGCGTGGTGATCGCCGCCCACGGCGACCAAGCCTTGCAAATGCTCGAAGACCCCACCGCAACCGAGACCAGTCTGTTAGGATGTTTCCACTATCAATCCAACGAGGCCGTGCTCCACTCCGATCCATCGTTCATGCCCGCAACCCGCCGCTGCCGGGCCTCTTGGAACTACCGGGTGGAACCCGGCTCCGACGGCACTCACCGCTATTCCACCCATTACTGGATGAACAGCCTGCAAGGCGTCTCCGGGCACACCCCCTACTTCGTCTCGATCAATCCGCCGTCGCCACCCGCCGAGGGCACCGTCAAACGGCGGCTGAACTATGAACACCCGCTGTTCGACCTGGCGGCCATCGCAGCCCAAGCCAGGCTGCCCGAACTGCATGCCGATGGCATCCATACCGGCCGCTATTTCTGCGGTGCCTGGCAGCGTCACGGATTCCATGAAGACGGGATCTGGTCGGCGGAACGCGCTTGTCAGGAAATCCTGGGGAAAGACCCGTGGTCATGAACTCGCTTTACGAATGCTGCGTAACCCACTGCCGACTGAAGCCGCAGCGGCACGACTTCACCTATCAGGTGTTCATGCTCGGCATCGACCTCGATGATCTTCCCTCCCTCGCCCGGCGCATCCCATGGCTCGGCCACAATCGTTTCAATTTTTTTTCGATCGATGATCGCGACCACGTGGCCCTCGGCGAACCTGGCGGCATCCGCCCGAATCTCGTCCGCTGGCTGTCGGATCAAGGCATCGCCTGTCCGCCCGATGCGCGCATCCAACTGCTCACCTTCCCGCGGGTGTTCGGCTATGGTTTCAATCCAGTGTCGTTTTACTACATCCGCAGCGCCGATGGGCACCCGCTCATCGCCGTGGCCGAAGTGGTCAACACGTTCCGGGAAATGAAACTCTACGCGCTGGACGTGATCGGCGGCGACGGGCTCTGGCACCGACGGGTGGCCAAGAATTTCTATGTCTCGCCGTTTTCCGATCCGGGCATGGAATTCGAATTCCGCATCGGGCTTCCCGAGTCACAATGGCGCGTCAACATCGATGTGCATGACGGCTCCGGGCGCGTGATGCTCACCGCCATGCGCGGCAACCAACACTCTCTAACATCAGGACGCCTGCTTTGGTATGCCTGCAAGTATCCCGCCCTGTCCTTGAAAATCATCGGCCTCATCCATTGGCATGCCTTGCGGTTGTGGTTGAAACGCGTGCCGTTGGTCCGCAAGGCCGCCCGCCGCGAGGCTCAACTTGACGTGATGCGCCCCCACTCCAGCCTCAACCAACACCAACCATGAACGCGCTTGCCGAGCTCAAAACCGACTTCGTCCCCATCCAATCCACCACCGTTCCCGCCTTGGGCTTCACCGAACGCATGGTGGTGCGTCTGTTGGAAAAAATGCCTCGCGGTGGACTGCGCCTGGAACATTCCGATGGCCGCGTCCGCCACTTCGGCCAAGCCGGTGCTCCCGTCACCGCGCGGGTGACCCTGCATGATGACACGGAGTTTTTCAAACGCTGCGCCTTCTATGGCAATGTCGGACTTGGCGAGGCCTACACCGCCGGCCTGTGGGATACCGACAACATCGCAGCAGTGATGGAGTGGTTCATTGATAACATGAACGCCCTGCAGGGGTCCGACACCTCGTCCACCAGCCTGCCGGGTGTGAACCTGCTGAAAATCGTCAACTGGTTCCGTCACCTCAAGCGCGACAACACGCTCGCGACAAGCCGCAGGAACATCGCCGAACACTATGACCTAGGCAACAGCTTCTATCAACTCTGGCTGGACCCCGGCATGACCTATTCCAGCGCGCGCTTTGATTTCCCCCAACAACCGCTTGAAGACGCCCAGCGCGGGAAATACGCGGCGCTGTGCCAAAAACTCAAACTGCGTCCGGGCGAACACGTGCTTGAGATCGGTTGCGGCTGGGGCGGCTTCGCGGTGCATGCCGCCAAACACCACGGCTGCCGCATCACCGGCCTAACCATTTCTGACGCCCAGGCGGCCTATGCCCGCGAACGGGTCGCCCGGGAAGGATTGCAGGACCTCATCGAGATCCGCATCCAAGACTACCGCCACGTCACTGGAAATTTCGACAAAATCGCTTCGATTGAAATGCTGGAAGCGGTCGGCGACAAACATCACCAGACGTTTTTCTCAAAATGCGCCGAAGTGCTCGCACCGGATGGATTGCTGGGCATCCAGATGATCACGGTGCCGGACTGCCGCTATGGCAGCTTGAAACAGGGGGTCGATTGGATTCAACGGCATATCTTTCCCGGGTCACTGTTGCTGAGTGTCGGACGGATCAACGAGGTGCTGCTCAAAACCGGCGACCTCTTTTTGCACCATCTTGAAGACCTCGGCGCGGACTACGCCCGGACGCTGGCCGCCTGGCATGGGCAATTCAATGCCGCAAGGACGCGGGTCGAGGCGCTTGGTTTCGACGAGTCGTTCATCCGATCGTGGAATTACTACCTGAAATACTGCGAGGCAGGTTTCGCCACCGGCAACATTTCAGTGGTGCAGGCGATCTACACCCGACCTAACAATCCCCGGCTCCGCGGCATCACCCGCCATTCAATTCCATGATTGCGGATGTGGAGAACCCCGGCGCTCTGGCCAAACCCGGCCGCCTGCGCCGCTGGTTGATCGGGCCGGTAACCGCGCAACTGTCGCGCGGCACCTCCCCCGGGCGCCTGGCGTGGACCATCGCGCTCGGGATCGTGCTCGGCGTTTTTCCGATCATGGGAACCACCACGCTGGTCTGTTTGTCCGCTGGCTGGCTGCTGCGCCTCAACCAGCCGGTGCTGCAGGTCTTCCGTGCGGTCGTCTATCCGCTGCACCTCGCGCTGATTCTCGTCTTCATCCGGTTAGGTGAACAATTGCATGGAGTCCCGCTGATTCAATTTTCCATTCCGCAGCTCCTGGGCCGCTTCAAGGATGACCCGCTGCAATTTGCCCGGGATTTCGGCATGGCCGCGTGGCACGGCGTGACGGCATGGCTGCTGGTCGCGCCGGTGGCCGTCGTCCTGATCAAACTCGCGGTCCTGCCATTGTTGCGGCGCATGGCGCGGGCCAGCGCCAAACGCGAGGAGGCCGCACGATGAATGCTTGGCCGCTCATCGCCCCCGGCACGGGGCTCATGGTGCTGGTATTCGTCCTCGCCTGGGTATGGGCGCGCCGCATTGACAACTATTCGCTGGTGGACGCAGTCTGGGCCTATGGCATCGGTCTAACGGGATGCCTGTGGCTCGTGATGGGTGGCGGCCTATCGTGGAAAATCGGCGTGGCCGCCATGCTGCTCGCCATGTGGAGTCTGCGCTTGGGATCGCATCTGCAACGGCGCATCCGCCGTGCCCATCCGGAAGAGGATGCCCGCTATGTGAAACTGCGCGAAGTTTGGCAAGGCCGCGTGGCCACCGCATTCCTTGGGTTTTTCCTCGCCCAGGCCGCCTCGGTGATCCTGCTGGCCCTGCCCTTTCTCATGATCGCCACCGATCCGGACGGCTCGTGGAGCCCCTGGGAAACCGCCGGGCTGCTGGCCTGTCTGGCGGGCATCGCGGGCGAGAGTCTGGCGGATTCCCAAATGGCGCGCTTCAAGCTCGCGCACCATGGCCCTGCCGCCGTTTGCCAGCAAGGCCTCTGGCGCTACTCCCGGCATCCGAACTACTTTTTCGAGGCGCTCATCTGGAGCGGATTCTATCTGTTTGCCTGCGGCTCCGCATGGGGCTGGGCCACGGTTCACGCGCCGCTGGCCATCATCTATCTGCTGCTGCGCGTCACCGGCATTCCTCCGACCGAAGCCGCGGCGGTGCTCCGCAAGGGCGATGCCTACCGTCGCTATCAGGAAACCACCAGCGCGTTCATCCCCTGGCCTCCAAAACACCACTGACCCCACCATGATCCGCACCGACGACCTGCTCGCCAAGGGCCTCATCCCCGACGCCCTGATCCGCATTGGAATCCGCCACCGGCTTGCCGGGACCCTCACCCCATTCGGGCAACTCGACTGCGGGCAACGGCAAGAACTGCTGATGCGCCACATCGCGGAACTCCGCGCAAGCCCTGTGGCGATCTCGACGGACGAAGCCAACGAACAACATTACGAATTGCCCACCCGCTTCTTCACCCGCGTCCTCGGCACGCACATGAAATACAGTTCGGGATACTGGGACCCGGGCGTCACCGACATCGAGACCTCCGAGGCCCGCATGCTCGCGCTCACCTGCGAACGCGCCGGCCTGCAGGACGGCCAGCGCATCCTCGAACTCGGCTGCGGGTGGGGATCGCTCACGCTGTGGATGGCCGCCCGATTTCCAAATGCGAAAATCACCGCCGTCTCTAATTCCCGCACCCAGAAGCAACACATCGACTCGCAACTCGCCGCCCGCGGACTCACCAACGTCACGGTCAGGACCGCCAACATGGTGCATTACGCCGGCGAAGGCGACGAGCAGTTCGACCGCGTGGTATCGGTCGAGATGTTCGAGCACATGAAAAACTATCAGGAACTGCTGGCGCGGATCGCGCGCTGGCTGAAACCCGGCGGCGCCTTGTTCGTGCACATCTTCACCCACCGCGAGTATGCCTATCACTACGAGGCGGAGGGCGAGGACGACTGGATGGCCCGCTATTTTTTCACCGGAGGGCAAATGCCTTCGGACGACTTGCTGCTCTATTTTCAGGACGACCTGCGGATCGAGCAGCACTGGCAGGTGAATGGCACCCACTATCAGAAAACCTCCGAAGCCTGGCTCGCCCGGATGGATGCGGCGCGCGACGAACTGCTGCCACTGATCCGCGAGACCTATGGCGAGGAGCAACAAACCCGGTGGTGGACTTACTGGCGCGTGTTCTTCATGGCCTGCGCGGAATTGTGGGGATACCGCAACGGCGAGGAATGGATCGTTTCCCATTACCGTTTCCGCAAACCGGGCTGACCCGCCCGGCTGGTCTCCGGGGCGGCGCAAAAAACACTCCTCCCGCCGCGTATCATCGGGTCCATGAAGCATCTCCCGATCTTGCTCGCCGTCGCCTGTGCGGTCCATTCGTCCGCCGCCCCGATCGCTGTTGACGTGGTGGTGTACGGCGGCACCTCCGCCGGGATTGTCGCGGCCGTGCAGGCCAAACGCATGGGCAGGTCGGTGGTGGTGGTGGCTCCGGAACGCCACCTCGGCGGCCTCAGCGCCGGCGGCCTCGGCTGGACGGATTCCGGCAACAAGGCGGTCATCGGCGGCCTGGCGCGCGATTTCTATCACCGGGTGTGGCTGGCCTATCAGAAACCGGAGGCGTGGAAGTGGCAGAAACCCGGTGAGTATGGCAACCGCGGACAGGGCAATGCCGCCAGCGACGGCGCGGAACGCACGATGTGGATCTTCGAACCGCACGTGGCGGAAGCGATCTTCGAAAACTGGGTCAAGGAAAACGGGATCCCCGTGCACCGCAACCAGTGGCTCGAACGCAACCAGGGTGTCGCCAGGGATCACGGCCGCATCACCGCAATCACCACGCTGGACGGCAATACCTATCAGGGAAAGATGTTCATCGACGCCACCTACGAGGGCGATCTGCTGGCGGCGGCGGGCGTGAGCTTCACCGTGGGCCGGGAAGCCAACGCGCTTTATGGTGAGACGCTTAACGGCGTGCAGACAAAAAACGCGCGCAGTCACCAGTTTGAAAAGCCGGTGACTGCCCATGTGGTTACCGGCGACCCGACGAGCGGATTGTTACCTCGCGTTTCCGACAATGCACCCGGCCCGGATGGGAGTGGCGACCGCAGCGTTCAGGCCTATTGTTTCCGCACCTGCCTGACCGACCTGCCGGAAAACCGGGTGCCCTTTCCCAAACCGGAGGAATACGATCCGCACCAGTATGAACTGCTCGCACGCTACCTGCGGACCGGATGGAACAAGATCTGGAACAAATTCGACCCGATTCCCAACTGCAAGACCGACACTAACAACCACGGGGGCTTCTCCTTCGACAACATCGGCAGGAACCACGATTATCCGGAAGCGTCCTACGAACGCCGGCGGGAGATCATCCGCGAGCACGAGATCTACCAGAAGGGCCTGCTCTGGTTCCTGGCCAACGACCCGCAGGTGCCGGAACCCGTCCGCGCCAAAATGTCAAAGTGGGGCCTCGCCAAGGACGAATTCACCGACAACGGAAACTGGCCGCACCAGCTCTACATTCGCGAGGCCCGCCGGATGGTGGCGGACTTTGTCGTTAGTGAAGGCCACCTCAAACTGGCCAAACCCACGCCCCGTCCGGTGGGCATGGGGTCCTACAACATGGATTCCCACAACGTGCGGCGATATGCCGATGCCGATGGCAACGCCCGCAACGAAGGCGATATCCAGGTGCGCCTGACGAGCCCTTATCCGGTGGACTATCAGGCGATCGTTCCCAAACGCGCCGAATGCGCGAACCTGTTGGTGCCGGTCTGTGTGTCGGCCAGCCACATCGCCTACGGCTCGATCCGGATGGAGCCGGTGTTCATGATCCTCGGTCAAAGCGCGGCCGCCGCCGCCGTCCTGGCCCTCGACGCCGGTTGCGCCGTCCAGGAGCTGCCCTATTCGAAACTCCGCGCCCGCTTGCTGGAGGATGGGCAGGTGCTGGAGTTTCCACCAAGTCGGTGATCCAACGAGTGACGCAGGATCTGCGTGGATTTTGATAGAATCATTTTCGATAGAATCATTGACGGGAGAATTTTCGATTTGGAGGCTTTGTTTTCCGCCCTCATCCAAAAATGATTCTGTCACCTCTTTCTTCTTTCCCTCGCCTGCCGTCCGCCAATCCCCGGGTTGACACCGGGACGGTTCCGCCGCCAAGTTTCCGGCATGTCACGCTTCGCCAATAAAATCGCCGTCGTCACCGGAGGAGGACGCGGGATCGGTCAGGAAATCGCCCGCACCTTCGCCGCGGAGGGAGCCAAAGTCGCCGTGGTGAGCCGCAGCGCGTCGAGCTGCGGGAAAGCCGCGGAGGAAATCAATGCCGAGTTTCCCGGAGCCGCCACCGCCTATGCCGTGGATGTTTCCGATCACGCGGCAGTGCAGGAACTGGCGAAGAAAATCGCCGATGAACTGGGTGCCGTAAACATTCTCGTCAACAACGCCGGCGTCACCCGCGATGGACTGTTGATGCGCATGAAGGAGGAGGACTGGGACACCGTGCTCGACACCAATCTCAAAGGCGCCTTCAACACCGTCAAAGCCTTCATGCGCCCACTGATGAAAGCCGAGGACCCGCGCATCATCAACATCGCCTCGGTGATCGGCCTGATCGGCAATGCCGGGCAAGCCAACTACTCCGCCAGCAAGGCCGGCCTGATCGGCTTCACCAAGGCCGTCGCCCGCGAACTCGCCGGCCGCGCCGTGACCTGCAACGCCGTGGCTCCCGGTTTCATCACCACCGACATGACGGACGAACTCCCGCAAGCTATCAAGGATGCGGTGATTGCCAAAATCCCACTCGCCAGCTTCGGCGAAACCAAGGATATTGCCAGCGTGGTCGCCTTTCTAGCCAGCCCCGCGGCCCGTTACATCACCGGCCAGGTCGTCGCCGTCGATGGCGGCATGACGATGTGATGGGTCTCTTTTTCGCCTCAACTTCTCAGCTGCCACCCCGCACATGGACCTCATCCTCCTTCGCCACGGCAAAGCCGAAGATTTCAACTCCGACGGCGACGCGGCGCGCGCACTCGTTGAAAAAGGTCGCGAGCAGGCGCGCAAGGCCGGCAAACTTTTGAAACACGCGAAATTGCTGCCGGACATCGTGCTCACCAGCCCGCTGGTCCGCTCCCGCCAGACGGCGGAGGAGTTCTGCGATGCCGCGGGCCTGCCCGGCGCGGTGATCCAAGGCTGGCTCGCCTCCGGCATGCACCCGGAGCAAGCGATGACCGAACTCGCCGGATTCCGTGAATTCAAGCGCATCGCCATCGTCGGCCACGAACCGGATTTCTCGGGACTCGTCCACTGGATCCTCGGCAGTTCCGGGGGCGGCGTGGATGTCAAAAAAGGCGCCATCGCCTGCCTGCAAGTGACCCCACCCTCTCGCCACGGCACCTTGCTTTACCTGATCCCGCCGAAGCTCGCCGTGGCTGCGGATTGATCGAAACGCTGAGTCGCTCAGGGCGCGGAGGGATCGCCGGGTGCGTGCCTCTGCGGCCCTCTCCGCGACCTCACCATCTCCGCGTTTCAATTCCACGACCCTCAGCCGAAGGATTTTAAGATTGCCCGCTCCGGTTTTGATTGCATGCGAAGCGGTATCCCGGGAAAGTCCGCCCGTTCGGGATTCCAGCCGCTTCACATGAACGTCATCGCCGTCGCCAATCAAAAAGGAGGGGTGGGAAAAACCACCACCGCCCTCAACCTGTCCGCCGCCCTCGCGATGCGCGGCCAGCGGGTGCTGTTGGTGGACCTCGATCCGCAGGCGAACTGCACCAGTGGCCTCGGCATCGAAGCGCCGGACGGATGCAGCATGTATTCCGTGCTCATGGACGAAGCCACCGTCCACCAACAGATCCTCCCCACCGGCCGCGAAAACCTGTCGATCATTCCCTCGGAAATGGACCTTGCCGGCGTCGAAATCGAACTCGCCCGCAGCGACGACCACCTCACCCGCTTGCGGCGCATCCTGCAGGCGCTCAAACCTAACGATCTATTTGAATTCTGCATCCTCGACACCCCGCCCTCGCTCGGCGTGTTGATGACCTCCGCCCTCGCCGCCGCCGATGAAATTCTCATCCCGCTCCAATGCGAGTGGTTCGGTCTCGAAGGCCTCGCCAAGATCGTCCACGTCATCGACCAGATCCGCGCTTCCGACGCCAACCCCAACATCCGCCTCGAAGGCATCGTCATGACGATGTACGACGGCCGGACCCTGCTCTCCCGCCAGGTCGTCGATGAAGTCTCCAAGTTTTTCCCCGAACAGATGTATCGCACGATGATCCCGCGCACCATCCGCATCGGCGAGGCGCCCAGCCACGGCAAAAGCATTTTCGAACACGATCCTCACGGCCTCGGCGCACAAGCCTACGGCGCCCTGGCGGACGAGTTTCTAACGAGACACGCGGCGGTCGGCCCGTTGCTGGCGGGGGCTTGACCCCGGCGCCCATCTCCACCTTACCCGGGCACTCTCCCGATCTAACAAATGAACCGGGCCTTGGCCCTGACCGCGTGCCTGCTCGCAATCGTCTGTAACAGTTTTGCAACACTTGCGCGGCCTAACATCGTTCTGATTCTGGCGGACGATCTGGGCTATGAAACCATCGGGGCCAATGGCGGACAATCCTATGCCACTCCGCATCTGGACGCATTGGCCGGAACCGGAGTCCGCTTCCGGCACGCCTACGCCCAGCCGCTCTGCACTTCGCCGCGATCAGCGATTCCACAGGAGGCGCCCTTCCGGCCCGCGCTAGCCGCCATCATTCCAGGACCTTGGAACCGAAATACGGCACCAGCGCCTCCGGGATGCGGATCGAGCCGTCGGGTTGCTGGCATTGTTCCAACAAGGCGACGTAAAGCCGCGGCAGGGCGGTGCCGGAGCCGTTGAGGGTGTGCGGGAAGCGGTTCTTGCCCTCAGCGTCCTTGAAGCGCAGCTTCATGCGGCGCGCCTGATAGTCGGTGAACCACGAGCAGCTTGAAACTTCCAGATACTTGCCGTGGCCGGGCGCCCAGACTTCGATGTCATAGGTCTTGGCCGACGAAAACCCGATGTCGCCGGTGCAAAGCTCGATGGTCCGGTAATGCAGGCCGAGTTTTTGCAGGATCGATTCGGCGTGTCCGGTCAGTTGTTCCAGCACCTCGAAGCCCGTATCCGGGTGGACGATCTGCACCAGTTCGACCTTGTCGAACTGGTGCATGCGGATGATGCCCTTGTTATCGCGTCCGGCGGATCCCGCCTCGCGGCGGAAACACGGCGTGTAGGCGGCCATTTTCACCGGCAGGTCGGACTCCGCCAGGATCGTGTCTCGATAGAGATTGGTGACGGGGACCTCGGCGGTGGGAGCGAGGAACAGGTTGTTGACGCCATCCTCAGCGGGATCGGTGCCATACATGTCGTCCTCGAATTTCGGGAGCTGGCCGGTTCCTTCCATGCACTCGCGTTTGACGAGAAGCGGGACGTTCACCTCCTCGTAACCATTGGCGCTCTGGGTATCCAACAGAAAATTGATCAGCGCGCGCTCCAGTCGGGCGCCCCTGCCTCGATAGACGACGAAGCCGGATCCGGCGACGCGGATGCCGTCGTCCCAGTTGATCAACCCGTGCTGGAGCGCGAGTTCGACATGATCTTTGGGCGCGGCGATGTCGGGCTTGCTTCCCCACTCGCGCACCACCGGATTGGCGGTTTCGTCCGCGCCCTGCGGGCAGGCGTCGTGGGTTAGGTTCGGGATGTTGAGCAGCAGGTCGGTTAGCTCGGCGGCGGCGGCCTCCGCCTTCACATCAAGCAGGGCAATCCGCTCGTTGATGCCGCGGACTTCGATCTCGCTGGCGGAGGTGTCCTCACCCTTGGCCTTGAGCATGCCGATTTGTTTGGAAATGATTTTCCGGGAATTTTGGAGCTGTTGTTTGTCGGTCTCGGCCGTGCGGCGCGCTTCGTCGCAGGCGAGCGCCGCGGCCACCAACGTCCAGTGCTCGCCGCCCCGGGTTTTGAGGCGTTCCTGAATAGCGGCGGGGTTTTCCCGGATGACGCGGATGTCGAGCATGGCACGGCGACTCTCACGGGCGATGGGGGATGGAATCAACGCGATTTTCTGCGGCCGACGAAGAATTTTGACAGAATCCCACCTGAGACGCAATCATCTTGGGAAATTCCGCAGGTCCTGCCCGCGGTGGAACTTTTGCCTTGGAGAGCAACCGGGGAGTTTCTAAGGTGGCCCCCGGCACGAGCCGATTTTCCATGGCCAAACAAGAATTCACGATCCTCAACAAACTCGGCATCCACGCCCGGCCCGCGGCTCAATTCGTCAAAACCGCCAACCGTTTCCAAGCGGATATCTTCGTGGAAAAAGACGGCGAAGAAGTTGACGGCAAAAGCATCATGGGCCTGATGATGCTCGCCGCCGGCCATGGCTCGGTGATCAGCGTGAGCGCCGACGGACCCGATGCCGAGGCCGCGCTTGGAGCAATCGGGGAGCTGATCGCGCGGAAATTCGAGGAGGATTGATCCGCCGGTAACAACGGGCAGGTGTGGGCGGGGTCTGTGGTGATAACTCTGAAATGCCTTCCAACTCCTACGCTTCAAAGCCGCCATCCGGCGTTTTGATCAGGAGATTGCCCGCGACCCGCATACCGCGGTGGTGGATGGCGCTCCGCCCCACGCGGACTCATCTATGCGCGGCTTCTAACCGACTGGGTGCTGCGGCTCCAGCCGGAGGCCTCCGAAGCGCTGAGACTCGCCTATGGTCCACACGAGACGGAACTCATATCCGGCAGGCGTTGCAAGGCGGGTAAGCACCGGCTCAGTGCGGTTTTTTCCCGCAGCCGCAGTTGTGACCGCAACCACCTTTTTTCTTCGGTCTTGCGAGACGCACGAGAAAGATGGTGAGCGTGAGGATCACGATTCCGACCGCGATGTAAGTTTGCCAGTGCATATCAGAAACCGAGGAGTGTGCCGCCCTGAAAGACTAACAACGATGCGAGCCAGGCGAAACCGGACATGAAAACAAACTGTCCGAGCGCCCATTTCCACGACCCGGATTCCCGCGCGACGACGGCGGAAGTGGGCAGGCATTGGAGGGCGTAGATGAAAAACACCAGCAGCGAAATCATCGAGAGCGGCGTGAACAGCGGCCGGCCATCCGGCCAAGTTGCGGCGGCGAGCCGGTCGCGGAGTTTCGAGCGGGTTTCCTCCTCGCTCTCCGTTTCCTCCACCCGGAAAATCACGCCCATCGATGCGTTGAAAACCTCGCGCGCGGCGAATGACGTGAGAATGGCGGTGCCGACGCGACCGTCGAAACCAAGCGGTTTCACCGCCGGCTCAATCACCGCGCCGATGCGGCCCATGGCACTGTAGGACAGGGGGTCCACACTATCATCGTCGGACTTCGGATAGGTGCCAAGCGCCCATAACAGAATGGAAAGGCCAAGAATGAGGGTGCCTGCC
>CAMBPB010000030.1 GCA_945869465.1 Prosthecobacter debontii
CCCAACAACACAAACGACGAGTGCCCGCTCACAAACGACCAGAACGATTCCGGATTGCAGGCATGGTTCACGTATCCCGCCGCCGCCCCCAGATGCAGGCCGTTGAACACCAGGAAAAACAAGCTGCCCACACCCGCCGCCATGCCGCCCGCGAAGATCCGGAAATCGATTGCCACGTTGTTGTAGATATAAAAGCAGAACATCATGAAGTTCGAGCCATACTCCTCCCGCAGATGGGCGAGCTGCTCCTCTTTGCCACCATACATTTGCTCCATCGAGACCATGCCATGCGGGCCCAGCACCGCCTGGATCCAGCGGATGTCGTGCAGCGCGGAGAGCATCATCGCGAAAAACGGCAGCCAGAACACCAGATTGCACAGCCAGAACAAGCGCCACTCGCGCCGCACCGTCCGCGGGAATTCCGCCGTCACGAACGCAATCACGTTCTGCCAGGTGGCGCGGCGCGTTCGATAGATCACCTCGTAGCCGCGGATCACCAGCGCGTTCAGCCGCTCGGTGATGCGCGAGCCATACATCCGGTACTCCGCCAGCGAGAGGTCCACGCACAACTCGCGGAAGCGCCGCGGCATCTGCCCGGCGTCCGGAACCGTCCCGCCTTTTTCCAGACGGCCCACCAAGCGCTCGTATTCCGCCCAGCGTTCCTGGTTCTTGTGTTCGAAATCTCCGGAAGTCATGCGTCAGGGAATGGGAAACGGTTGGCATCCAAGCCGCTGTCAGATTGACCATCGCAATCCGCTTCGTCCATGCCCAACTTGCAGGGTGAAAACCCCGCCAACCCCCTCCGCCCGGAGCAAGTCCTTCAGTTCTTTCAAAACCGTTACATTTTATTCCGACCGTTACGATTTCTTGCTCGACGGAAGCAAAAAAAATTATAGGGTGTGAAGCGAATCATCGCACATCCGATGAGTTGACAATACACCCGCCTCAAACACCCTCAACTCAAAACCGCCACACCACACCCGACAATGAAACCCAAAAAATTTCACAAGTCCTTCCCGTTCAAAGGAATGGCAATGACCGCGGCGATTGCCGCAAGCATCAGCCTGAGTCCGGCTACCGCAGGGGCAGATGACCTCGACGGCGACGGAATCATCAACCTCGTCGATCGCGACGTCGATGGCGACGGCATTCCCAACGGCCAGGACCGCAACGTCGATGGCGGCTTTTGCCTCCGCGGCCCGCTCAAGGGCACCTATGTGGGAGATCGCCTCCCCAACGGTAGCCCAAAAGAGGATGACATCGACGACGACGGGCTTGACGACGATTCGGACGCCGAAACAGATATCGATGGCGATGGCAAATCTGACGGTGCGAATCGCGAGACCGACATCGACGGCGACGGCAAGTCCGACTCCGCCGACCGCGAAACCGACATCGACGGCGACGCATCGCTCGACGATGACCTCGACGAAGACGACATCGATGGCGACAGCCTTGATGACGACGCCGATGACGAAGACGACATCGATGGCGATGGCCGCCACGATGATGACTCCGACGAAGACGACATCGACGGCGATGGCCTCGACGATGATGACATCGACGAAGATGACATCGACGGCGATGGACTCGACGACGATGACGATGACGATTGCGACGGCGACAGCCAAGGCTCTGACGACGACGATAACGATGACGGCGATGACCTCGACGACGACTCCGACGACGACGATGACGGCGACGGCACCGACGACGACGATGATGACGACAACGTTGGTTGAACCTGAAATCTGATTTCCGACGGCCTGAAATGGCTGCGAAAAACATTCCCGGCCGGGGTTCTTGCATTGCAGGAACCCCGGCTTTTTCTCTCGGATGAAATCGAGTCTTCAACACCCTCTCACCCTGCTTCTGGTGGGTCTGATCCTCGGCGGTGGCCTGGTGCACACCGGCTGGCTCCTGCGGGATCCCGGCAAGGCGGAGGATCCCGACGCCCCCCCGGCGAGGGAAAACCGAGTCTCCAGGTCGTCCTCCGGAACCAGATCGTCCGGCAAGGAGTCGATCACGGACAAGGCGCGCGCGCTTGCGGCAAAGGATCCCCGGGAAGCGTGGCGGCAGTCGCTGGAAATCACCAATTTTTCCGAGCGCACCGCCTTTCTAGCAGGCTTGATGCGGGAATGGGGGAAGATGGATCCTTTGGCGGCACTTGAGATGGCGGGCACGCTTCCCGCAGGACGGCTCAAACAGGAGGCTTGCGGGGCCGCCTGCTCGGGCTGGGCGGCCAAAGATCCCGCCGCCGCCGCCGCTTGGGCCACCGCTCATCTGACTGGCCCACTGGCCGGCGAATCGTTCGGATTCATCGCCCTCGAATGGGCGGGCAGCGATCCCGCCGGTGCCGCGGAGTGGGTTTCCAGCTTGCCGAACGGAGCGCTCTCCGATGGCGCGACACGCGCGGTCATCGGTGCCTGGGCAGGCACGGATCCGCAGGCCGCAGTCCAATGGATCGAATCCTTTTCCGATCCCGAACGCAAAACGTCCGCTCTCAACACCTTGGTCGCGGATTGGTGCGCGCAATCCCCTGACGAAGCGGCGAAATGGGTGGATGGCCGCAAGGGGGAGCCGCAAGCGGCGGAACTCGCTGAATCCCTGATCGGCGCATGGGGCGCACAAGACCCGCTCGCCGCATCACAATGGGTGATGACGCTCGATGGAGAAAGCCAGGTTTCCGGTGCGGCAACCTTGCTTGCACTCTGGGCAAGCAGCGATCCGAAGGTCGCCGCGGAGTGGGCGGCGCAATTTCCCGCAGGCGAAACCCGCAGCCAGGCCATCCCGGAGATCGCCGAAACCTGGGCGGCCACGGAACCCGAAAAGGCCGTGGCATGGACACTCGGCCTGCCCGATTCCCCCGAACAGCGCCAAGCTCTGGACGATGCCCTCAGAACATGGACCGTGGTGGCCCCGCAGAGTATTTCCTCCTGGGTCGATCAACAACCGCCCGGCGAAGCCACCGATCATCTGCGGGCGGTGACCGCCGGAACCTTGGTCGAATCCCAACCGCAGGATGCGCTCGCCATGGTGACCCAGATTACCGACCGGGCGGCAAGGGAGAATGCGCTGGCGAAACTCCTCAATCGCTGGGGAAAAGGTGATCCAGCGGCGGCCCGTAGTTGGGTTGCCGGGGCCAGCCTGCCGCCCGCCGTCAGCGAGCGTTTGAAAATCCCCCAGGGCGGCCAGCCATAACCCTTGATAGGAAAGTGGCAACCGTGATACCGGCCATTTCAACCACCGATTACCCTGATTTTAACTGATTTCACTGAAAGAATTGATAGAGATTTCAGTCCCCCTTTGAGTGAGCAGGCGCTTCATTCCGCCCTCTTCAAAATCAGTGGTTCGCATCGTCCTCTGCGATGCGAATCTTCCTTCGAAGCAAGTCCAGGAGATTCAAGCGGCCGCGGCAACCGGAAATCCGGATTAAAGGCGGAACCCGGGACCGGCCCACCCGCTCCGCCCTTGCCTTGGCGTCTCCAGACGGCCATTCTGCCGCCATGAGCCAAGACGTGATCGCGCTTCTCCAACAACTTGTCCGCATTCCCTCGGTAAATCCCGACAACGCGCCGGGCACCGATCTCACCGGCGAGCACACGCTCGCCGTGTTTCTGGCAGGCTGGCTGGAATCGATCGGAGCCGAGGTTTCGCTTGAGGAAATCAAGCCGGGAAGGCCGAATCTCATTGCCCGTTTCGCGCCGCTGGATGGTCGCCCGCGGATTTTGTTAGGACCACACCTCGATACCGTGGGCATCGCCGGCATGACCATCGAGCCGTTCGGCGGCGCGCTCCGGGACGGCAAAGTGTGGGGTCGTGGCGCATGCGACACCAAGGGTCCGATGGCGGCGATGCTGTGGGCGCTTCATGAAAACCGGGACCGCCTCGCGGATCTCCCGGTCGCCGTCGATTTCGTCGCCTTCATGGGCGAGGAATCCGGCCAGTGGGGATCAAAGGATTTTGTGAAACGCCACGGCGGCCCCTTCAGTTTTGCCTTGGTCGGCGAGCCGACATCCATGCAGGTGGTCCATGCGACCAAAGGCTCGCTGTGGGCCACTCTCCGCGCCACGGGCAAGGCCGCGCACAGTTCCCAACCGGAACGCGGGGAAAACGCCATCCTCAAACTCACCCGCGCACTCGACCGGATCGATTGCCACCTCGGCGCGGAACTCGCCACCTTCACCCACCCGCTGCTCGGCCACTCGACCCTCAACATCGGCCTGATTCGCGGTGGCTCCCGGCCCAACATCGTGCCGGACCTCGCCGAGGCCGAAATCGATATCCGCGTCACCCCGTCGCTCGCCGCCGCGGGAGGCGCGCTCAAGCTGATTCAGGAAACGCTCGCGTTTCACGACCTGCCGCTCGAAATCGTCAGGTCCAATGAAAACCCACCGATGGAAACCTCGCCGGAGCATCCGCTGATCCGGGCCCTGCTCGCCACCCGCCCCGGCACCTCCCTCGCTGGCGCGCCCTGGTTTTCCGACGCCGCCCACCTCTCCAACGGCGGCATCCCCAGCATCTGCATCGGCCCGGGCTCGATCGACCAAGCCCACACCGCGGATGAGTTCATCGAAACCGCCGCCTTGCAACAGGGAGCGGAGTTGCTCACCCGCTTCATCGGCGGTCTGGCAAAATGAGCGGCTTCAGGCGTTGCAAAAATCTCCCGGATCGCCCGCATTCCGCGATTGGCGGATGGCAAAGGCGGGGCTATGATTCTTGCGTGGCTGCCGATCCCTCAAAACCCGACCTGCCGATCCAGCTTCGGGGCAAGCTTCTCATCGCCGATCCGTCGTTGCGGGACGGCACCTTCAATCGCTCGGTCATCCTCTTGACCGAGTATACCACCGACCAAGGCGCGTCCGGGTTGATCCTCAACCAGCCGACCGGCAGGCTCGTCGGGGAATACCTCAAAAGCCAGGAATTCGCTCCCCTTCGCCACCTCGCCGTGCATGAGGGGGGACCGGTTTCCCACGACCAACTGACGTTCTGCTCGTTCTGGTGGAGCAAAAAACTCGGCCTCCGCTGGGCAGTTCGCATCTCCGCCGAGCAAGCCGCCGAACACGCCCGCAAACCCGGCCGCATCGTCCGCGCCTTCATCGGTTATTCGGGGTGGACTTCCGGCCAGCTCGAAAGCGAACTGCGCCGCCAATCGTGGTTCCACGTCGGCCCGCAGCAAGACCTGCTAGGCCACGATCACGACCGCGGCCTGTGGTCGGCATTGCTCCGCAGCCTCTCCCCGCTCCACCGCATTCTAGCCGAAGCCCCGGAAGATCCGCACTTGAATTGATGCCGTTCGCTTCGCCAGCCATCCACTTTCCCATGACCGAAGTCCCGATCCTGTTCAGCCCCATTGATGAAATCATCGCAGAAATCGCTGCCGGCCGCATGGTGATCTGCGCCGACGATCCCGCCCGCGAAAACGAAGCGGATCTCATCGGAGCCGCCTCCCTCTGCACCGCGGAAATGGTCAACTTCATGGCGATCCACGGGCGCGGCCTGATCTGCGCGCCGCTGGCTGCCGGGCGCACCGAGGAACTCGATCTCCCGCAAATGACACGCCGCAACCTCGAAGGCCACAAAACCGCCTTCACCGTGAGCGTGGACGCCGCCCATGGTATCACCACCGGCATTTCCGCGGCGGACCGAGCCCACACCATCCGCCTGCTCGCCGATCCCGGCGCCCACGCCGACGCCTTCGTCCGGCCGGGCCACGTGTTCCCGCTGCGCGCCGTGCCCGATGGCGTGCTGCGCCGCGCCGGCCACACCGAAGCCGCGATCGACCTAACACGCCTCGCCGGCCTGCCCGAGGCCGCCGTGATTTGCGAGATCATCAACGACGACGGCACCATGGCGCGGGTTGGCGGGCTCGGCGCCTATCAGGCGCGCCACGGCCTCAAGGCCTGCACCATCACCCAGCTCATCGAATACCGCCGCCGCTCGGAAAAACTCGTGGTGCGCGAGGAAACCATCCGGATGCCCACCGATTTCGGCGAGTTCGACTGCCATCTCTATCGGATTTCCACCGACTCCAGCCACCATCTCGCCCTGAGCCGCGGCACGATCGACCCCGCGAAGCCCACCCTCGTCCGCGTGCATTCCGAATGCCTGACCGGCGATGTCTTCCACTCGAAACGTTGCGATTGCGGCGGCCAACTCGCCGCCGCGCTCGAACACATCGCCATCGATGGCGGCGTGCTGCTCTATCTGCGCCAGGAAGGCCGCGGCATCGGCCTGTCCGCGAAAATCCACGCCTACAAACTTCAGGAACAAGGGCTCGACACCATCGAGGCCAACGAAAAACTCGGTTACGCCTCCGATCTGAGAGACTATGGCATGGGCGCGCAAATCCTCGCCGACCTCGGCGTTCGCCGCATCCGCCTGCTCACCAACAATCCGAAAAAAGTCATCGGCCTGGAAGGCTACGGCCTGGAAATCGTCGAGCAGCTCCCGATCTCGCTGCCGGCCAATCCGCACAACGAAAAATACCTCGAAACCAAGCGCCTCCGCATGGGCCATACGCTGTGACAAGGACGCCTTCCCCCGCCATCGGATCCACGGCGAGGACAAAGGTGCGAGTTGGCTGCGTTTCTCGCGGTGCGGAAACCTGATGCGTTGATGGCGGATTTGATTTCCCGATTCAAGGGGGAAACCGCGACGCCTGTCAGGTAGAGCAACTCGCGCCCGGTTCCGAAGCCGGTGCCTTCCGCTTCAGTGCGCCGATGGTGCCCCCAACCTTGGAAACGGATCTGTTTGAAAAAGTCACGCGGGTTCCACTTGATTTCTAAATATTCTTTACGCTCAACCGGTTTTTTGAGAATTCGGCCCGGTATTAATGCTGTCGCGCATGAAAACACACCCAGCCACCCAATTTGTCGCGCTGGTTTGCGCCGCTGCCCTTGCATCGTGCGCGAACACTCCCGAGCCCACCCGGATTCCGGTTTCCACGGCGTTGCGCCCCGACACCTCGATTTCGTCGCAGGTGGTCCGGGAGGTAAATGCCTACCGCCGCAGCAGGGGAGCGCAAGAGCTCCAACGCCACGACGGACTGGATCACCTCGCCCAAGAGCATTCCGAATATTTGCGGAAAAACCGCGGAACCTTCGTCATTTATGGCAAAAATGTCAGCCATTTCGGTTTCGACGGGCGGACTTTGATCGCCCGCCAGCGCTATCAGATGATCAGTGTCAGCGAGAATGTCGCAGCGGCCAGCAAGCGGGAAAGCGCCTCGTCAACTGTTCTGGTCGGTCTTTGGAAAGGATCCAAGGACCACCACAAGAACATGATCGACAAGTGGACCCACACTGGAGTCGGCGTGGTGGTGGATTCCGACGGCATGGTGTTCGCGACGCAGCTATTTTCCACGATGAACCACTCACAAATCGCGGCGCGCGATCGTTTCACCCGCTAATTGAGTATGCCCGATCTGGCCTTCGAACTCGCCCTTCACGCCCGCGGCCTGCGGCGCATCGCCGGCGTGGACGAGGCGGGGCGCGGGCCGCTCGCCGGGCCAGTCGCCGCCGCCGCCGTGATTCTGCCCCGCGGATTTTCGTGTCCCGGACTCGACGATTCCAAAAAAATCAGTCCAGCCAAGCGGGATCGACTGTTTGCGCTATTGACCGGAAATCCTGCAATCGCGTGGGCCGTGGCCATGGCCGATTGCGAGGAAATCGACCGGCTCAATATTTTGCGGGCGAGCCATCTGGCGATGCGCCGGGCCGTGGAGTCACTGGATCCGCACCCGGACCACTGCCTCATCGATGGTCTGCGGGTGCGCGATTTCCCGTTTCCCCATGATGCCATCGTCAAAGGCGACGGGCTTTCCCTGTCAATCGCGGCGGCCAGCATCATCGCCAAGGTCACCCGGGATCGTCTGATGGGCGAGATCGACCGGGAGTTTCCTGAATTCGGCTTTGCCCGGCATCAAGGATATGGCACGAAAGGACATCTTGAAGCACTTCGGATTCACGGGCCTTGCCGCCATCATCGTCGCTCGTTTCAGCCGGTGGCTCAACTCACCCTGTTGTTTGACCGGCCCTGACGGCGAGGCACGGGACCGCAACTGGATCGGAAATTACGGGGAACGGGTGGCGGCGGATTGGCTGCGCAGCCGGAGATGCAAGGTGCTCGCGCGGAACTTCAAAGGGCCGCGCAGGGGCGAGGTGGACATCGTGGCGCGGGACGGCAAACTTCTGCTGTTTGTCGAAGTGAAAACCCGGCGCAAAGGCACACGCATCCGGCCGTTGGATGCGGTGGACAAGGCAAAGCAGGCGTTGATCGAGCGCGGGGCCAATGCCTGGCTTAAACGGCTCGGCACCCGCAATCTGCCGTGGCGTTTCGACGTGATCGAGGTCTACTTCGAGGACGGCGAAAAACCGCGGGTGAACCATGTGCGCGACGCTTTTTAGTTACATCATTCGTTACCTGATGGAACTTGCGGGTTGTGGGTGCGCCCGCCATCGTCATTCCACGCGGCATGGAACATCACCGGGATTCATTGGCTTGGCTGGCACGGCGGGACGGAAGCGTTCTGATTGGACATGGACCGTTTGAAGAATCGGCCACCGTCCCGGGAAGTGGCGTGGCGTTCTACGTCCAGGACTTCGCGCTGCAGGACCGCTTGCCTTGGAAAATCCCGCGTCGCATCGAACGTTCGAGTCCGTCGGAACTCGCGGCGCGTTTGGCAGGCGCCCCCCGCCTCGATTGCCGCTGGCAGCCCGTGGATGCCGCCCCCTTTTCGGTGGTTTTCCAAGAAGTGATGTCATCCATCCATGGCGGAGTTTTTGAAAAAACCGTGCCGGTGGTGACTGAATCCGGCAGCGCGGGAGAAGCCCCCGGAGCGTCGATCATCGCCGCGATGCTCCGCCAGCGCATGCCCCTCCAGTCCTATGGCTGGGTTCAGGGGGAGTCCGGATTCGCCGGAGCCACCCCGGAGTTGTTGTTTTCGCTCAACGGCCGAAGCCTCGAAACGATGGCTCTGGCCGGCACCGCGCGCAGTGAGGATCGCGACGTTTTCGCGGTCGATGAAAAGGAGATCCGCGAACACGAATACGTCGCGCAAACCCTGGTTTCGAAGCTCCTGAATCTTGGCCGGTTGGAGCGTCACACGCGCGAAATCCTCGATTTGGGGCCGATCGTGCATTTTCTCACGATGATTCACGCGGAACTCAGCGCGCCAATGGTTCCGGAGGATTTGATCCAAAGACTGCATCCCACCCCCGCGCTGGGCTCACTGCCCCGCACGGAAGGCACGATGGAATTGTTGCTGGAGTGGCGCAACCGACTCGGTTGCCCCGCTCGCTTTGGCGCGCCCTTCGGCGTCTGGGATGGCGGACGTTTCGATGCCGTTGTCGCCATCCGTGCGGTCTGGTGGGAAGGCGCCCATCTCCGGATCCCCGCAGGTTGCGGCATCATCGAGGCCAGTCGCCTCGTCAACGAATGGCGCGAACTCCGACTCAAACGCGAAGCCGTCAAACGCTTCCTCGATTTGCCGTGACCGGTTCTCAGGACCAGCTCCTTGCCTCGTGGAAAGGCACCGGAGATGGAAATTTAAATCTGTCAATCATCATGGGGAAGTCTTAATTAAAAAAGATTGATGAAAAAAATCATCTGTTCATTCTGACGTTCTATTGCTTCACCGGATGATTATTTTCAACCAGCCCCTCCAGCAATCCTTCTGCGGTATGCTCGCGCTGACCGCCTGTGCCTTGAGTTCACGGGTGGAAGCATCGGTCACCGCACAAGCAGCAAACCCGATCGCCAGGATTGCCCGTATCTTTAATCCACAACTCGTTAAGGTTGAAGACCGAGTGGCGTGGCTCGATACCCAGCTTTCATCCTATTCCCAACGCTCTGAGCATCCGCTCAAAGTGGGTCTCGGTTACCGCGGATGTCGGAGCGCTCCCGGTGCCGCCGATCCGGCGATCACCTTGGATCTGGGTGCCTCGGTGCCGATCAACGCGATCTATCTGGTTCCGGCCCAGCGGGAATTTTTAGAAGATTGCGGGATTTTCCCCAAACGCTTCACGCTGGAGATTTCCAATCAAGCGGATTTCACACCGCGCACGATTCTCTGTTCCTCCGGCAAGTTTCCCCTTCCGCCGCCGCAAGGAACTCCGGTTGCCTTTAAAGCCAACGATTCCGCCCGCTATGTGCGGCTGACGGTGCTGGAGGGACACAACAAGGGGAACTACGACCTGTTCGGCCTCTCGGAATTCGTGGTCATCTCACGGGACCAACCGGTTTCCTTTGGCGCCGCCGTCAGCACCGTGGGAAATCTCGACGTCCCGGGAATCTGGTATCCGTCGGCGCTCACAGACGGCCGCATGCCGCTGGGCATCTGGCAGAACGCCAGTAAACCCAACGTCGAAACCGGCGACACGGTCGAAGTTTCGAGCCGGGACGATACCACCTGTTGGACGGTTCAACTCGATGCCGCCGCTTCGTTAGAGCGGATCGTGCTTTTCCCACATCAGGTCAACCGCTCCTTCGAAGCGTCGGTTTTCCCCGAAGCCCTGAGCATCCGCCTTGAGCAGGAGAACGGTGGAGTCGGAGAGACGGTCTGCGAATGGGTGAATCCGCTGCCCGGTGCGAGTCAGCTGACTCCTTTGGTGATTCCATTGGGCGGCAAATCCGGAAAAATCCTCCGGATCACCGCTACCCGCCCGTGGCTTATGGGAGACTGCAAAATCCACGCTCTATCGGAAATCGAAATCTGGTCCGGCGGCAGAAACCTCGCCAAAGGCCTTCCCGTCATTCGCGAGCGTGCCGGACAATCGTCGGCGATCACCTGTCTAACAAACGGTTACTGCTCCGAGAAGGAGATCATTCCGGTGGGAGTATGGCTCCACCAGTTGAATGACCGCGGCCGGATCGAAAACGAACTCACCTGGTTGCGGGCCGAGCACCGCCAACTGGCGTCCCGCAGCGAACTGAACGCCTCCTGGGGCTCCGCGGTAATCCTCGGCCTGACCTTCCTGATCCCGGTCTTCATCGTCGAGCGCCGGCGGCTCATGTCCACCAATCAACTCGATCAAATCCGGACACGAATCGCATCCGATCTCCATGATGACATCGGCAGCAATCTGGGAAGCATCTCGCTCATCGCCCGCACCGCCCGCAAGGATCTGGTGCGCCTCCATGGTCCCGAGGAAATCGCGGACGATCTCGGCGAGGTGGAGGTCATCGCCCGCGAAAGTTCCCTCGCCATGCGCGACATCGTCTGGCTGTTGGAACGCCGCCAAGATTCGGTCGGCGATCTGGTCCAGCGGATGCGCGAAACCGCCAACCGCCTGCTGCGCGAAATCCATTTCACCCTCGACTGCGAGTCCAACCGAGCGACCGCGAAACTTTCACTCGATGCGAAACGCCACCTGTTTCTCTTCTATAAGGAAGCGATCCACAACGTCCTGAAACATTCGCACGCCGATCGCGTCTCGATCCGCCTGTGGGATGAGGATGACAAACTGGCCCTCGAAATTCTCGACAATGGGATCGGCCTTCCGATGAGCACCGGAGAACGTCCCGCCGCCGTCAACAAACTCCAAGACCGGGCGAGGGTGTTGGACGGGCTCTTGCAAATCGCCTCATCCAAGGAAACCGGAACCCGCATTCGCCTGTTCGTCAAACGCTCACACCTCAACACCCACCCCTCCCTGTCATGATTGCCGAAGCCACCGTCACCAACATCTGGATTCTCGAAGACCATGAGGTTTTCGCCAAACAGATCCGCCGCCTGATCGGCGCGGAAGCGGATCTCGTCTGTCCCCACCATTTCACCTGCGCGGCAGACTTGTATGACAAACTCAAGTTCACCAGTGAGCGCCCGGATCTGTTATTGCTGGATCTCGGCCTGCCCCGCCGCGACGGATTGGAAGTACTGGGCGACATCCGAAGCCTGCTGCCCGACCTGAAGGTGCTCATCCTAACAGCCTTTGACGACCGCGAAAAGGTTTACCGCGCCATCTGCAATGGGGCGTCCGGGTATCTGCTCAAAACCGCCGATCCGGACGAAATCCTCAGTGGCATCCGCGACGTGATCCACGGCTCGTCCGCACTCAGCAGCCCGATTGCCAAGATGATCCTCGAGGGCTTCGCCCGCTACGGTCCGGTCCGCCAGATCGACCCCCTCACCTCCCGCGAGCAGGAAGTGCTGCGCGATTTGGTCAAGGGCTTCATCAAGAAGGAAATCGCCGACCATCTCGCGATATCCCAGCACACCGTGGACATGCACCTGCGCTCCGTGTATCGGAAACTGCACGTTCGTTCACAGACTGAAGCGGTATCTAAGGCACTGCGCCAGGGTCTGGTCTGACATTTTCAGCGATTGGAGTTCGCGAATAAAGAACCCCCGGTCCGCTATGCGGGCCGGGGGTTTTTCTTGAGAACGTTGGGAGGAAACTCAGGCTTCCTTTTCCTGGTCGCCCGCGTCCACCGAGATGATGAGCGTGGCGATGACTTCCGGGTGCAGGCGCACGGTGACTTCGGTCTTGCCGGATTTTTTGACCGGTTTTTCGAGTTCGATCGCATGGCGGTCGATCACGATGCCGGCGGCTTCGAGTTCCTTGTGGATGTCCATGCTGGTCACGGAACCGAAGGCCTTGCCGCCCTGGCCAGTGGAGAGCGTGAACTTCGGCTTGAGCTTGGCGATCTTGGCGGCGATTTCCTGGAACCCTAGGAGTTCCTCGGCTTCGCGGCGAGCGCGGGAAGTCTTGAGGGCCTCGACGTGGCGCAGGTTCGAGCGACTGGCCTCGTAGGCCTTGCCCTGAGGGATCAGGAAGTTGCGCGCGTAGCCGGCGCGGACTTTGACGACATCGGCTTCGGCACCAAGGCCATCGATTTTTTCTTTGAGGATAACTTGTGCGTTGGCCATGGGAATCAGTGTTAAACGGTTCGTTTGGGAACGGCGATGTAGGCTCCGGCACAAACCGAGTCAAGAAGAATGCACCTGATTTCACTTCATCCGTGTGCAATAGTCCTCGCGCTGCCCACCGCATCCTCCCATTCGTAAAGCGCGCCTCGAATCAACCGTGGCTGCGGCGTGCTGGCACAAGCCACCCTGCTGTTCCTAACGTGCAGCGCCACAGCCCCCCGATCACTCCACTGCCGGGGGCGGGCCCTGCGGTGGCTGCGGTTCTATGGGAGGTTTCGGCCGCCCTGGATCGCCACGGGGTGCGGGCGGCGGGAAATCCTCGGCCGTGAGTTTGAGGTCGTGATTGCTGTCCATCTTCTCAAAGCGGTCCTCCTGCTCGTCCTCGGTGAGATCCTTGGTTGCCGGACCAACGCGAAACTCTTCAAAAGACAGCGCGCCGTCGCCATTCTGATCGAGTTGCCGGATGATTTGGCGTGGCTCCATCCGTGGACCGCCCGGCCGATCGCCGCCATCGGGACGTCTCGGGTGGAACCTTCCATCCTCGCGTTTCATGGGATGCTCGGGCTTATCCTTGGGGGAAATCATGCCATCGCCATTGGAATCCAGACGGTGAAAAACCGCCTCCAGCCTTTCCTCCGGGAGTTTGTTGAACAGCGGACCGGCTTTGAATTCCTCGAAGCTGACGCCGCCACTTTTGTTCACATCCAGCTCCCAAAAGCGCTGCCTGGGTTCGCCATGTTGGAAGCCCATCCGTCCGAGTTCCTCGCGGGCGAGCTTGCCGTCCTGATCCTTGTCCAAGCGTTTGAACAGTTCCACGCGCTTGTCTTCGGGAAGATTCTGGATGCGGAAAATCGCGTCAAACTCGTCCTTCGAGAGAAATCCGTCGCGGTTCGTATCGGCCGCTTTCCATGCATCGACAATCGGCCGCGGAGGATTAGGCCTGCCGCCGGCTTCGCCCGGAGGCGGTCCGGGTGGGCGCGCCGGGTCCTCGGCCAGCGTGATGACCGGCGACAGGATGCCCGCCATAATTAAGGAAACAGGGATTGTTTTCATCGGGAATTGCAGCTTGTTTAGCCCCGTTCCGCGGAGCTCTGACTTTGAAACTCCGAAACACCCGAAAAGTTTCAACTTCGGCCCGAGGGTTCCTCCGGCTTTGATCGCCCACATTCCCATGCACATCCGAGACATTCTTTCCGGCTCCAAGCCCTCGCTGTCGTTCGAGTTTTTCCCTCCGCGCAGCGCCACAGCCTGGGAGGAACTCTATCAAACGATCCGCGATCTGGAACCCTTGGATCCCGCGTTTGTTTCCGTCACTTATGGTGCCGGCGGTGGCACTCGTGAGCTCACCCACGACCTCGTCGTCCGCATCAAACAAACGACGTCGGTTCCTCCCGTGCCGCACCTGACCTGCGTGGGACACAGCGAGCAGGAGGTGCGGCAGATCCTCGAACGCTACGCCTTCGCCGGGGTGGGCAACATTCTCGCCCTGCGCGGGGATCCACCGCGCGACCAACCGGGCTACGATTGGTCCGAAGGCGACTTCCGCCATGCCGCCGACCTCGTGCGCTTCATCCGCAAGTTCAACGAGTCCGGCGCGCATCCCGATCCGCGCGGATTTGGAATCGGCGTGGCGGGCTTTCCCGAGGGACATCCCACGACTCCCAACCGCGTCGAGGAACTCGATTACCTCAAGGCCAAGGTGGACCAAGGAGCGGACTACATCTGCACCCAACTGTTTTTCGACAACCACGATTTCCTCGATTTCCGCGACCGCTGTCAGCTTGCGGGCATCCACGTTCCGATCATCGCCGGCGTGATGCCGGTCACCTCGTTGTCCGGGATGAAACGCATGGCCGAGCTGGCTGCGGGCGCCAGATACCCCGCGAAGCTCATCCGTGCGCTCGCCCGGGGGAATTCCAGCCCGGAAGCGATTGAACGCATTGGCATCCACTACGCCGCCGAGCAATGCGCCGGACTGCTCAACGAGGAGGTCGACGGGATCCATTTCTACACCCTCAACAAGAGCCGGGCGACGCGGGAGATCTTTCACAGCCTCGGCCTGGCCGCAGCCGTCTGACCGGGTGCCCGCGCGAGCGGGCCTAACATTCTACCGCTGGCCCATCACGTAGATATCCTCCGCCTGCTTGAGCGTCAGTTCATAGAGGTGGCCTTCGATCGGAACCCGCATCGGAATCCTGTTGGTTTCACGATCCACCGGATACATCTCCTTCAGGCGGACCGCACGTTCGAACGCGTCGCCTTGGATCGTGATCCGGAACGCTCCCTCATAACGAAGCATCCGGGACATGCGTTCGGACTCCTGACTTTGCAGCAGACGCATTTCGTTGCTCATGCCCAGGCGGTCGAACAAGGAAAGCGATTCGGCGCCCTGCGAACCCTCGGCAATCCGGCGCGCCTCTTGGGCGGCCCGTTTCAAGGAGAACTCGGACTCCTTCTTGGTCTCTTTGAAACTGGCGATTTCATCCTCGCCTGCAAACAGCGGCGAATTTCCCGAGCCTGTTCCCTTCGCCACCGCAGCTTGGATTTCCTCAGGGGTCGGCAGGCGCACGATCATCTTCCCTTTCAGGCTGAACAACTCCTCGGCTTTCAATTGCACCTCGGACAATTCCATGCCGCCCCGAGTGGTCTTCATCTGAAACGACCCTTCGCGGAAATCGATTCGGTGATAATTGCGCGAATAGTCCAACACCGACAGCGCTTTCAGCAGGTGGATCCGTTCCCGCAACGAGATCACATCCTTGCCATCCATCAGGACTTGTCCTTCAAAGCCGATCCCGTCCGAGGAGTTGGTGGACCCTGACGCCTTGAAGGTTCCGGAAATCGTGCCCTCCACGAAACTGCGGAAGGTGGACGGCAGGATTCCCCCCAGGTCCAGATGGCTGATCTTGACGGAACCCTCCACCTTGGGGCGTTCCCCTCCGATCACCTTCAGTCCCGAAAAATCCACCAATCCCTCGCCCTGCTTCAATTCCGCCTTCTCGAAAACCAGCCCCTCGGGACTGCAAAGCACCACCAGGTTCACGATCGTCAGATCGCTCAGCCAGTTTTGGCGGAACTTCCCGCCCCTGAAACTCATGCGCCAACCGGCCTCGGTGCGTTGCATTTTCAAGGCACTGGACTCGATCGCACCTTCGGCCCGTTCGGAATATCCCCACCGCAAGGTGGCATCCGCCACTTCAAACGCATCCGCCGCCACCCTCGGCGACCTCCGGAACAAGGCGTCGGCCAGCTTTTGAGCGGATTCGGCGTCATCGGTGCCCGCCCGCAGATCGAGTTCGAGCCTAGAAACCGAGACAATCCCGGTCTCCCACTTTTTCACCAGGCCGTCGATCAACCCCATTTTGCAGCGGATGTTTCTCGCCTCCAAGTTGGTGAAGAACGTGTCGTCGCCTCCTTTTACCGCAAGCCGGCTGATTTCCATGTTCCCCTGGGACCGGCTGAACCCCCTCATTTCCAGTTCCGACGCCGAAAGCCCGGCTTGGAGATCCTGTCGCAACACGCCGGTAAAGCGCGCCGAATCCGTCCGCTTGACCAGGAAAACCGCAACTCCCACGGCCACTAGCAGCAGAAAAACGAGCAACCGGAATCCAATCCGCAGCAAATGAAACATGGCCCGGCCCTTCATCCCGCTGCCGGACATCGAGTAGCGGACCTGAAACCAAAACCCCTGGTTTGCCACCCACTGACTCAGACGTTCGTTAAAATTTTGCGATTGCTCGGATTCCATAATTCAGTTCGCTTTGCCGTGCGGTGATTAATAGCCTCAGTCTTCAACGAGGCGAGGGAAATTTGCCTCGCCCACGAGCTCAACATCCCTTACCACCCGCCTCGTGGAAGCCAACGACTACAAAGTCCGCCTCGAAATCTTCGAAGGTCCTCTCGATCTCTTGCTCTATCTCATCAAAAAGGACGAGGTGGACATCCATGCGATTTCCATCGAGCGCATCACCCGCCAATACCTCAATTACATCAACACCTTCAAGCTGTTGAACATCGACCTCGCCTCCGAGTTCATCGTGATGGCCGCCAATCTGATGTATTTGAAAAGCCGGACGCTGCTGCCACGGATCGATCAACCGCCCGAAGAAGACGCCGAAGAGGACGATCCGCGCTGGGAGCTCATCCGCCAGCTCATTGAATACAAAAAATTCAAGGACGCCGCCGGCTTCCTGTCGCTGCGCGAACTCGAACAGGAAGGCCGCTTCGCCCACCAACCGGACTCCGCGGACGCTCCGGCCGAAGAACCCGCCACCCTCGCCGAAATTTCCATTTTCGACCTCATCCGCGCCTTCCAGAATGTCCTGAAACGCTTCGAGGAATCCCACGATTTCGGCGACATCATCGACGACCGCTTCACCGTTTCCGACAAGATCGACTTGCTGATGGCACGCTTCCAACCCGGTGAGTCACGGCGGTTTGAAGAGCTCTTCCAATCCGCCACCACCAAGGCGGAGGTGATCGTCACCTTCCTCGCGCTGCTGGAACTGATGAAACTCAACCAATTCGTCATCCGCCAAAGCGATCTGCTCGGCGACATCGTCATCGAACGCCGCAGCACCTCTGCCGTCAACGCCCTCGAAGCCGAGGAAATGGGAGCGGAGTAAAGAGAGCTCGCAGACCTCAGACCTCTGACCTCTGGCCTCTGGCCTCTGGCCTCTGGCCTCTGGCCTCTGGCCTCTGGCCTCTGGCCTCTGGCCTCTCGAGTCAGCTCATGCGGAACACGATCCGCGCCTTGGTCAGGTCATACGGTGACATCTCCATCTTGACCTTGTCACCCACCACCAAGCGGATGAAACGCTTGCGCATTTTGCCGGAAATGTGAGCTAGAACCTCGTGGCCGCTTTCCAGTTTCACCCGGAACATCGTGCCGGCAAGCACCGATGAAATCTCGCCATCCACCTCCACCGCCTTTTCTTCCTCATCCTTTGTGGAACGCTTGGGCGGACCATAACGATTGCGGTTTCTGGAGGGACGACGTCCGGATTTGTTGGGGCGCGGAGGCATGATGGCTTGGTAGGATATGGCTGGCCGGGCACTCGCTCCGACCGCGGCACTTGGGTAGCGCATCCATTCCTACCCATCAATCCCAAAAAGCGGTTCACCCGAGAGACCGCCGCTTTTGTCCATCACCCATGCTTGCCAAAATCCCAGCTAACCTCCAAGTTGCGCCATGCCGCGCACCGGTTCCCGAGCCAGCAGCACATGCCCAACAAGCTTCACGCCATGCCAGAGATCACCGAAAAAGACCTTCCATCCAACCTGAAACCCTTGTGGCTCAAAGCCATTACCGCCGTCCAAGCGTCGAACCTTGCCTACTCCGTTTCACTCCTCCAAGGGATCCTCAAGGACTGCCCGGGATTCCTGGATGGCCGCAAAATGCTGCGCAAATGCGAACTCCAACTCACCGGCGGCGGCAAGAAAAAGGGCGGCCTTTTCGGGCTGCAAACCAGTGGCATGGGCGTCATGAAACTTCAGGGACAAGCCAAGAAGGATCCCGCCGGAACCCTCCCGCTAATCGAAAAGGAACTTGAGAAGGATCCGCTCAACGACCAGGCCAACGACCTGTTGTTCGACACCTGCCTGAAACTCGAACTGTTCGATTCCGCCGCTTTCGCCCTCGAAACCATCCGCCGGGGCAGCCCGGAAAACGCCAAACTCCTCCACAAACTCGCCTCGTTCTACATCACCCGCGAACAACCCCAATTGGCCGCGGACGTTTACAACGACATCATCAAGCACCACCCCACCGACGGTGCCGCGATCAAAGGCTCCAAGGACGCCTCCGCCCGGGCCTCCATGAAGAAGGCGAAATGGGATGAAAACGCCAACATGCGCGACCTCATGAAGGACTCCGCCCAGGTCGAGGAACTGGAAAAAGCCTCCCGCACCGGCCTGACCCAGGATCAACTCGAGGATCGCCGTGACAACATCGTTGAAAAATACAACGAGGATCCCAACAACCTCGCCACGGTGAAGGAACTCGCCACCATCTACGAACAACTCGAAGACTGGCACAACGCCCACACCTTCTACCACTGGGCACACTCGCTCAGTGCCGGCGACGTCGCCCTCTCCGCCAAGGCCGCCGCCATGAAGGACCGCGCCATCGATTCCGACCTCAAATCCCTCGGTGCCGCCGCCGCCGCCGAACCCGACAACCTCGAACTCAAGCTCGCCCTCGCAGCACGCCGGGCCGATCGCCTCGCCGAACAAGTCCAGGAAGCCCAGCGGCGCGTCGATCAAAACCCGACCGATCCGCAACTGCGTTTCGAACTCGGCACCGCACTGTATAACTCCGGGGACTTGAGCGGCGCGATCCCGCACCTCCAGCAAGCCACCCGCAACCCATACATCCGCACCAAGGTCCTGCTTCTGCTAGGCCTCACTTTCAAGGCCAAGGGCATGTTCGACCTGTCCATCAAACAACTCACCGACGCGCTCTCCGATCTCCACGCGATGGACCACGTCAAAAAGGAAGTGCTCTACGAAAAGGGCCTCATCCATGGCGAGATGGGCGACAAGGCCTCTGCGCTGGATTGCTTCAAGCAAATCTACGAGGTGGACTACGGCTACCGTGACGTCGCACAACGCGTGGAATCGTCCTATTCCTGAACCGCCAGCCGGTTGCAACGGCAAGCGCCGCGATAGGCTGCGCTCCCCGCCCGGGTCAATGCCGGGATTTTGAATCTGCCGCCCTCGAAATGTTCCCTTGGCCCCGGGCCGCAATTGGGCTACGCACGGAGGATGCAATTGAAAATCATCGGCATCCTCACCCTCTGTTGCGGATTCTGCGTCACCGGAGTCTTCGCCCAGAAGGCCGTGCCGCCACCCACCGCACCTCGACTGCCACCGGGCGTGGTGTTCCAAGGCGAGTCCAAGTTTCATGCCATCGTCGCCAAAGCCGAACGGGAACACTGGCGGAATCTCCCGCTTGGCGAGCGCACCATCCGGGTGGCCCGTGAAATGCTCGGCACCTCGTATGTCAATTACTCGCTCGAGGTGGACGACCACATCGAATCCCCGGTGGTCAACATGAAGGGCATGGACTGCTGGACGTATTATGAAAACGCCTTGGCCCTTGCCCGCATGCTGCGTTACAAACCCGCTCCCTACAAACCCGTGGACATGCTCCACATGGTGGAGATCGAACGCTATCGCAACGGTGTCTGCACCGGAAACTATCTCAGCCGGATGCACCATCTGGAGGAGGTTTTCTCCGACAACCAACGCCGCGGTTACGCCACCAACATCACCGCGCGGATTCCCGGAGCCGTGAAAATCCAGCGGGAAATCCGCGAAATGACGGTGCAGTGGAAAAGCTACCGCTATCTCCGCTCCAATCCCTCGCTGGTCGAGCCCATCGGCAAAATCGAAGCGCAGGTCTCCCGCCTGCCGGTCTATCACATTCCCAAATCGAAGGTGCGCGCCGCCGAGAATTACCTCCAGAACGGCGATGTCTGCGCCATCACCACCCATGATTCCGGCGGCTACACCTCGCACGTCGGCCTCATCGTCAGACGGGCTAACAGAGCTCACTTCGCTCACGCCACCTCGGACCGCGACAAGGGCCGCATGACCATCATCGACCGCCCGATCACCGAATACCTCAACGCCGCGTCCAAACACGCCGGCATCATCATCTGCCGCCCTAACGAGATCCCGCCGTCCCCCCTGTGGCAGAAGACCGTAGCCCGCCAGTGAGGTTTGCTGATTGAGACGGGAGCCCGGCTGGCGTCCCGCCCCCCTCCGCACCGGACGCGCGAATTTGCCGTTGGTTAAAAGAACCGGCGATCCGTAACCGTAGAAGCCGGATCTTTTTCATCTCACTGATCCACAAAATGCCCCACCCGACCACCCCTTCGTTCCACCCACTCCCGCTTGAGAAGCCCTTGTCCGCCATCACGCGCTGGAGCACCCTGGCCGCCGCATTCGCCATGGCCACGCCGAGCCCGGCCGCCGAGCCCCCGGCCATCGACCCCAATCCGTCTTCCGAATACCGCAGCCCCGAAGCGGAACTCAAAACGATCCATCTCCCGCCCGGTTATCGTCTGGAATTGGTCGCCAGCGAACCGATGATTCAGGAGCCCGTCACGCTGGCGTGGGATGGCAACGGCCGGATGTTTGTCGCCCAAATGCGCACCTATATGCAGGACGTGGACGGCACCAGGGAACACGAACCCACCAGTTGCGTCAGCATGCTGACAGATACCAACGGTGACGGCAAAATGGACAAGTCCACGGTGTTCGCCGACAAACTCGTACTGCCCCGCCTGTTGCTGCCGCTCGACGGGCGCGTGCTCATCGCCGAGACTTCTTCCGAGAAAATCTGGAGCTACCGCGACACCAAACGCGATGGGGTGGCCGACGAAAAAACCCTGCTTTATGAGGGCCAGGCGATCAAGGCCAGAGGCAACCTCGAACACCAGGACAGCGGGCTGATTTGGAACCTCGACAACTGGATATACACCAGCATGAGCTGGCAGCGGCTCCGCCTGACTCGCGGCTCGATGCAAGCCGAGGTGAGCCACAAGGAATTCGCCCAGTGGGGCCTGACCCAGGACGATGTCGGCCGGATGTATTATTCGTCGGCGGGCATGGAACAGCCGGCATTCGGTTTCCAGATGATGCGCGCTTATGGCAAGTTGGGTCTGGGTGGCGAATTGGTGCCCAATTTCATGGAACCTTGGCCCATCATCGCCACCCCCGATGTGCAAGGAGGCCCCGGCAAACTCCGTCCCGATAAAACCCTCAACCACTTCACCGGCACTTGCGGCCAGGCCGTTTTCCGCGGCGACAAACTGCCCAAGGACATCCAGGGCGACCTGATCATCTGCGAGCCGGTCGGACGCCTGATCCGCCGCGCCAAGATCGGCAATGTCGATGGAAAAATCATTCTCTCCAACGCATACGACTCTGAGAAAAAGGAATTCATCGTCTCCAGCGACCGCAATTTCCGCCCGGTCCACGCCGCCACCGGCCCCGATGGCTGCCTCTACATCGTGGACATGTACCGCGGCATCATTCAGGAAGGTAACTGGGTCAAGAAGGGCTCGTATCTGAGGGACCGCGTCCTCGAGGCCGGACTCGAAAAAAACATCGGCCGCGGCCGCATCTGGCGCGTTGTTAGCGACGGACTCAAGCCCGCCGCCGCGCCCCGCATGCTCGATGAAACGCCGATGCAGCTCGGGGCCTACCTCTCGCATCCTAACGGATGGTGGCGCGACACCGCGCAGAAACTGCTCGTCCTCAAACGCGATCCGTCGGTGATCGCGCCGCTCAAACAACTCGCCAGCAAGGGCAAGGAACCCTTGGGCCGGATGCACGCGCTCTGGACCCTCGAAGGGATGGATGTCGTCGATCGCGAACTGCTGATCGAGAAGTTCGCCGATCCCGACCCGCGCGTCCGCATGGCGGCGGTGCGCATCAGCGAGCGCCTGCTGCGTGAAGGTGACGACGCGCTGCTGGCCAAACTCGAACCGCTGGCCGCCGATCCCGATCCCAATGTGGTGGCCCAAGTCGTCCTCAGCGCGGGATTCAGCCGGTCGAAAGTCCCGGCACTCGCGTTGCTGGAAAAAACCCAAAGTTCCACAGTCGCGCCGGACCTGCTCGCCGCCTACACCAAGAACAGCAACGACCGTCTCAACGGCATCAAGGAAGCCAATCTCTCCAAAGGCGCGGTGATCTATCAATCGCTGTGCATCAGTTGTCACGCCGCGGACGGCAAGGGCCTCAATGCCGGCTCCGGCAAACTCGCGCCGCCGCTGGCCGGCACTTCGATCTCCAACGGCGACAAGACCCCCATGATCAAAATCGTGCTCCGCGGCCTAACCGGTCCCATCGATGGCAAAACCTATCTCGGGCAAATCATGATTCCCATGGCCCAGGAATCCGACGAATGGATCGCCGACGTGCTCACTGAAGTCCGCAAGTCCTGGGGCAACACCGGCGACGCCGTCACCCCGGCGGATGTCGCCAAGGTCCGCGCCGCAACGGGGCACGTGAAAGAGCCCTACACCATGGAAACATTGTTTACCAAGTGACCCGGCGGATCGAATCCGCGGTGCCGAAGCGATTATCAAAGCCATATATCATACTGCGGCCTGCCTTTGGAATCCGCCCAACCCATCCCCTTGAACCCCATGGAACATCCCATTGCCAGCACGCTCGTCCTCGTCACCCTCGCGCTGCGAACCCTCGCCTTCGGACAGGCCGCGGTCGATCCCGATCCCAACGGCGTCCTGCTCAAGCCCATCCCCGACAGGCTCATCGTGCTCACCTTCGACGACGGACCGGCCAGCCATGCGACCGTTGTGGCGCCAGTCCTCAAGGAGATGGGCTTCGGCGGCTCGTTCTATGTGTGTGATTTCGATTCGTTCAAAACGCGCAAGGATTGGTATCTGACTTGGCGGCAGATGATCGCCATGGACGCGGACGGTTTTGAGATCGGCAATCACACCGTGGGCCATGGCGGAAGCTTGGAGAATTTTGTGCGGATGGAGGAAGAGTTGTTTGCCAACCACGGTCCTAGGATGACAACGGTTTGCTGGCCGCTCTACGCGGTTTCCTGGACGATTTGTCCGGACCTCGCCGCTAATGGATACACCTTCGGACGCGGCGGCCACGAGCGACCCTATCGCCCGACGGTCGATAATCCGTTCGATGTGCCTTCATTCACGATCACGGATGGTGTTCCCGTTGAGCGCTTCATCAAACAAGCCCAAATGGCCTGCCAGGGCCGGGTGGTCGTGTATTGTTTTCACGGCGTGCCGGACATGGAGCATCCAGGCGTCAGTCTGGAGCCGGCGACCTTCAAGGCGATGATGCGGTATTTGAAGGATAACAACTATCAGGTCATCGCCATGCGCGATCTGGACAAATACATTGATCCGGCCAAGGCCGCCAAGCTTCCGCCCACCGCCAACGACGCCAAGGGCTCGCCGCCCTTCGAGTCCCTCAAGGACGACAAGCCGTTTGTCGCCCCCCCCGCCAATGGCATTCTTGAATTCTCGTTTCCCGGCCTGCCTGCGCCCAATATGAGTAAAACCCACATCCGCCAGACGGTTCCCTACGCCACCGACGTGACCGCGCTCGCGCCTGACATCAAGCTGGCGGCGGATGCCACCCTCACTCCCGCCTCCGGCACCGCCCGCGACTTTTCCAATCCCCAAAGCTATACCGTCACCGGACCGGATGGCTCCACCAAAACCTATGTCGTGACGGTGAACCGGACCCCTATCAATCAGGACAAGGAGATGCTAACCTTCACGCTGCCGGGAGCCCTATCCACCGCCCTTTCGTCAAACCGCATCCGCGTGGTTGTTCCAAAGGCCATGGACGTGACCACAGTGGCACCCGCCTTCACGCTGTCGCCCTTCGCCACGGTCGTTCCCGCTTCCGGCACGGCCCGGGACTTCACCCAGCCGCAGGCCTACACCATCACCGCCCAGGATGGCTCCTCACGGATTGTGAGCGTGGCGGTGGCCAGGAGCGACAAGTCGAACCACTTCATCTGGAACAAGCCCGAGGGCGGCAATTGGAGTGACTCCGCCCAGTGGTCGAACCATCCGACCGGCGGAGGCGCGCCCGCAATGACCGGCCAGCCTGACGGTATTCTGACTTTCAATCCGGGCGCTCCATGCACGGTTAGAAATGATCTGAAAGAGGGATTCCTGCTCAACCAGCTTGTTCTGGGGGATCGCAGCGGCGGCCTCATTGTGAGCGGCAACGGCCTGACGTTCTCCAGGGAAGGGTCTAACAATAATTTGCCTTTCATCCGTGCGGGCAAGTGCCAGAGGGTTGACATCAACACGCCGGTAATCCTCCAGGATGACCTGACGGTGAACACCTCCGCGGAAAAGGACCCCAATTGTTTCATCAGCTTCAACGCGGTGATCGCCGGTCCCCACGCCCTGATTCTGAACAGCTCCGGCGATCCCAACGTCCCTGGCATCAATTTCCATGACGTGCATTTCGGGATCCTGCAACTCAACAACGCCAACACCTACAGTGGAGGAACCCTCATCGATGGCGGCAAGATCAACGTGCGCAAAACCGGCGGCCTGGGATCGGGAACGATCACGCTGGACCATTTCGGCACGCTAACCGCCGAGAGCACCCTTGCCAATCCCGTGATCATCAACCAAGGCACGCTGTTTCATTGCGCCTTGAGCGGTCCCATGCAGCTCAACGGTATCGCGAATTTCATCGGCAACTGCATGCTTTCCGGCGATATGACCGGACCCGGCGGCTTTACCATGCTTGGCACCAATGGCACCTACCTCAATATGGTGCCCGGCGGCACCGTGACGCTCGCCGGAGCTAACAGTTATGCCGGTCCGACCACGGTTTTCCCCGGCACCCTGATTGTGAAAAAGGCCGCGGGACTTTATCACGGGAATACCGCGAAATGGACACCGGAGACCATCACCATCCACAAGGCGGCGACGCTGCGCCTCAATGTCGGTGGTCCCGGTGAATTCACCGGCGCACAGGTTGGCACGCTGCTTGAAAATCTAACCACGGCGGCCCGTGGGAACGGCTTGATGGGTGGTTCGTTCCTGTCCCTGGATACTGCCAACGCCACGGAACCCATCACCGTTTCCGCCAGCATCGCGGATTCACAAGGACCGGGCGGCGGTGCGTTTCTCTTCCGGAAGTGCGGGGCGGGCGGTATGCGGCTATCAGGTAAAAACACCTACACCGGCCAGACGGTTCTGGAGGGCGGAACCTTGAGTGTGGACTCCCTCAATAGCTTCACCCAAGGCAAGGGCAGGGCCGGCAGCAGCCTAGGAGCCCCGACAAATATCGAGGCCGGCGAGATCGTCCTTGGCGAGGAAGCCAAGGACGGTGACTGCGCCCTGATCTACACCGGCCCCGGCGAAACCACCGACCGGGTGATGAATCTGGCGGGAAAAACCCTCACCGTGACCGTCAGTCAATCCGGCGGCGGCCTGCTGAAGTTCACCAGTCCCCTGCTGATCTCCGGCTACGGCGGCTACAAAACCATCGTTCTCTCAGGTGACACCGCGGGCACCGGCGAACTCGCCGGTGCCATCATCGATCCCCACGACCGCGCGGGCAAGGCCGCCACCGCCATCACCAAATCCGGCAAAGGCTCCTGGACTCTCTCCGGGACTAACCCCTACACCGGCCCGACCAAGGTCGCCGGCGGCGTGCTCGTCTGCACCACCGCCGCCTCACTGGGATGCGGCGCGCTCGACATCAGTAGCGGCGCCAAGGTCCAGTTGAATTACAGCGGCACCCGCAAAATCGCGGCCCTGACACTCCATGGCGGCCCCGCGCTGCCTCCCGGCACCTATGGTTCCGCAACCTCCCCGGCGGCCCACAAGGACGGAGCCTCCTTCACCGGCACCGGCACCGTGACGGTGGCTCCATGATCTGATCCATAGCCAGCAGCATGGGCCGCCATAAGGAAGCACCCTAAGGAGCCACCACACACTTGTGGTGCGGGCGGATGCGGGATCTTTGAAAAGCGCGATGCTCTTCTCCAAAACCATTCCATCCGCATCCACGACAAGTGGCATGCTTCCTTACTGGAACATTCCCGCTTGCTGCACGAGGCGCGAGATTTCCGCCACCGAGTGGACACCGAGCTTGGTGGTGATGTGGGTGCGGTGGAGTTTCACGGTGCGCTCGTGGATGCCAAGGCCGGCGGCGATCTGTTTGTTGAGTTTACCCTGCAAGACCTCCTTCAGGACCTCGCTCTCCCTTGCGCTGAGGGATACGAAACGCTGCCGCAGCAATTGGAGCCGCGCTTGCTCCGCCCGGTGTTGCACGTTGTGATCAAGCGCGAGCCGGACGGCGGCGATTAGATTTTCCTTGGGCGCGTGTTTGGTTAGAAAATCCTCCGCCCCATTGCGCATCGCGCTCACGCTGGTGGGGATGTCGCCTTGTCCCGTTAGAAAAACCACGGGTAGAGGATTTTCCAGATCGAGCAATGCCTGCTGGAGAGCCATGCCATCCATTTCAGGCATCATGAGGTCGGTGATCACACAGCCACAGGAGTCCGGCCCCAGCTCGGCGAGTAACTCCACAGGGGAGTTGTGGATCACGACCTGAAATCCGCTCGCCCGGAGCAGGCGGGAAACGGAACGCAGGAACGAGACATCATCATCCACCACATAGACGGTGGGTGCAGGGGGATCGATGGAATTGGTATCATTCATGACGCTTTATGAGATCACGGATGACACTAGGTGATTTCCGCAGGCAGGGTGAAGCAGAAACAGGCACCGCTGTCCGAATTGTTTTCCGCCCAAAGTTTGCCGTGATGGGCTTCGATGATGGTCATTGACACGGGAAGCCCCATGCCCATGCCTTTTTCCTTGGTGGTGAAGAACGGTTCGAACAAACGACCGCTGGTGTCCTCGGGAATACCCGGCCCGGAGTCACACACGCGCACTTCCACCGTCGCTGCATCCATGCGCCTTGCTTGCAGTTCGATGTTGCGTTCATCGGTCGGCCCCCCAATCGACTTGCCCGGCGAGTTCCTCCTTGGTCGGCTTTTTGAGCCGCGGATCCGGTGCGCCCATCGCAATCCACTGCTCGAGGTGCTTGATGCTCAGGCTGGAGAGTTGCGGCGCTTTGATGGCATCGGCGCATAGTCCTCGGCGTGGCGCACCGCGAGGATGAGAGGGCTTTTAGCGGGATCTCCGGGGACGATCACCTTGGACTCCAACAAAGCCGCGCGGTGGTCGAGCGCGAGGTCGCCCTTTTCTTATCAACGCTGTTGTGACAGGAGTAGCAGTTCTCCGCGAGCACGGGGCGAATTTTGGCTTCGAAAAATTCAAGCTGGGCGGGTGTGATCTCCTCCCCGCTGGCGGCGGCGAGCGAGACGTTGAACAGAAGGCAGGAAATGGAGAACTTTATTCAGAGAACCGCAAAACAACCGATGGTCAGCGGTTAGGGTGGCAGCCTGGCAGTGCCCTGGGTGATGTCGAGTTTTCTCTGCTCCGCCACGACCCGCTTGCCGATTCCGTATGGGACGAAAATTTTCCGTGTCTTATCGGGCACTTCGTGGATCGTAGCGCTTCAATGATTGTGAAAAAAAACTTCCATGACCGGGTGATCGCCCCCTCGCTGCTTGCCGCGGATTTTTCACGGATTGGCGATGAAGTCAGGCGGGCGGTTGATGCCGGTGCCGATTGGATGCACCTGGACGTGATGGACGGGCACTTCGTGGACAACATTTCGTTCGGCCCCGGCGGCGTCCGGACGGTGGATCAAATCAGCGGGATCTTTCTGGATGTGCATCTGATGATTTCGCGGCCGGACCACTACTTGCAGCGCTTCATCGAGGCCGGCTCCGATCTGATCACAGTCCACGTCGAAGCGGATCACGATGTCGCTGAAACCCTGCGCCGCATCCGGGGGGCCGGCCGCCAGGCGGGTATCGCGCTCAATCCCGCGACGCCGCTGAGCACGGTGGAACCATTCCTCGATCAGATCGACCTGCTGCTCTGCATGACGGTGGTTCCGGGCTTCGGCGGGCAGGCGTTCATGCCGGAGGTGCTCGAAAAAATCTCCGCCGCCGTCCGGATTCGGGAGACAAAAAACCTGTCGTTCCACGTTGAAGTGGACGGGGGGATCGACGCCGTCACGGCCGCCCGCTGCGCTGCGGTTGGCGCGAACGTGATGGTCGCCGGTTCCTCAACCTTTCGCGCGCCGGACATGGGCGCCGCTATCACCGCCATTCGCAACGCATGAAATCCCAGGTTCTTCTTCCCGCCATCGCCGCCGCCATCGGGTTTTCCATCGCCTGGATCGCCAAACCCTCGTCCCCACCCCCGGCCAGCACTCCGGCCGCCGAATCAAAGGCCGGACCCAAAAAATCCGAGCGCGGCAATTCCAGCCGCCCGCGTTCGTCCTCGATCAGCGAGCGCCGCCCGACCGAAGTGAATGCCGGGGATTTCCCGCTCACCGATCTTGCCGCCCAAGGGCCGAAAACCCGCGAGGAAGCCAAGATGTTGCGACTTGCCGAGGCGCTCGGGCTTGCCTCTGACCAGCAGCCGCAAATCCTTAAGCTTATCGAAGAGAGCAACGCCGCCGCAAATGACACGATCCCCATTCTAGAGGATCTCACAACCCGCGGCCGGAAAATCGAGGAAACCCTAGCGACTTTTCTCGATGCGGAGCAACTCGCCAAGTTCGAGGAATTGCGGGTGCGCGAACGGGAAAACCGGATCGAAACCCGGTCCCAGTCCGCCCTCATGCAGGTGATCCGCGAGATCGATCTTTCTCCCGGCCAACGGGATGAGGCGCTCGCCCGCCTTCGTCAGGCCGAGAAAACCCGGATCCAGACGATCCCAGCGGCCGCCACCTTGTTGCTCAACACTTCGGTGCTGCCCACCGGGGCCAAGGGAATGAGCATCGAAGGCCTGATGGCTCTCGCCCAAGCCGCTCATCCTGCCACCCAAGTCGATCCAGCGAATGCCCAGCAACAGATCCTCCAACACCAACGGCAGAAACTTGAGGATAAACTCAAGTGTTTCGACGGCATTTTCACACCCGCCCAAATGGGCCAATATCACGCCATCCTCGCCGGGGAACGCACGCTCATCGACCGCATGCAGAGTCAGAGCGAAAAATAGCCCGCATCCCCTCCCCTACCACCCATGCCGCTCATCGACCACCTGCTTGCGATCCAACCAATCCGCAAGGCGATCTGGAAACTCTGGTATCCGTTTCTAACACGCAGACTGCACGAGGAGGGAGTCGTCTTCCTCAACTATGCCTATGAAACCGCTCCGCCGATGGCCATTCCGCTTTCCGCGGCGGACGAAGCGGACCGCGCCTGCGTCCAGCTCTATCACCACCTCGCCTCGCAGGCCGACCTTCGCGGGCAAACGGTGTTGGAGGTGAGTTGCGGCCATGGCGGCGGAGCCTCCTATCTCACACGCTCCTTCGGTCCGGCGAAATACACCGGACTCGATCTCAATCCCGCCGGCATCGCGTTTTGCAAGCAACGCCATCAGGTCACCGGTCTGGATTTCATTCAGGGCGATGCCGAGAACCTGCCTTTCGCCGATGCCACGTTCGATGCGCTCATCAATCTCGAAGCATCGCACTGTTATCCGGATTTCCCGCGGTTTCTATCGGAAGTCGCGCGCGTGCTAAAACCAGGCGGGCATTTTCTCTACGCCGACTTCCGTTTCAGGGAGAGTATTCCGCCGTGGGAAATGGCCATCCGGGAAGCTTCGCTGGAACTGAAAGCCACCAGCGACATCGGCCCCGGCGTGATCCGCGGCATGGAGAAAAACTCCGCGCGTTCCCAGGAAATGCTCGACCGCAAACTGCCGCAATGGCTCCACGGCCTCGGCCGGGATTTCGCCGGCGTGAAGGGCTCGCGGGTGTACAACGCCCTGGTGGAGGGGAAATTGTCGTATCGTTCCCATCACTTCGTGAAATCGTAACACCCCATGAAACACATTGCCCATTTCCTGGCCATCCTGGCCCCTCACCTGCGGCCTGTCCTTCGCCGCAAGACCTAACATCGTTATCATTCTTGCCGCCGATCTCGGTTTTTCGGCCATCGGAAGTTACGGCGGCGAGATCGACACGCCTCAGCTCGATGCGCTGGCCAAGAACGGCCTGCGCTTCACTCAGTTCTACAATACCGCGCGCTGCTGGCCGACGCGCGGCGCATTGCTCACCGGTTACTACGCGCTCGCCGGCAGCAAAAAACCGATGGAATGGAACGGACAACCCATCGCCCCGGCCCCCGGGAAAAGCCTCCTCCCCGCTTGTGCCAAGGATGAGATCATCCCCCGCGACAGCCTCTGGTGGCTGCACGAGCACCACGACCTCGCCACGCGCATGCCGAACAAGGTGAAAAAACTCGAGCAATGCTGGCAGAACCAAACCGATCGTTTCACCGAACTCGCCAAGCTGACACTCGACGCCCAGCCGCAATCCAAAGGCGGCAGGGACAAGCCAAAGAAGTGAGGGCCACGCACCGGCCCGCGCTCCGGACTTGCCGCGGACGCATTGCTCGCCTTCACTCCACCCATGACTCGTCCCGACGGCCGCCAGCACGACCAACTCCGCCCGATTTCCTTCACCCCCAACGTCGCGCCTAACGCCACCGGCTCGGTGCTCGTGGCCTTCGGCGACACGCGGGTCATCTGCTCGGCGACCATCGAGGAGGACGTGCCGCGATGGATGCGCGCCCAACGCGTGGACGGCGGCTGGCTCACCGCGGAATATTCAATGCTGCCCTACTCGACGTTAGAGCGCAAACCCCGCGATATTTCCCGCGGCAAACTCGACGGCCGCTCGTCCGAGATCCAGCGCCTCATCGGCCGCGCACTACGGGCGGTGGTGGACCTGAAAAAAATCGGCCAACGCACGGTGTGGATCGATTGCGACGTGCTGCAAGCCGACGGCGGCACCCGCACCGCCTCGATCACCGGCGGCTGCGTGGCGATGGCCATCGCTTTCAACAAGCTGTTCGCCGCCGGCAAACTCAAGGATTTCCCGATCAAGAAACTCGTCGCCGCGGTGTCGGCCGGTGTCTATCAGGGCACCCCGGTGCTTGATCTCAACTACCCGGAGGACAAGGACGCGTCGGTAGATTTCAACGTCGTGATGACCGAGACGCTCGACTTCGTGGAAGTGCAGGGCAGCGGTGAGGAAGCCGTGTTCTCGTCGGATGAAATGACCGCCATGCTCGAGCTCTCGCGCAAGGGCATTTCGGAAATCATCTCGATGCAAAAAGCGGCGATCCTCACCGCCGACCGCGCGGGCCCGGCGGATCTGGCGGCGCTGGTGGCGGCGTTCCGTGTGTGAGGAGCATGGAGCATGGAGCATGGAACGGAGAGCGGAGAGAATACGGTAAGACTGCTTACCACTAACATAGGATGTTCCGATACTCCGCTGCCGCTGGTGTGTTTTTCGTGTTAGGCGGCATGCTTTTCATTTCCGCCTGTGGGAAAAAGTCACCGCGTGTTGCCCGCACGACGCCAATGGCTCCGCCCGCATTCTGGGTGTGGCACCGAACTTCATCACTGAAGCCCGCGGAAACAGAGTCCCTCAGACAGGCCGGGGTTAGGTCTTTGTATTGGCAGGCGGCGGAATGCACCTGGGGTGGCGGAACCTGGCGCATGGTCCGGATTTCCGCGCCGATGCCGGGAACAGCGGACCTGGAGATCATCCCTGTTTTCAGGATCGTTCCGAAGTCCGCGTTTCTCGGCACGCCAGATGCCGGAAAACAGTTCGCCAAAATGGTCCGCAGGTGGTCAGACGGATCCGCCCCGCCAAAGGAATTCCAGCTCGACTTCGACTGCCCCGATCGTTTGTTAGGCGACTATGCCCGCTTCCTGCAAGCGTTCAGCAAGGGGGTGTCACCAGCCCGGGTTTCGATCACCGCACTGGCCTCGTGGCCGCGCCATCCGGACTTTGTGAAACTCGCAAACACCGTCTCCTTGCTCGCACCGATGTTCTACGATCTGGAAGCAGACGATCCGGCCGAGGTGAAGGCCGGGCATTTCCATCCGCTGGCCGACCCAGCGGTGGCGCGGCTCATCCGCTTGTGGGCGGATTGTCCGCGGCCTTGGCTGGCGGGCTTGCCGAATTTCGAGCGGCTTTCGGTGTTCGAAACCAGCAGCAAGCTAACAGGACATCTCCGCGGCTGGTCATCCGATCCGGTGTTTTTTCATCCGGACCTGAAACCAAAGCCCTTAGGCGAGGGTGTCACATCCTTTGAAATAACCGCTCCGGTCGAGCTATCAGGCACGCGGATTCCGCCCGGAGGAATCCTCGTGCATCGCACAGCTGACGCGACCGTGCTGTCGAATCTAGCGGCAGAAGCCGATCACGCCGGAGCGCGCGGCATCCTCTATTTCGCGCTGCCGGGACCGGGCATCGTGGCGGCTTTTTCGGCGGCACATCTGGCTCATGTTGCGGAGACTCCCCGCCCGGTTCTTGAGATCGGTAACAAGGGCAGGCTCGTGCTTAAAAACTCCGGCCCCACCGACATCCCGACCCGCCGCTGGGAACTCGAACTCACCTCAGATCAGACCGGTGCCTTTCAATCCGCCTCGCCCGGCGCCTTCGCCGAAGCGGACATTCCCGGCGGCCTGCCGGCCGAGCTGGCCATGACCATCGTGCTTAGGTTCGCGGGATTGCATGTCGGCGAATCCATCGTTTCCGGCCCGCTAATCAAGGACGCCGCAGGCCTCACCTGGCGTATCCGCGATCTCACAGAAATCCAGCCGCTGAAAACCGCGAATTCCGCTCGATAATCCCACAGCTTGGTGTATCGGAATCCATGCCTCGCGCGTGTCCTGTCTGCCTGCTCCTGTTGCTCGCCTGCGGGCCGTTTTTCTATCAGGCTCCGCCGTCGCTCGGGACTTACCCCGAGCGCATCGCGGCGAAGCGCTGGTCCCATCTCTTCGCGGAGGCCGCACCACTTGACCCCGCCTTGCCCGCTGCCGCCGCGCTGGATGAAGTTTGTCGCAATCTCCCGGAAACCCTTGCGCCTCTCGACACTCCGAAGCGCCTTGCCGAGATCGACCGTCGCCTCGCCGAAAACCGCAACGGTCCCTATTCCGCCCGACGGGCGAATTTCCTCCACGAGTTGCGCGAGCTGGCCGCGGATCCCGCGCTCTTCGATGCCGCGAAATCCTACGTCGAGTGGCGCGTGGCTCACGACACGCTCCTCACCACCGCGCTGGCCGAAGAACGACCGTGGGAAATGGCCGAAAAAGAATTCAAGAATCTCCAACAGCTCCATCAGTTCCAGTTGCAACAGCGACGCACGTTTTTCAAAGAGCAGATCGCAAAGGCTGCTCCTTCGATGCTCCCATACTGGAAAGTCCGCCGCGGTGCGTTTCTTTTCGCGAGCGCTCGGCATGATGAGGCAGCGGTGGATTTCTCCGCCGTCATCGCAGACTTTGCCGAACATCCGCGAGCCGAAGTTGCCAGCCTGATGCTGGCGCGCTGCATGATCGAACAATCCCGCGAACTCCGCGGGGCCGAGCCCGCGGCGGACAAGCAGGACAAGATCCTCACCCTGCTCACGGATGCGGAAACGACAATCACCGAATTCATCGCCTCCCATCCGAAGGGACGTTTCACCCCCGATGCGGAAGGCTGGCTGGGCGCCATAGCTTGCGACCGTGGATTGTTAGGCGCTGCGCTGAAACACCAACTCGCCCGCCTAGATCGCCAGCCGACCCGCGAAATCACCGCCTCCGTGCTCCGTGAATGCGACAACATTTTCGAAAAACTGATCGAATCCCGCGATCCCGATCACCACCACGGCTGGCTCGACCCGGAGGCGGATTTCGATGCGGCGGCTATCGCCCGGCACCCGCTCGTCGCACGGCTTTTCGTGCAACACTGCATCGATCCGGCCGCCCACATTTCCCTCCCGCTGTGGTGGGACGACAGCGAGTCGGGCGGCCGCGGAACCATCGACTTCCTCAAACGCCGGATCCTGCTCCCCAAGCAGTTCGTTAGAACCGCGCTAGTGGTGTGTAAATCTTAAATTGCCGGATAGAGTGACTTGAGTTTGATCCTTGCGTTTTCGTTGGTGAATTGCCAGTTGATAGCTTTCGAATTTTTGTTTTTCCATTCGAGATATGCTTTTACTTCCGTTGCGAATTCCCCGACAGA
>CAMBPB010000031.1 GCA_945869465.1 Prosthecobacter debontii
CAGGCAACCTCGACGAAGCCCTTCACGCAGCATCCGCCGCCGTTGAAAAATGCCAGCAAACGCTAGGGCCGAACCTCGATTGCATCGATGCGTTTGCCTCTACGCTCGAAATCCGCGGCGACATCCACCGCGAGCTGGGCAACTTCGAACTCGCTCGCGAGGATTACCGCCAGGCGCTTGACCAGTTGCAGGACCGCCCAGACCGGTTCGGACAAATCGGCCGCCTCCATGCCGGCCTCGGCGCCGCCTACGACGGCCTCGGCCGCGCCGACAAGGCGGGCGAACATTGGCTGCTGGCCATCGATTCCTTCGAACGCGAAGAACCGCCCTTGATGCTCGATATCGCCGCGATGGCCAACAACCTCGGCTTTCTTTACAAAGCCTCCGAACAACTGGATGCCGCAGAATCCTTTTTCCTGCGGGCGTTGGAAATCGTCCACTCGCAATTCGGTCAGGAGCACGAGAAAACCGCCACGGTTTCCAGCAACCTCGGCGCGCTCTATCAGGCGGCCGGTTTCCACGAGCAAGCGCGCGAAATGCACATGATGGCGCTGGAAACCCGCCGCACTCTGCTGGGGGAGGAGCACCCGGATACCGCCCAGTCACACAACAATCTCGCCCTCGCCCTGCTCAACACCGGCGACCGGTCATGGGCGCGCAGGCACTTCGAAAAAGCCCTCGCCGGTTTCGAAGCCCTCGGCCCGGAATACACTGAGGATCTGGAGGCCGTGGCTTCCAACTATTGCAACTTCCTGCGCGACGAAGGCGAAACCCAGCTCGCGGAACTCATCGCGGGACGGGTCAGGGAGGTGGTGGCTGGCACCGCCGTGACCTGCTAGGCACCGGCCTCAACCGGCCGGGATGCCATGACACGTTAGTTCGCCGCCGCTCCCCGCGCATGGGCGGCGTCGCGGGCGAGCCAGACGCTCATGGGGGCTGCTCCGCGGTTGTTCCAGAAGGCATAAGGCACCGCCACCATGCGGGCCGGCGTTGCGTCGGGACCCCCGTCTTTTTTGCGTTGCACCCTGGCCGCGCCTTCCACCTCCAGCACGGTCACTCCGCCTAGCAGTTCTGGCTTCGCCACCGGCACCACCTGCGCCGATGAAGGCAAGACCACGTCGATCACCGAACCCTCGTTGTCCATGCCCTCGAAGCAATAAACCAGTGGCCCGCGCTCGAGTGCGACCTGTCCTTGGGTGGCCGCCACCTTTGGGTTGCCCGCCACCCGCCGCACTGGCATCGGCAGGTTGAGTTCCACCACATCGCCCGCTTGCCACTCCCGCGCGATCTTCGCGAAACCTCCTGTTAGTTCGGCTTGCGCAGCCACGCCATTCACCTTCACCGACCAAGCCGCAGGCGTGGGATCATCGTAAGAGTAGAGATCGCTTGGCAGCGGTTGTCCGCGCACCCAGCCCGGGATCCGCAGACAAAGGGTGAAGGTGCCGGACTTTGCGGGAGCTATACCCAACTTGACCGCGCCATCCCACGGGTAGTTCGTTTCCTGGGTGATCTTCACCGAATTTCCCCGCACCTCCGCCCGCGCTTCGCCCTGGGCATAGAGATTCACATACAAGCGCTCGTCCTGGACCGCGTAGGCATAACCGCCGACCGATGCCATCGTGCGCAGGATATTGGGCGGGCAGCAGGCGCAACCGAACCACGGCGCACGTCCGGCATGGCCGTGGTTGAACTTTTCCCTGCCATCGAACTCCAGTGGATTCGGATAGAAAAAGCGGTCGCCGGAAAGTGAGACGCCGCTCAGGAATCCGTTGTGAAGGGTGCGTTCAAACACATCCATGTATTTGCCGTCGCCGGTCATCAGGAACATCCGGTGGTTCCAAAACAGAAACGCGATCGCCGCGCAGGTCTCGTTGTAACACCGGTGGGGCAGCTCGTAATCGTCGCCATAGGCCTCGCCCGAGCCCCGTGCGCCGCAACCGCCGGTGAGGTGCAGCTTGCGCCCCACCACATTCTCCCAGATGGCGGTGATCGCCTCCAAGTAGCGCGGGTCGTTCTTGAGCGCGGCCACGTCGGCCATCCCGCTATAAAGGTAGTTCGCCCGCACCGCATGGCCGACCGCCTCGCGTTGATCGATCACCGGCTTGTGATCCTGGCTATAGGGCTTGTTGGCATAACCGCGCGCATCGAGAAAGAACTTCGCGAGATCCAGCCAGCGCTTGTCGCCGGTCTGACGATAGAGTTTGGCAAATCCCATTTCGATGACCTGGTGGCCGGGTGCGATTCGCGGCTCGCCATCGCCAAAATCCCTTTGCACCAGTTCCGCGCTCTTCAAGCAGACATCCAACAGAACCTTCGACTGGGTGGCCTGGGCATGTGCCACGCCCGCCTCATACAGGTGGCCGATGTTATACAATTCGTGACTGGAGTCGCTGTCCTTGAGCCAGCGTTGTGCGTGCATTCGCCGATCCACCGGCGAGTCCGGATGCATCGTCCGGAAGGTGTAAAGATAACCGTCGGGTTCCTGCGCCGCGGCGATCCTCGCGATGAAACCGTCCACCCGCTTGTGCATCTCCGGATCGGGCTTCACGCTCAAACAAAACACCGCGCCTTCGATCACCTTGAATACGTCTGAATCATCGAAGGGAAGCTGGCTGGCGGGTTTGTGCTGGAAATCTTTTTCGCCCGCGGCCCGGCGCTTCATCGTGTCGGCGGCCAGATCGAAGTTCTCCATCCGCTTCGAGGATTCGCACTGGCCCAGCGCGAAGGGCAGGGTCACGCGGTTGTTTGTTGCCTGCCGGTCATGCCACAGGCCACCGGTGAAACTGACATCAGTGAAGGGCACCGGCCGCACCGGATAATCCGCGGCCGCAACCCATCCGGCGGGCAGCAACGCCACCAGCAATGGAGCGAAGGCGCGCAACGAATTCCGGCGGAATTTTCTGAGATCAGGCTGAGTCATGAGTCAGCGGTTACGCCCGCAGAGGATGTCATCTTTCCCGGCGGCATGAGGCGCGCATGAACTTTTCCTTGCGCCGCTGCGCATCCGGGAGCCGCGCGAGCCGCGGCGATGATCCGACCCCGAGCCTTATCCCCGAGCCTTATCCCGCATCCGCTGGCTCATGCTGCCATTTCTGGCGGTGGCCGCATCCGCCCAGAGCGGGCCGAAGGACGCAGCGCCGAGCGGGCCAGTTTACACCGTGAAAAGGCTGCCGTTCGCGCAAACACTCCCGCAGCATGGCTGAACGCGCGGGTGTGACGCAGTGCGCCCGGTTTTTACGCCAACACGGATTGACATTCGCGGTGGAGTTTTCAGTCACGCAAAATGCGGCTCGGGGGCTTTGATCACTCCTCGTCCGTCTTCCGCCCGTGTTCGGCGACGATTTTCGCCTCCTGTTCGCGCGGCACATCCTCGTAGCGGTCGAAGCGCTCCTTGTGGCGGCCGCGGCCGGCGGTGATCGCGCGCAGGGTGCGGGAATACTGATAGAGCTCCGCCTGCGGAACCTGGGCGACGACGACTTCAAAACGCCCCTCGGAATCCATGCCGACGATCCTTCCGCGCCTGCCTGATAAGTCTGCCAGCACCGCGCCGAGGGCATCGGACGGGACTTTGACACGGAGCTCCATCACCGGCTCCAACAGTTTCGGCCGCGCCATCAGGAACGATTCGTTGAACGCCGCCTTGCCGGCGATCTGGAACGCGATGTCCTTGGAGTCCACCGGGTGTTGTTTGCCATCGTAAAAATCGACTTTCACGTCGGTGACGGGGAAGCCGCCGTAGGGGCCGCTGGCGCAAGCGGCTTGCACGCCTTTTTCCACCGACGGCACGAACACGCGGTCCACGTTGCTGCCGACGAGCGATTGCGTGAACACCAAGCCGCTTTCCGAGGGCAGGGATTCGATGCGCATCCAGACTTCCGCGAACTGGCCGGCGCCGCCGGTTTGTTTTTTGTGGCGGTATTTGGATTCGCCGTGACCGGAGATGGTGGCTCGATAGGAAACCCGCGGCTCTACCAGATCCACATCCACGTTGAAGCGGCGCTTGAGTTCCTCCGCCATGATCTGGAGTTGCAGTTCGCCCTGGCCGGAAACGATCGTCTGGCAGATCGCCGGCTCGAAGTGGAAATCAAAGGTCGGGTCCTCCTCGCGCAGCGCGGAAAGCCCCTCGCCGAGTTTGTTGAGGTCCGCCCGGGATTTCGCCACCAAGGCGCCGCGGGTGTTAGGAGCGGGGAAATCCACCACCTCTAGGGTGACCTGGCGGGCGGCGGCACACAGTGTGTCGCCGGCCCGGGTGGCCCGCAGTTTCACCACCGCGCCGATGTCGCCCGCATGCAGCGAACCCACCGGTTCGCGGGACGATCCATTGACTCGATAGAGCTGGCCGATGCGTTCGGTTTCGCCGCGGTTCACATTCATCAACTCCGAACCGGAAGTCACATCGCCGCTGTAAACCCGCAAGAACGACAGGTTGCCGACATGCGTTTCGTGCATCGTTTTGAAGACGAAAGCCACGCTTTGCCCGTCGTTCAAGGCCACGGTCACGTCACGACCATCCGGGGATTTCGCGGCGACCGTGGCGCGGTCCGCCGGCGCGGACCCGTATTTGGCGATGAAATCCAGGATGCGCGAAACGCCGACGTTTTTCACGGCCGATGCGGCGAACACCGGAACCACCAAGCCCTTCTGCACCGCCTCATGGACGCGCGCCCGCAGATCCTCTTCGGTGAGTGTGCCGGCTTCGAAGAACTTTTCCAACAGCTCGTCTGCGGACTCCGCCACCATGTCTATCAACTGCCGGTGCAGCTCGGTCACCCGCTCCCGGAGCGCTCCTTCCGCGGGTTTCTCCTCGTATTTCCCGCTGCCATCGGCAGCAAAGGTGATCACCTCCGAGCGCATCACATCGAGCACCGAGGTGAAATCCGGGCCCGCATCCACCGGCACGGTCATCGGGAAGACCCGCGCGCTATAATGCTCGCGGGCCTCTTCCAGGATCGCTTCAAAGCGGGTGCGCTCGCGGTCCAGCAGGTTGATGACCAGAAAGCGTGGGATGTCGTAATGGCCGGCCGCGGCCCACACCTCGTCGGCACCGGTTTCCACACCGTGCACGCCGCTGATGACGATCATCGCGGAGTCCGCCACGCGCAGGGCGCTGAGTGGTTCGCTGATGAAATCCGGCGTGCCGGGGCAATCGATCATGTTCAGTTCGCGCCCCAGCCACTCGGCGCTCATCACGGTCGCATGGATCGATTGATGGTGCTCCTTTTCATCGGGATGGAAATCGGAAACCGTGCCGCCCTGTTCGATGGAACCGGCTCGGGTGATCTTTCCCGCGCACACCAGCATCGCCTCGCAGAGCAGGGTTTTCCCGCTCGAGGCGTGGCCGGTAACGGCAAAGTTGCGGATATCAGGAGCGCGGAAGTCTTGCATAAATGATGGGTTGGATGGTTAGTTGCTTGAATGACGGATCGCTTTAATCCGCTACCATTAGGATGGCATCGCGGCCCGGCGTCAATCCCCGCGATTCCACTGCAAATCGAAGCGTGGCTTGCGGCAATATCCGGTGACTGGATTCGCGCCAAAAATCGCCCGGCAACCACAGGATCCGCCGGATTGGTGAGGGCGGGAAATTGGGATCGCCCGGACCTTGCGCAACGTCGCGCGGCGTGCGAAAACCCCCGTCATGATCGTCCGCACGCGGTTCGCACCCAGCCCCACCGGCCGCCTGCACCTCGGCCATGCCCTCGCGGCGCGGGTGGCCCATTCGCTGGCCCGCCAGACCCCCGGCGGAAAGTTCCTGCTCCGTCACGAGGATATCGATGCGCCGCGCGTCCGGGAGGCATACTATCAGGGCATCGAGGAGGATCTGGAATGGCTCGGCCTGCGCTGGGACGAGCCGCCACTGCGCCAAACCAGCCGCTCGGCGGCCTACGAGGCGGCGCTCGCCCGGCTGCGGGAAAACCGGCGGGTCTATCCGTGTTTCTGCACCCGCCGGGAAATCCAGGCGGAATGGGCAGCGATGGCCGCCGCGCCGCAAACGGCGGAAGGCCCCATCTATCCGGGCACCTGCCGCAAGCTCCCACCTCACGAACAACAGGCGAAACTCGCCTCCGGCCTGCCCTGCGCCTGGCGCTTGGACTCCCGCCTGGCAGCCTCGCTCACAGGCCCTCTGTCCTTCCACGATCTCCGCTTCGGCACCACCGCCGCGAACCCGGATCTGCTGGGCGACGTGGTGCTCGCCCGCAAGGACATCGGCCCCGCCTATCACCTCGCGGTGGTCGTGGACGACGCGTTCCAACAGATCTCCCACGTCACCCGGGGCGAGGACCTGCTCCCCTCCACGCACGTCCACCGCCTGCTGCAGGCGCTCCTTGAGCTGCCGGCCCCGATCTATCTGCACCATCCGCTGATGCTCGACGAACACGGCAAACGCCTTGCGAAACGCAGCGACCCGCTATCCATCGCCGCGCTGCGCGAGGCCGGCCTCACACCGGAGGAGGTTTTCGCCCGCATCGAGCTCACAGGCATTACTTGAGTTCCGCCACGCGCTGGCGGCACCACGTCAGGCCTGCCTGATTCCCGCCCCTCAAGTGCCCATCCATCCGAAATCGATACCAAGCCCGACGGGCGCGTCACCTGTCTCTCGACGGAAGTGCCCGCTTCCCAGATGGCCATCTCACGGAGCTTTCCAATTCGGAAACTCGTCCTTGAGTTGCTGGCGGTATTTCTCCGCCTCGGCCTTGTCCCCTTGTTGTTCGAGGGCCTTGATGAGTTTCCACAGGGCGAGGGGTTTCAAATCCTTGTCCTCGTGAAACTTAACGACGATCAGGTATTCGGCGGAGGCCTTTTTGGGATCGGCGGCCTTCATTTCGAGATCTCCCGTTAGAATACGGAGGCCGGCGCTGGTCCGCCCCTGGGGATGGAGCGCGAGCGCTTCATCGGCCGCCTTGCGGGATTCCGCGGGACGGTTGAGTGCCAGCAGCGCGCGGCCGCGGTCGAGTAGGCCGTCGGCTTTCCACGCCGGGCTGTCCTCGACGGCGAGCAGGTTGGCAGCAGCGGTTAGAGCGCCTTCCGGATCGCCGGTCTCGAGGCGGGCTTTTGCCAGGTAGCGCCAGACTTCCTTGGGGGTGGCGCGAGGCTCCTCCGGGCTGGCCACCAAGGTGAGGCATTTCGCGGCGGTGGCGTAGTCTCCGGAATTAAAGGCCTGCATCCCGGACCACTGAAGCACTTGGTCGGGGATGTCCGATTCGTAATTGCCATCGATGGCGAGGTTGATTTCCGCGGCGAGTTTGGCGGCGTCCTGAGAGGCGAAATAGCCGAGGGCGAGCAGGATGCCGGCGTGTTTCTGATAGGCATCGGGGCGCAGGGTGCGGGCTTTCTCCAGATAGCCGATGGCGTCCTTGGCGGCATTGGTTTTCACCAGTCCCCAGCCGATCCAATAATTCGCCTCGGACTGCAGGGAATCGCTGAGATTGCCGACGTTTTTCAGCAGGCCCTGATAGCGGGCGATCATGTCCGGAATGTTGTTTTCCCCGCGGCGCATGCGGGCGGACTCCAGCCAGGCGAATGAGGCGAGATCCTCGGGCGAGCCGGGAGCGGTCAGGCGGTCGAAATCGGCGATGGCCTTCTGCGGTTCATCGCTCTCGACGTAGGCTTTGGCGCGCTTGCCGAGGGCGGACGGAAGGCGCGGGTCTTCCGGATAGCGGGTGATGAATTCGTTCAGCGAACGGATGGCCCCTTGCGGATCGCCGGCTTCCGACAGGCACCAGCCGCGCTGATAGAGAAGTCCCGGGCGGTTCTTCTCGCTGACGGCGCCGGCGTTGATCGCGCTGTAAACTTTGGCGGCGGCGGCGGTTTCCTTGTTGGAAAACAGGGTTTCCGCCTTCATCATCAGGGCGGTGTGGATGCGGGAGTCCTCCGGGTGGGATTTTCGATAGAGCTGGAGGAAGGCGTCCACTTGGTCCGGTAAATGGCGGCCTTCGATCTGGAAGAAACACAGCAGCCGATAGTAGGAGGCGTGGAACGCGGTTTCAGTCTCGGGTTTGACGAGCCGCTCGACCTCGCGGAACAGCACGAGGGCCTCGCTCGGTTGCTTGAGACGCATGTGGGCGCGCGCGGCGATCATCAGGCGGGCCGACTCCTTGTCGCCCGCGGCCTTGACCGTGCTGGCGCGGAAAACGGCGATCACCTCCTGGTATTCTTCTTTGGCCAGATGATTGCCCATCAACGCCGTCTGGGCGTCAGCGCGGAAGTCCTCCATGCCGGCGCTGCGGAGAATCAGCGCGAGATAGCGGTCGGCGAGATCGGTCCGGTCGAGTTTGGTGGCGGTGAGCGCGGCGTGAAGCGCGGCTTCGCCCCGGACTTGCGCGGTGTAGGGCGCGGCGATGACTTCTTCGAATTGGTCGAGCGCTTCCTGCAGTTTGCCCGCGTTGAGGGCAAGGTGGCCGAGCGCCACCTTGGATTGCGGGGCGAACAGCTCGCCAGCCGGGTCGGCGCTGACTTTTTTAAACGAGGCGATGGCATCGCGGTCGCGGCCTAGCAGGCGGTAGCAATTGCCGGCGAAATAATGGCCGCGCGGGCGTTCCTCGGGTTTCGCGGCGTTGGCCGCGTAGCGCTCGAACATCGGCGCGGCGAAGGCATACTCCGCCTTGTTGTAGTGGTCGGCGGCCAAGGTGTAAGCGGCGGCGGCGGCCCATTTGCCCTTGCCGTAACGGTTGAGCAAGGTGCTGAAGCAGCGTTTGCCGTCCTCCATCTGGCCGGACTGATAGTAACTGTTGCCGAGATACCACCATGCCATTTCGGCGTTCGGGTGGGTTGGGAAGGATTCGAGGTAGTCATTGAAAAGGCCGCCCGCCCGCTGATAGAGATCCCGGCGGTTTGCCAAGTCAGTGGCGGCCTGCGCGGAATCATAGACGTTTTTCCCCCGCAGGAAGAAATCGTTGCCGGCATCCGGGGTCAGCGCGGGGTCCACCGCATCCGCCCGGGGGACCTGGGCGGATGCGGGGCAGGCAACGAGGAGGAGGAATGCGAGCGTGCGTTTCAAGATGGGTGGAGCTTTGCGCCTTGATGGCGAGGTTGCAAAGCGAATCACTCCGCCGGGGCGGGGCGCTGGGTCGCGAAGGAGATGTTCCAGATGCCCGCCTTTTGGCAGGTGTCGATGACTTCCACGATGCGCTGGTAAGGCACCTTGCCATCGCCGCGGATCCGCACCGGCTGGTTCTCGTATTGTTTGGCGATGGCGGCGAGTTTATCGAGAAGCTGGGGCAAATTCACCGAGATGCCTTCGACGCGGATGGTTTCGTCGGGCAGCACGTTGATGATGATCTCACCCTTGGGACGGTTCAGTTCGGCACCTTCCTCGGCGGTGGGCACCGAGACATTGAGCTCGGTTTCCGAGCGGGTGAACTGCCAGGTCACGATGAAGAAAATCAGCAGCAGGAACACGATGTCGATCATCGGTGCCAATTGCATGCCGGCGGGCTCCGGCTGACGGCTGGAGAATTTCATGGACGTTCAGGAGAGGTCAAATGCCGTGGATGTCCTGGCGCTCGCCGCCGAGGGGTGAGGGAACGGGCATCGCGTAATCCTCGCGCGCACGCTGCGCCGGAGAGTAAGCGGCCGAGGATTGCTGGCGCTCGACCTGCGAGTGGAGCAGCGCCATCAAATGGGTGGCGGCGGCTTCCAGTTCGGCGATGTATTTCTGCACCCGGCCGCGGAAAAGCGAATAGAACACCAGCGCCGGAATGCCGATCATCAAACCCGCCGCGGTGGTGATCAGCGCCTCGGAAACACCCTCGGCGAGACCCATCTGGCGCACTCCGGTGACATCGCCCGAGGAAATCTGGAGGAACGATTTGATCATGCCGAGCACCGTGCCGAGCAACCCGACCATCGGGGCGATCGAGCCGATGTCCGCGAGGTAGGTGATGCGGGAGCTGAGCAATCCGGCTTGGCGCGAGCCCTCGGCTTCCGCCACTTCGCGCACGCCGCCGAACGATGCCATCGGGTATTTGGTGAGGAAATCCAGGGTTTTCTGGGTGACGCGGGCCATGCATTCGTTCTGGCGGTGGCAGTAGGCCAGCAGGCCGAGGTAGTCGCGTTTGCGGATCATCGCCTCGGCGGCGTCCATGAAGCGGTCGCTGACCACGGCATTGCGGCGGATGGTGAGCAGGTAGATGAGCACCAGCACCACGCCGATGATCGAAAGCAGCGCGAGCGGGTACATCATGATACCGCCGGCGAAGACGATCTCCAGAAAGTCCATTTGCTGCGAAACCGGCGCGGTTTCCGGCGCGGCGGCGGCGACAGCGGCGGCGGCGGATGCGACGGACGCGATGAGGATAAACCCCGCGGCGGAAAAAGGGCGGAACTTCATGAAGGTGGATGGGATTCTAGCGATCTTCCGAAGCAACGCAAGCCCCGGCAACGGGCGGTTTTTGCAGGCGCCCCCCCGGATTTTTTCCGTGATCGGCCGGCTCCAGAGCTTCCGGGCTGGAAAAACGCAGCCCGGAAGCCCTGCTCGAACTGGAAAAGGAAAACCTCCGCACCCAGATCGCCCAGTTCAACCAAGGCCTCTGCGCCCACGCCGGGCTCTGCAAGAAACTCATCTCGCTGGTGAAGCGCCAGGAAGCCGAGGAGCAAAGCCTCCGTCACCGCCGATGCCCATGAGATGTGCAAGCGCAGGCCGCGCATGGCGGATTCTTTCTCAGATCACGGGCATGCGAGTCACCGACTCGCGGTCCAAGGGCCATGAACCGCTCTGCTCCGTGTTAGATCTTCTGCGGCATCTTGGTCCAGGCGCCTTTTTTCTTGTGGCTCTTGATGCAGGTTTCGATGAAGGCGAGGCCGGTCCAGCCGTCTTCGACGTTGGCGTATTTGCTGCCGTCGCAGGCGAATTTCTTGCCGGCTTTCCAGGCTCTAACGTCGGCTTCGAAGCTGCGGTGGAGGCGGGCGAAGGCGTCATGGAAGGCCTCGGGGTGGCCGGCGGGGATGGTGGGCTCCGCCATCAGATCGGCGGGGGCGTTTTTCGGGATGAAACCATCGCCGGGAGTGACGGCGCCGCGCCAATAGACACGGTCCGGCTGGTCGGGCAGCAGGATGGTGACACGTTCGGGATCCTCCTGACGCCATGTCAGGGAGCCCTTGGTGCCGGCGATGGTGATGCCGAGGTCGTTCTTGTGGCCGATGCAGATCTGTGAGGCGCGGACCAGCGCCTTGCCGCCGTTGCTGAGTTTGCAGTAGATGGTGAAGTGGTCGTCGAGCATGCGGCCTTCGACGAAGGTTTCCATCTGGGCGGAGAGTTCGGTGACATCCAAACCGGTGACGTAGCGGAGCTGCATCAGGGCGTGGGTGCCGATATCGCCGCCGCAGCCGGAGCCGCCGGCGCGTTTGGGATCGACCCGCCAGGCGGCCTGTTGCTGGCCGGTGGCTTCGAGCTTGGAGGCGAGCCAGCCCTGGATGTAATAACTGTCCACCCAGCGCACGTCGCCTAACAATCCGCTTTGGATGATGTAGCGGCTGAAGCGGGTGGTCCAGTGGCCGAGATAAGTGTGCGCCACGCTGAAGGGAACGCCAAGTTTGCGGGAGGTTTTGACCAGTTCGTTGGCTTCCTTGAGATTGAGGCAGAGCGGTTTCTCGCAGAACACGGCGATGCCGGCCTTCATTGCCTTCATCGCCGGATCGAAGTGCACGAAGTTGGGCGTGACGATGAGGATGTAATCGAGTTTTTCGTCGGCGGGTGCGGTCGCGTTGGCGGCGATCATCTCGTCGTAAGAGGCATAACCCTTGATGGGATAGGCCCAGTTGGCGGCCTCTTCGAGCGCGATCTTGGGATCGGGGAAGAGCGCGCCGGCGACGATGCGGCGGGTGCCGTCCATGTGGATGGCCTTTTGATGGGGGTGGACGATGAAGGCGCCTTTGCCGCCTCCGACCAGACCGATATTGAGCGGTTTGTTAGACATGGTGGTTGTTGGTGTGTGTTAGGAGAGATTTTTCGCTTCTCCTCCGGGCGGAGGAGAAGGGACCGGGACTTTTGAGTGACGGATGGTGGATTCCGATGGTGGGGATGCCGCAGGGGGCGGGCAACTCTTTTAGTTGCGTGAACCGGCGGGCCGTCAGTCCTTGCCCTGCCAGGCGCCGAAGTTGCGGAACTTGGTGTAGCGGGCTTCGAGAAGTTGGTCGGTGGGTAGGGCGGACAATTCCGCGAGATGGCGCAGGATCGCCTCGCCAAAGGCGGCGGCGGTGGCCTGGTGATCGTGATGGGCGCCGCCGGTGGGCTCGGCGATGACGTCATCGATGAGGCCGAGTTTCTTGAGATCGGGGGCGACGAGTTTCATGGCCTCGGCGGCTGCGGGGGCGTGCTTGCGGTGTTTCCAGAGGATGGCGGCGCAGCCCTCGGGGCTGATGACCGAATAGTAGGCGTTTTCCAGCATGATCACGCGATCAGCCACGCCGATGCCGAGGGCACCGCCGGATCCGCCCTCGCCGAGCACCACGGCGATGACGGGCACTTTGAGCAGCATCATTTCGCGCAGGTTGTAGGCGATGGCTTCGGCGATGTTGCGCTCCTCCGCGCCAATGCCGGGAAAGGCGCCGGGAGTATCGATCAGGGTGATGACGGGCAGGCCGAATTTTTCCGCCAGTTTCATGAGGCGCATGGCCTTGCGGTATCCTTCCGGGTGGGCGCTGCCGAAATTGCGTTTGAGGTTTTCCTTGGTGTCGCGGCCTTTTTGGTGGCCGACGACCACGACACGTTGGCCGCCGATGCGGGCGAAACCGCCGGGCATCGAGGCATCGTCGCCGATATGGCGGTCGCCATGAAGTTCACAGAAATCAGTGAAGGCGAGGGCGAGGTAGTCGAGCATGAACGGACGGTTCGTGTGGCGGGCGATCTGAACGCGCTGCCACGGGGTTAGGTTTTCATAGATGCGCGCCCGGGTTTCGGCGAGTTTGGCCTCCATCATGGAAATTTCATCGGACATGTCGATGTTTTGAGAAGCCGACTTGGTCCGGAGTTTTTCGAGTTCGCGTTCGAGTTCGACCGCGGGTTTTTCGAATTCGAGCAACTGCATGGGGAGAGTTTCGGGATTCGGAGGCGGGATGCAAGACAGGAGATGGGGGGCATCGCCGTGCCAGCCGGGATCAGCCATTTTTCCCCGCTGAAACTCCGGACAGGTGACTCGATGATGATGTCCCGCCGCAGGCACGACTCCCCGAATGCCGGTGTGCAGTTCCTCGGCGGTGGAAGTGCTCAAAGTGCGGCTTGCCGGTGTGGATGGAGTCAGGATGTGGAAATAATCAGGGATCCTTAATGTTTCGCTTTGACGAACTACGGGACGTCTCGTAAAACTTCGCATCCTAAAGCCATGAAATGTCCACGTTGCGTCCAACGAATCCACCGGGCCGCGGCATCGTGCCCGCAATGTGGATTTTCGATTGAGGACGCGGACGGGCGTTTCGGTGAGGAGGAAGTGAGATTGCGGCGGCTCACCGATAGCGCGGGGATTTTCAGACGCGGTGAGCGCGAGCGGGTGGAAGCGGCGCTGGAGCGGCTCTCGCGGCGCTTCCCGCAGATTTTTGTAGCGGTTTACACGGGTGCGTTGGGCGAGGTGGCGAATATCCGGCAGTTCGGATTCTGGCTGCTGAATCGATCCGCCTTCGAGGACGTGCCGGTGGACAAGCCGAATGAGGCGGGCATTTTGATCACAATCGATCCGGAATCGAAAGCGGCGGGGATGGTGTTTGGCTATCTGTTGGATCCGTTTTTGGAGGAGTCGGACACGTTCGAATGCCTGTCCCGCGGGCACGCCCATTGGCTGGAGGAACGCTATGCGGAAGGGCTGATCAAAGTGCTGGCCCATCTCGAAGGCATCTTGTGCAAACGGAGTCGTCAGGCGCGGCGGGATCCGGAGTATTTCCAGCGCAAGGTGCTGCCGCCTGCCATGATGGGGGATCTGGTGCGCCGGATCCGCGCCGGACACCGGAATGCAGCGGTGGAAAGCGCAATCCCGGAGGTGGCGCGATGAGGGCCTGGCAGGCCGGCGCGCTAATCTGCAGGTTGCTGGCGGGTGCCGCGCCCGGGGTGGTGGAGCCCGGGCTTCCAATCTGGAACGAGGGGGAACGCGCCGGATTGGTGGCCAGCGGCTGGATGGCCGGCGGCCTGCTGCTCACCGAGGAACCAGCGCCTAACGAAACGGAACCGGCTGCCGGGCAGGCCCTGGATGTCGCCCAACCGAGCGCGGAGGAAATCGCGGAAGCCGAAATTCCATCCAACGAAATTCCCGAAAAATTCTGGCCGGCCTATTTTGAGCAACGTCCGCAATCGTATGTGGTGGACCCGCAGGGTTTGCTGAGTTCGGTGGATTACCGGGACCGGCTGGGCTTTTTGGATTATCACGCCGGGGATTCCACGATCGATCTGTTTGTCTATGTCTTCCGGGGCGATCAGGAAATACCGGGCGAGGTGCGAGAGGAGGAACTGGTCGAGCGGTTTTTCTCAGCAGGACGTCCGGCGGCGGTCATGTATTATTATTTGGGCGCGCCGCAACGATCGGTGTTATATCTGAGCCCGTCGTTGACCGATGCGGTATCGGCCGCCGAGCAGCGGCGCGCGCTGGAAAGCTCGGTGATGCAGGCGTTCGAGAAGGTGGATCCGTCCGGCCAGATCGAGGCGTTGCTCGTCCAGATGTCGATTCGGATCTACTGGATGGAGCGGATGTTAGGAGGGGTGGCGGCGGCCGAGGAAATGCCGGTGGCGGTCCACGCGGCGAAGGTCCCGGTCACGACATCGCTCATGAATGAACGGCTGCGACCGCTGATGGAAAGCGCCAGGCGTTTCACGCTTCCGGCGGCGGTGATGGCCGCAACGCTGGGGCTGGCCTGTGCGCTGAGTTGGTGGACGAGGAGGCGCGCGCGCTATCGGTTTCCCGAGTTCGAGGTGGAGCCGCGTCTTGGCGGGGCCCATGCGGCGGGAGTGGGGGCGGTGATTTCATTCGCCAGCGCGGCGCTGCCACCCGCATCCCAGCGGGATCAGGTGCCGGATTATTTGCGCCGGGCGTGAGCCGAAGGCAGGCCCGCATGGTTGGGCTCGGAACGCGGGAGAGCCTCAGCGAGCGGTATCCGGTTGCGCTTCTGCGGCGGGAGATGGCGCTTCCGCGGCTGCGGGCGGGGGTTCCGCGGCGGTTTCGGGGGCGGTTTCGGGGTCCGGGATTCCGGTTTCGTCGGGCGCGGTTTCCGCCGGGGTCTCTTGGAGAACCGGTTCGGGCATGCGGCCGTTGTTTTCGAGCAGGATGATGACGTCGTTCTGGAAGGCTTCGACCTGGGAGAGCGGGATGTCGGGATCGCGGATCAGATAGACCTCGCCGGTTTTGCGGTGTTCATAAACGCGGAGGATGCCGTTGGGGGTGCGCTGGTGGTCGGTCTCGCGCAGCAGTTTCTGGCGCTCCAACATGACGGCGAGAATGTAGCGGGTGTTTTCGGTGTGGTCCTCGTCCTCCTCGATGAGGCGGTGGAGGATTTCCTCGGCGCTGAGTTTTTCGACCGGGTTCTGGGTTTCGTTTCCGGTGGGGGCGGTGAAGGTGGTTTTCCAGAAGGAGAAGGTTTTTTCGGCGTCGGCGGGTAGTTCGTTCCAAGCGTCCAGGCAGATGTCGCGGCGGAGGTAGCCGCTGGATTTGGGGTCGGGGTAGAGGGCGGTGACGATGGTTTCGCCATCGGTGAACGGGCGCTGGGTGGCGGCGCATTCACGGGAACGGGAGCGGACGTGCCAGGATTCGGGTAGGGCCATTTAGAATTGGAGATTGGAGATTGGAGGCCGGTTGTTAGCCGTTGGGGAAGAGTTTGCGGATCGAGCGATAGAATGGGCGGCCGGAGATGCGGTGGCGGAAGAGATAGAGGCCGAGCAGGGCGAAGGAGAAGTTGGGCAGCCAGGCGGCGATGGCGGGATGCAGGGTGCCCGCCTCGCCGAACGCGAGGATGATGTTGCTGACGAGCAACATCACGGCGGAAAGGACCACGGCGAGGAAGATGCCGCCGCCGGGGCCGCGGCGGGAGAAGTGGATGGCGAGCGGGGTGGCCAGAAGCACGGTGACCAGGCAGGTGAAGGGCAGAGCCCAGCGGTAATGGCATTGGGTGAGGTAGGGCGAGGGATCGGCGAATTGATGGTGGAGCGCGTTGGCCGCCAGCCAGCCATGAAGATCGGGCACGCCGAGGTAGGCGGCGCTGAGGCCCGGTTTGATGAGTTGCCAGGGGGTTTCCGTCCATGAATCGACGATCAGCGGGCTCTCGGGTTTGTCGAATTGCGGCGGGTTTCCGGGAGTGAACCGGCCGACGACGGGGTCGTCAAACAGCCACTGGCGGGTTTCCCGGTTCCAGCGGGCGCGGGAGGCGGAGAGCCGGGATTCGAGGAGTTGGTTGGTTCCGGTGGTGGTGACCTCGACGTTGAGCAGGGGCCGGCCCTTCTGATAGTCGGGGGGAAACGTGCCGATCATCCAGAGGCGGCGGCTTTCGGGATTGCGATAGAGCACGCGGGTGGCCTCGCTCGCCTGTTTGCCGCTGGCCTCGGCGAGGATTTCGTCCTGGCGGCCCTCGGCGGTGGGGGCCCAATGATAGTTCAGGCCGAGGCTGAGCAGGGTGCAGAACGCGCCGGCCAGGATCAGGGGCAGGGTGATGCGCAGGATCCCCCGTCCGGACTGGATCATGGCGATGATTTCCCGGTTGCTGGAGAGTTTTCCAAGGGCATAGAGCAGGGAGAGCAGCAGGCTGTAAGGCAGCAGCAGCAGCACAATGGCGGGGGCGCGCGTCGCATAGAATGTCCCGACGGTGCGGAGCACGGTTTGGGAATTGCGGAAATCGCCGATTTTGTCGCTGAGATCAATGAGCAGCCAGATCAACAGCAGGGCCGCCAGGCAGACGCCGAAGATGCCGAGAAACTGGCGGGTGATGTAGCGGTCGAGCGTGCCGCCGAACGCGTAGAGAAGGCAGGCCAGCGCGGGCAGGGCGCAGAGAGCGGCGAGCACCATCGGGCGGGCGAGGTGGGCCTGCACATCGGAGTCCGGGAAACCGAGCAGTTGTTCCTCCACGGCGCGGGACTCCATGGGGATGAGCCGGGCACAAAGTCCGGCACCCAGGGCGGCGAGCGCGAGGATGAGCAGGAGGCGCGGGGCGTGGCTGCGGAGGAGATGCATGGGCGGCCGTCTGGCGCGGAGAGTGGCGGCGGCGGGGCAGGGGTGTCGAGTGCGTTGTGAAACTTGCGGCTTGGCAGGGAGGCGAATGCGCGATGCGATGGGCGGGAGATGATTTCCCTTACGGAAGGCCAGCCAATGCCCGGCTTCAGCGATGCGGTGCGGGAGGCGTTTTCACGCAAGGGAATCCTGGCGAAGTCGCGGGATTTCGAATACCGGCCGCAGCAGCAGGAACTGGCGGTGGCGGTGGCCGAGGCGCTGATGAATTCGGCGCCCTTGGTCGCGGAGGCGGGCACCGGAGTGGGAAAATCGCTGGCCTATCTGTTGCCGGCGGCGCGCTTCGCCCTGGAAACCGGCCGCAAGGGGGTGATTTCCACCCACACCATCAATTTGCAGGAGCAACTGGTGCGTAAGGACATCCCGATTGTGCGGAAACTGGTGGGCGATGATCTGCCGGCCGTGTTGCTCAAGGGCCGGCAGAATTACCTGTGTCCGCTGCGCTTGCGGCGGGCGTTCGAGCAATCCGGCGATTTGTTCACCGGCTCGGAAACCGACGAGCTGGAGTCGATCCGCCGGTGGGCCGAGGCGACCCGTGACGGCACGCTCAGCGACTTGGATTTCCAGCCGCAGATGAAGGTGTGGCTGCAAGTGTGCAGCGAGGCGCACCTGTGTACGGCCAGGAACTGCGGGCCGCGCGGGAATTGTTTTTTCCAGGAAGCGCGGAAGGCCGCGGCGGATGCCAAGCTGGTGGTGGTGAACCACACGCTGTTTTTCGCGCTGCTCAACACCGAGATGGAGGAGTCCGACGAGGAAACGCGCAAAATGAAGGGGTTCCTGTTTCCTAACGACTTTGCGGTGCTCGACGAGGCGCACACCATCGAGCAGGTGGCCGCCGTGCAGTTAGGCCTGCGGGTTTCCCAGTCAGGGCTGCGCTTCGATTTGCAGCGGCTCTATCACCCGAAGACCAAAAAAGGCTTGTTGAAGACCTTCCGCAAGGCCTCCGCGATGGCGGCGGTGGAGGATGCCATCGCCGCGGCGGAGCGGTTTTTCCATCAGGTGGGCGACGTGGCGAAGTTCGGCAATTATTCCAAGGAGTGCCGGGTCCGCGAGCCGGAAGTGGTTCCTAACATCATCGCCGAACCGTTGCGCCGGCTGTGGCAGGAGATCGATGCCTTGGCGGCGGATGTCGAAGGTGAGACGACGCGCGCGGAGCTGCAGGACGCCTCGCGCCGGCTGCGCGAGGCGAATGGATCGGTGGCGGCGTTCCTCGATCAGGCGAGCGACGACAGCGTCTATTGGGTCGAGCGCGGCGGCCGCGATGAAACACAATACAGCCTGCATGCCGCGCCGGTGAATGTGGCGGATCGCTTGCGGCCCTTGTTGTTCGGAGCGGGAAAAAGCCTGGTGCTCACCAGTGCCACGCTTGGCGTGGGCGACCCGAAACTCGGCTACTTCCGCGGCCGGGTGGGTGCCGAAAAAGCCCGCGCCCTGTGCATCGGCAGCCCGTTCGACTATCCGCGGCAGATGAAGATCCGCATCTACAAGTCCGTGCCGGACCCCGGGACGCCGAAATACGATGAATTGCTCGCCGAGGGGATCCGGCTCTCGGTGTTGGAAAGCGAGGGCCGGGCCTTCGTGTTGTTCACCAGCTACCGCACGATGCGCGATGCGGCCCAGCGGCTGGAGGGTTTTTTTGAAAAAAAGGGCTGGCGTGTGCTGATGCAGGGCGAGGGCATGCCGCGCCACAAGATGATCGAGGAATTCCGCAAGGACGTTCACAGCGTGCTCTTCGGGACCGACAGTTTCTGGACCGGCGTCGATGTGCCGGGCGAGGCGCTCTCCAACGTGGTGGTCACCCGGCTGCCCTTCGCGGTGCCGGACCACCCTCTCACAGCATCGCGGCTGGAGGCCATCGAGGCGGCGGGCGGAAATCCGTTCATGGATTATTCGGTGCCGGAGGCGATTCTCAAGATGCGCCAGGGAGTCGGCCGCCTGATCCGCACCGAGCGCGACCACGGGCTGGTGTGCATCCTCGACAACCGGATTCTAACCAAGCGTTACGGCAAAGCCTTCCTCAACGCGCTGCCGGACGCGCCGGTGGAAGTGATTGGTTAGGCGCGGAGCGGCGTCAGCCGGGCGATGGCTTGTTTGAGCAACGCCGCGTCCCATTGGCCGGGAGCGGTGGGGGTTGCGCCGAGGTAGCCGTAGTTGAGCACGCTGCCGCACTGGGCGCACAGCAGCCGAGAGACCGGTGCCAGCGGACCCATGCCCATGGTGGCGACCCTCAGCCCGTGCTCCGCGAGCTGGAACTCCGCGAGCCGTGCGAGATCCGCCGTTTGATGGAGTCTGGCGGCGGCCTTGAACACGCTGGCTCCGGCGTCTTGCGCGCGCCTGGCAGCGGCTTCCAGCGTCGCGCAATCGGGTAGCTTTTCGAAATCGTGGAACGATGCGATCCAGGGAATTCGCCGGGTTTCCAAGGTTTTCAGGAATGCTCCCATTTCGCCGATGCTGGCCACTTCGAGATCGATGCACGCCGCATGATCGAGGGCGGATTCCAATAAAGCCATGCGTTGGGCTGGATTCAGCGCGCCCGCGCCGCCTTCATCCTGCCGCCGCGCCGTGAATAGCAGCGGAAGGCCGTGCAGATGGCTCCATTGGGCCGGTTGCGCCGCGCCGGATTCCGCCATGAGGAGATCGAGCCGGATTTCCGCGAGGTCACAGACATCTCGCACCGCGGATGAATCCGCCTTGGCGAGATCGTGCGGGCTGCCGAAACTCCCGACGATTTTGGGCTGGCCGTTCGTCAGTTGAAATTCCGCGCGTTCCATGCCCGAGTGAAACGCGACAACCGGCAACTCGTCAACCGCTTGTGGCGGAGCGGAGGCCCACTGTATTTACTTCGGGCTGATATTTTCTCGAAAATCGGTATTTTCTCTCGTCAACCCGAAAGCCGATTTTCTAGGGTGCTCTAAATTCCTAGCGTATGAAGAACGATTTACTTCGAAACACTCTTTCAGTCATCTTTACCTCAATCCTCGCCGCTCTCACCATCGGGAGCGCCTGTGGCCAAGCCGTGAAGGTCATCAGTGACAAACCCGACTTCGACGATTTTCTGTCCCCGGAGTTTTCCGGCGGCAAACAAAAAACCTTCAAAGCCAAGGAGTGGCTGGATATCGAGGTCAAATTGAAGGTGTCCATGTCCCCGGAGCCCAAGTCGAAAACCTGCGAGAAACTCACCATCAAGTGGTATGTCGCCGTAAAAAACCCGGACAAGGCTGGCACGATGCTGCTTTTGACCAAGGACATCGAGCACGTGAACATCCCCCTCGACGAGGACATTTACTGCTCGGTTTATCTGTCGCCGGCTTCGATCAAGCGCCTCACCGGATTCGACAAGGCGGGCAAGAGTTCGGTCGAAGGCGTGGGCTACGAAGTGCTCATCAACGGCAAGACGGTTGCGGAGGAAACCAGCAAGTGGAAAGTCGGGTGGTGGAATGCCGCTTCCGACAAGATTTCCCGCAGTGAATCGGTGCCGCTTCTCAATAAGTCCGAAACACCTTTCTGCAACATGTGGTGGGATCGCTACGCCGAAGTTAGCGATGCCAAGAAATAAGTTGGCATTCCGCTTGTTCCCGATTCCGTTGCGTAACCGTTTTTCACCGCTTTTTCTTCCATCTTCACCGCATCATGGCTGACACTCAGACGACCGTCGCACTCAATATCGGCTCCCAGCGCATCAGCATGGCCGTGTTCGAAGTCTCGAAATCCGGTGGCCTGGTCCTCAAGGGATATGGCTCGGAATCCGTCGTTGCGGATCCCGCCCTGGACGCCTCCCGGATCGCCCAGGCCCGCGTCGCCATCAGCGATCTCGCCCAGCGACTGGGGGTGGGCAAGGCGAAGGTCCGCTATGCGATTTCCGGGCAGGCGGTTTTCACCCGTTTTGTGAAACTGCCTCCGTTGCAGCATGACAACATCGAGCAATTGGTCACCTTCGAGGCTCAGCAACATGTGCCTTTCCCGCTCCACGAAGTCGTTTGGGATTATGAACTCATTGAGGGCGCGACGGAAAAGGAAGTGGTCATCGTGGCCATCAAGGCCGACGCGCTGGACGAAATCAATGGCGCCGTCAACGACTGCGGACTCACCACCTCGGAAGTCGATGTCGCGCCGATGGCTCTCTACAATGCCTTCCGTTCCACCTACGGCCAACCCGAGGAAGCGATTCTGCTGATCGACATCGGGGCTAAAACCAGCAACCTGCTTTATATTGAGGGTAAACGGTTTTTCACCCGCAGCATCGCCATCGGCGGCTCGTCGATCACCGCCGCGGTTGCCAAGGAATACGGGATTTCCTTCCTCGAAGCCGAGCACCAGAAGATTTCAAACGGCCTCGTCGCCCTTGGCGGCGGCCACACCGAGCAGTTGGACGAGGCGCTCGCGGCGCTCGCCATGGTCATCCGCAACGCGCTCAGCCGCTTGCCGGCCGAGATCGCCAGAACCACCAACTACTACCGCGCCCAACATGGCGGCAGCGCCCCGCGCCGGGTGCTGCTGGCAGGCGGTGGAGCCAATCTTCCCTACACCCTCGAGTTTTTCCAGGAAAAGCTCAACCTTGCCGTCGAGTATTTCAATCCGGTTGGCAATCTCTCGATCGGCAAGGGCATCGACCCCGCCGTCGTCCAGCGCGATGGGCACTTGATGGGCGAGTTGGTCGGCCTCGGCCTCCGCGGAATCGGTAAATCCGAGATCAATATCGATCTGGTGCCCGTGGTGGTCGAGCAATCCCGCGCGGCGGACCGGCGCAAGCCCTATCTGATCGCCGCCGCCGCCATCCTGCTTGCCGGGATGGGCGCGTGGGCCGTCTGCGTGAACGTCGCCGCGCTCAACGCCGCCGAAAAGGCCAAGAACATGGGGGAAACTCGGGATAGTCTGGCTCCCGTGAAATCCCAGATCGACGCTCTTCTCAAGAAGGAAGCCGCGCTTCAGCAGGTGGCCGGCGCCTATAGGGGAGCTGAGTCCGACCACGCCTTCTGGATGGATCTGCTGGCGGAACTTCGCGGGGCCTTTGCCAGTGACGCGGTGTGGCTGACGGATTTTGAACCGATTCATGGCTACGATCCTCTGGCCACCGCCGGACCCACCTCCTCGGACGCCAAAGCCAAACTCGGGAAATCCGTGGTCAAAGGCGAGTTTTTCAATGCTCCGTATGACACCTCGGCGCTTGCGGACATCAAGCTCGAACAACCGGTCCCGGTTCAAACGAAAAGGGGTGCGCCTCCAAAACCGCTGCCAACCCTCGTGGTCACTGCCAACGCGGTCCGGATCAAAGGTTTCTGGCGGGAAAACCCCAAGAGCCAGAACGTGGTCTCCGAGTTGCTGAAAAACCTCCGCGACAAGTCCTCCAGTTTTCGTTTCACCGTCAAGGATGCCAAAGGGGCGGACGTCGTGCTGAGTGACGAACAGATTCTCGACATCACCGTGACCGGCAAAGCCGGCGATCTGGGGCTGGAGTTCGAGATCACCCTGCCACTGGCCCGCGAGGTCGCGATCAAGTGATGTTTTTAATCTCTCGCCGAACTGAAATATGAGTTGGATCAAGGATAACAAGTTTGTGGTGGCCCTCGGCTGCGCAACCCTAGTGGGTGCGGTGCTGCTGTTTCTGGTGGCTTCCAAAGGGACAAGCCGCTATGAGCAGGCCGCAGCGGATTTCGCCGCGGCGGCCGCCGATGTCTCCAGATTCGAGCGGGGCCCGCTCTATCCCAACCGGGAAAACCGCGACGGCAAGTCCAAGGCGATCGATGAATACCGGAAGTCCGCCGAATTGCTCCAGGCAGCCTTCGAGAGCTTTCGTCCGGAAGAACTGAAAAACGTCTCGCCCCAAGATTTCACCAACCATTTGAAGGCGGTGGATCAGGACCTGCGGAAGGCGTTTGAGGAGTCGCAAACCAAATTGCCGGACCCGTTCTTCTGCGGGTTTGAAAACTACAAAACCTCGCTGGCCCGCGGCAACGCGACGGGCATCCTCGAATACCAGCTCGCGGCGATTCAAAATCTGATGCTCGCGTTGGCGAAATCCGGGGCCAGCGAACTCAAGAATCTCCATCGTCCGCCTTTGCCGGAAGAGGAAGGCAAGGATTTTAAACCTCAGGACACCGAGGTGGCCCGCCCGCTGCCACTTGAAATCACCTTCTCCGGTCCGGAAAAATCCCTCCGCGGTTTTCTCTCCTCCCTCGTGCAAGAAGAGGGACGGTATGTGGTGATCCGCTCAATTCGCGTTTCCAACTCGAAAAAAGATCCGCCGCGCGCCTCCGACGCGCAGTTCGAAAAAACCGCCCTAGTGAAGCCCGCTGCTGCGGATAATGTCTTTGGCGGCGGATTCGTCCTGCCTGGAGAGGAACCCAAGGTCGAGGCCAAGAAGGTGCCGGAAGGTGCCGCCCCGGCTCCGGAGGTCGCGGCGCTTCCCCCGCCCCCAGCGGCCGCTCCCACCGGCTCGGGCCGGGTCCTGTCTCAAGTCCTCGGCAATGAAGAGGTCCAGGTCTTCCTCCGGCTCGACCTGATGTGTTTCCTTCCGGTGAAGAAACTTCCCTAACCCTGAAAAAAGCCACTCTCCCAACCATGTCCTGGTTTTCCAAGAATTATGAAAAAGCCATCCTCGGCGGCAGCGCCGCCGTGGCGCTTGGCCTCGCCTATCTCGGATGGTCCACCTTCGGCGGAGTCGATGAGGCTTTCCGTTCGACTCTCAAAGGACCCGGAGCCAATCACAAGACCGCGGTTCCCGATGCGGACTCGATCCCCAAAGCCCTGCAATCTCTCAAAATCGACCGCACCTGGACTCAGGCAATGGATGGCACCCGTCCGGTGAATCTCTTCACCGGCATCCCCCTCTTTATGAAGAGCAGCGAACCTGAAAAACCAATCGATCTGCTCACCGACCTTCCCGTCCACCCCCCGATCCCCAACACTTGGTGGCTGGAAAACCGCTTGGAAATGGTCTTTGCCGATTCTCCCAACCGCGACCCCGATGCCGACGGCTTCAACAACCGCGAGGAATTCGACGCCAAGACCGATCCAAACAACAGCAAATCGATTCCGGAGCTGATCGCCAAACTCATGTATGTCAAGGCTGACAGCATGGTCTGGGTCGTCCGCCCGGGATTTGAAACGGAGGGCCGTTTCGCCTTCAGTTACGAAGACAGCAAACTTCAAACCAACAAACTCGCCGCCGGGGAAATGATCGGGCCAAACGAGCTGTTTTTCGCGAAGGAACCGATGGCCCAACGCTTCAAACTCCTGGGCTCGGAAGTCCGCAAGGAGATGAACAAAGCGACCAAAATCGAAACCGATGTCACCATCGTCCGCATCGAAGACCAGCGTCCCAACAAGAAGGGCACCATCTATGAAATCCCCTCGCCGCTCACCGAGGCGAAAAAAGCCCAGCATGCGAAAGTTGACTGGACGGGCGTCTTCTCGCTGGAGGCGCTCGGATTGAACGGAAAAGAGTTCAAAGTCGAGGAAAACACCACCTTCGCCCTGCCGCCCAACGCCCCCAAGAAGGACTACCTGCTCAAGAAAATCAACCAGGAGTCCGTCACGATCGAATACACCGATTCCAAGGGAACCCTCAAGACCGTCGCAATCAAGAAGGGCGGCTTGCCTCGCCCCACCGAATGATTCCTGACAAAGAAATCGCTTTCCAAACTCCGAAAACCTCGCCAGAAAACCCCAGTTCACCATGCAACAACCTTCCATGTATCGATCCAGCCGTACCGCCGTCGCACTGATGGCCGCAGCATCCACTATGCCTGCCATCATCACCGTGGCGAATGCCAGTGAAGGCGGTGGCACCTACAGCAGTCTCGCCCAGCGGGAAATCATCCGCCGCCAGAACGACTCGATTGAAGGCGACCGCCTTCTCGCCGAAGGCCGCGAAGCTTATGCCAAGGGGGACTATCAGCAAGCGGTGGACCAATACACCCAGGCGATCGACAAGGTCCCGGACGCCCCGATGTTTGCGGACCGCCGCAAGAGCTATATCGCCCACAAAAGCGATGCCAGCGTGGCGTTGGCGATGCAACACCGCAAGGTCGGCAAATACACCGAAGCCCGCGCGTTGCTCGAAGACCTTCTCGCCGTGGATCCCAACAACGGCGATGCCACCCGCGAACTGGGTTATCTGGACGACCCGATCCGCACCAATCCCGCGCTGACCTACGAGCACACCCAGAACGTGGACAAGGTGCGCCGCGGGCTCTACACCGCCGAGGGCAACTACAACCTAGGCAAATACGACGATGCCAAGCGCGAATACGAAAAAGTGCTGCGCCTCGACCCCTTCAACTCCGCCGCCCGCCGTGGCTTGGAGCGCATGAACGCCGCGAAGTCCGACTACTATCGCGCCGCCTACGATCACACTCGCTCGGAGTTGCTGACGCAGGTGGACGCCGCATGGGAACTGGCCATTCCCACCGATGCCCCGAATCTCCCGCCGACCATCGGCCCGGGCCAAGGTGAAGGCACAGGCATCGCCTACATCACTGAAAAACTTCGCCGCATCATCATTCCGCGGATCGATTTCGACAATACCACCGTCGAAGAAGCCGTAGAATTCCTCCGTCAGCGTTCCGCCGAGCTTGACACCCTCGAACTTGATCCCGCCCGCAAAGGAGTCAACTTTGTCGTTCGTCGGCTCCGTGTTGCCGCCCCTGGTGCGGATGCGGGATTGGATGCCGCCGCTGCCGGCGGTGCCGCAGCCCTTCCTCTCGCCGGTGGTGGCGATCCCGGCGCGCTGCTCATCAAGGAACTGCGCGTTCGCAACGTGCCGCTGGCCGTCGCGCTTAAATACATCTGCGATGCCACCAAGCTCCGCTACAAGGTGGACGACTTCGCGGTCACCCTCGTGCCCCAAACCGAAACCGGGGAGGACATCTTCACCCGCACGTTCAGCGTGGGACCTGACTTCCAAGCAAAAATCGACACTGGCGGGGAGGGTGGCGCTGCCCCGGCTGAGGATCCCTTCGCAACTCCGGCCGCAGGTGGCACTACCAAGATTTCGCCGCGGAAGGCGATCATGGAACTGCTCAAGAATGCAGGGGTCGCCTTCCCTGAAGGAACTTCCGCCACCCTCAGCGCCAACGGTGCCCTGCTGGTGACCAACACTCCGACCGAACTCGATAAAATCGAACAGATCGTCGAGGCAACGAAAAAGGGCGATCCCAAGCAGGTGAAAATCACCACCAAGTTCGTCGAAATCACCCAGGAAAACACCGACGAACTCGGCTTTGACTGGATTGTGAATCCCTTCGGCCTCTCCGCCCACCACTTGTTCGCCAGCGGTGGCACATCTGGCAGCCAAGCCGGCCGCACCGGCAGCGACTTCGTTAGCCCGGTCGGTGGTGTCGCGATTGACGGCATCCCTGCGAGTCCGATCCAGGAAACCTCGAACGGTGTGACCAACGGCCTCCGCAGCGGTGACACGGCGACCGGCCGCAACAGCATCGACGCCATCCTGAACAACCCGAACCGCACCGCGCAAACCTCCTCGGTCGCTCCCGGAATCATGGCGCTGACGGGATTGTTCTCGGAGGGCCAGGTGCAGATGATCATGCGCGGTCTGGCCCAGAAGAAGGGCTCGGACCTCATGACCGCTCCCTCGGTGACCGCACGCTCCGGCCAGAAGGCCACCATCGAGATCATCCGTGAATTCATCTACCCGACCGAATACGAACCCCCCGAACTGCCGCAGCAGGTCCAAAACAACAACGTTGGGGGCTTGCTTGGCGGCGGCGGCGGTGGCGGCGGTGGCGGTGGCATCGCCGCACCTGCCACTCCCACGGCGTTCGAAACCCGCAACACCGGGGTCACGCTGGAAATCGAGCCCACCATCGGCGACAACGATTTTGTGATCGACCTTCGTTTCGTGCCCGAAATCGTCGAGTTTGAGGGCTTCATCAATTACGGCAGCCCGATTCAATCGCCTTCCACCGATGCCTTGGGTAACCCGGTCACCTCGATCATCACCGAGAACCGCATCGAAATGCCTGTCTTCTCAACCCGCCGGGTCAATACCGCACTCACCATCTATGACGGCTACACCGTCGCGGTCGGTGGCTTGATGCGTGAGGACGTGCAAAAGGTCGAGGACAAGGTGCCGATTCTCGGAGACATCCCGATCATTGGCCGCCTGTTCCAGAGCAACGCCGAGAACCGCATCAAGAGCAATCTGATCGTCTTCGTCACTGCCCAGATCATCGATGCCACCGGTCGTCCGCTCCGCGGCGTCGATGCGGGGACCACCATCCCCGCTCCGACGGGCGTGAGCGCTCCTGCGGGTGCCGGTGTGCTGCCCGAACTTCCGCTCGATTTGCCGGCTCCGTGAGATCGCGGATCCGGATTGGATTCCTTGGACGGGCGGAAGAGTGATCCTCCGCCCGTCTTCTTTCTTGCTTCCCCCATCCGATGAGCGGATCGTCCGGCCCATGCGAGTGATTGCACTGACGGGTGGGATAGCGTCCGGGAAATCGACGGTTTGCCGGTTGCTCCGCGAATGGTTGCCTTCGATTGTGATTTTCGATTGCGACGCGGCCGTCCACCGGATGTTGGAATCGGATCCGGAGGTGACGGCGATCATTTCCGAAGCCTTCGGCGCACAGGCGCTGGATGCCCAAGGGCGGATCGATCGCCACTTCCTGCGGGGCCAAGTGTTTTCCGACACCGAGGCGCGGATCCGATTGGAGGCGATCCTCCATCCGCGCGTCCGACAGGAATGTCTTGATTGCCTGGAACGCGCTGCTACACGGGGCGTGGAATTGTTCGTTGCGGATGTTCCGCTCTTTTTTGAAAAGGGCTTCGATTTCGGCCAAAACCAAGTGCTGGTGGTCGCTTCGTCCCGCTCCACCCAGATCCAGCGGCTCAAGGCCCGTGGCGGATTCGATGACTTGCTGATCGAATCCATTCTCGCCGCCCAGCTTCCGGTTCAGGAAAAAATGTCCCTCGCGGATGTGGTTTTCTGGAACGAAGGTCCGCAAGCCGTCATCCGCTCCCAAATCCGCCGTTTTGCCCAAGAATTCCTCATGACTCTCACCAATCCATCCGAAGCCCCAACCGCCCCGGCGGCAGTGCTTGCGCCTGTCCCGGTTTCCATCGACATCAACCAATTCCGCCTCAAATCCCTCGCCGAACTCCAAGCACTGGCCGAGGCCTCGCCCGCACGCATCCAGGGCGGCATCCCGAAGAGTCAGTTGGTGTATGAATTGTTGTGCTATTACGGGCTGGCAGGCACCGGCCTGATCTGCGAGGGCGTGCTCGAGCAATCGAAGGAGAATTTCGCGATGCTGCGGGATCCGCAGCGGAGTTTTCGCCCCGGTCCGGATGACATTCATCTCGGCACCAACTTGCTCCGGGAGCTCGGGTTGCGCGTGGGCCAGTTGGTCAAAGTCCGGGTCCGCGCCCCCCGTGAGCGTGACAAATCCCTTTCGGCTCACGAAGTGCTGGAAATCGAAGGCGTCCCGGTCGCCGACTATCAGCCGCCGAAGGAGTTCGACCGCCTCACCCCGCTGTTTCCCGACCAGCGGATTCACTTGGAAGGCGAGGGCAACGATTTCCTCGGCGTGCGGGTCATCGATCTAATCGCGCCGCTCGGCAAGGGCCAGCGCGGCATCATCGTCGCTCCGCCGCGTGGTGGCAAAACCATCTTGCTCAAACAGATCGCCCGCTCGATTCGATTGAACCATCCCGCCGCGGAGTTGATCATCCTGCTGCTCGACGAACGGCCGGAGGAAGTCACGGATTTCGAGGAAACCGTCGGCTCGTGCGTTTATGCATCCACCTTTGATGAATCCCCGCGCCGGCATTCGCAAGTGGCCGATCTGGTCATCGAACGCGCCAAGCGTCTCGTCGAACAAGGCAAGGATGTGATCCTGCTGCTCGACAGCCTCACTCGCCTGGCCCGGGGGCATAACTCCGCGATGCAGGGAGGCCCGATCGGCTCCGGCGGCGTGAGCCCGGTGGCCCTGCAGAAGTCCCGCAAGTTTTTCGGCACCGCGCGCAACGTCGAGGAGGGCGGATCCCTCACCATCCTTGCCACCGCGCTGGTGGAAACCGAGAGCCGCCTCGATGATGTGGTCTTCGAGGAGTTCAAAGGCACCGGTAACATGGAAGTCCGCCTCGACCGCGAACTCGCCGAACGCCGGGTGTTTCCTGCCATTCACATTCCCCAATCCGGCACCCGCAACGATGACCGGCTCTACCATCCCGACGAGTTCCTCAAGGTGGTGGATGTGCGCAAACAACTCGCGGGCCTGCCGATCGGCGATGCCATCGAAACCTTGCTCAAGAACCTCAAAGCCACCAAGACCAACGCCGAGCTGCTGCTGCGCGGGCTCCGTTGAGGCGGGGGATTTGACCGGACATCGCGGCTCGGAAAAGCGGGTTTTTGCTGTAAAAACGATCGAAACTGGCGGATTGACACCTGCCGACCGCAAGGCATAGCCTCCCGCGCGTTCGCCGGACCGGGATGATTTTTTCCCGTGATGCCGGCGTTTTACGTTCAACCACAAGATATCACTCAATACGATGGCTACCAAAAAGAAGGCTGCAAAACCCGCGGCCAAGAAGAACGCCCCCAAGGCCGCCAAGTCCGCCGCCAAACAAGCACCGGCGAAAAAAGCAGCATCTAACAAGGGCACGAAATATGTCTACAACTGGGGAGCTGGCAAAGCCGACGGTAACGGCGGCATGAAGTCCCTGCTCGGAGGCAAAGGAGCCAACCTCGCGGAAATGACCCGCATCGGTCTGCCAGTGCCTCCAGGATTCACGATCTCCACCGAGGTCTGCACCTACTTCTACGATCACAAGCGTACCTACCCGGTTTCTCTCCAAGCGCAGATGGAAGCTGGCGTGAAAAACATGGAAAAAATCATGGGCAGCAAGTTTGGTGACGCCAAGGGCATGCCGCTGCTGGTCGCCGTGCGCTCCGGGGCACGGGATTCCATGCCCGGCATGATGGACACCATCCTCAATCTCGGCCTCAACGACCAAACCGTTCTCTCCCTCGCCGCCGTCACCAAGAACGAACGCTTCGCCTGGGATTGCTATCGCCGCTTCGTCCAAATGTATGGCGATGTCGTGCTCGGCGTGCAAAAGACCGAAGGGGAAGACCACGAACCCTTCGAAGTCGAAATCGAAAATTTCAAACACGCGAAATACGGCAAGGACATCGTCGATTCCGAACTCACCGCCGACGACCAGAAGGAACTCGTCAAGCGCTTCAAGGCCTTGGTCAAAACGCGCAGCGGCCATAGTTTCCCGAGCGATCCATGGGACCAGCTCCGCGGTGCCGCCGGTGCCGTGTTTGGTTCCTGGATGAATGACCGCGCGATTGTCTATCGCCGCAAATACAACATCCCCGCCGCGTGGGGCACCGCCGTCAACGTGCAGGCCATGGTTTATGGCAACACCGGTGAGACCTCCGGTTCCGGCGTCGCCTTCACCCGCGACCCAGCCAACGGCAATAACGAATTCTGGGGTGAATACCTCATCAATGCCCAAGGCGAAGACGTCGTCGCCGGCGTCCGCACTCCGGAAAATGTCAGCACGCTCAAGGCAGCTCTGCCAAAGCCATACGCCGAGCTGATGAAGGTCCGCAAGATCCTCGAAAGCCATTTCAAGGATGTGCAGGACATCGAATTCACCGTGCAGGAAGGCAAGCTGTTCATGCTGCAAACCCGCAACGGCAAACGCACCGCCGCAGCCTCGCTCAAGTTCTCGATGGACATGGTGAAGGAAAAGCTCATCGACTGGCAAACCGCCGTCCTGCGCAACCCCGCCGACCAGCTCGACCAACTCCTCGCACCAATCTTCGACCTCGCCGAGGTGGCGAAAGCGAAGGTCCTTGGCACCGGTCTTCCCGCCGGTCCCGGCGCCGCGTCTGGCAGGATCTACCTCAATGCTGAGCGCGCTGTGCTCGCCGAAGCCCGCGGTGAAAAAGTCCTGCTGGTCCGCAACGAGACCAGCCCGGAAGACCTCCGCGGCATGATCGCGGCGGAAGGCATTCTAACCGCCAAGGGCGGGGTGTCCTCGCACGCCGCACTCGTTGCCCGCCAGATGGGCAAGGTCTGCGTCTGCGGAGCTTCCGCGCTGGAGATCAACTACGAAAAGATGACCGTCAAGGCATCCGGTCAGATCTTCAAGGAAGGCGAATACATGAGCATCGACGGCACCAGCGGCAAGGTCTTCGGCGGCCAGCTGAAAACCGCGCCCTCGGAAATCATCTCCGGCATCGTCAGCGGCGACAAGGCCGCCATCAAGACGGAGAAATTCAAGGGTTTCATCCAGCTCATGAAGTGGTGTGAACAAGCCACCCGCATGGCCGTCCGCACCAATGCCGACACACCGGAGCAGACCCGTATCGCGATGGCCTTCGGTGCCACCGGCATCGGCCTGACCCGTACCGAGCACATGTTCTTCGAAGGCGACCGCATCGATGCGATGCGCGAGATGATTCTCGCCACCACCCTCGAAGCCCGCAAGACCGCCCTCGCGAAACTCCTGCCCTATCAGCGTGAGGACTTCACCGGCATCTTCAAGACCCTCAAGGGCTTCCCGGCCACCATCCGGCTGCTTGATCCGCCGCTCCACGAGTTCCTGCCCCACACCAAGGAGCAGCAGATGGACCTCGCCCGCAAGATCGGCATTCCGGTGGAAACCATCATTCATCGTGTTGCCGAACTCCACGAGTTCAATCCGATGCTGGGTCACCGCGGTTGCCGCCTCGGCATCGCCTATCCGGAAATCACCGAGATGCAGGCCCGCGCCATCTTCGAAGCCGCCGCTGACGTGGCCAAGAAGAAGATCAAGGTGAAACCCGAGGTCATGATCCCGCTCGTCGGCTTCAAGCGTGAGTTCGATCTCCAGGCGGAAATCGTCCACCGCGTCGCCAAGGAAGTCATGGCCGAGAAGAAGATCAAGTTCGACTATCAGGTCGGCACCATGATCGAAGTCCCCCGCGGTGCGCTCACCGCCGACCAGATCGCGGAAGGCGCCGAGTTCTTCAGCTTCGGCACTAACGACCTCACCCAGACCGCACTCGGCATCAGCCGCGACGATATGAACTCGTTCCTGCTGCCATATGTTGAGAACGACGTCTTCGCGAAGAATCCCTTCGCCACCCTCGACACCACTGGTGTCGGCCAGTTGATGGAAATCGCCGTCGCCAAGGGCCGCAGCACCCGTCCGGACATCAAGCTCGGCATCTGCGGCGAACACGGTGGTGATCCGGACTCCGTCAAGTTCTGCCACACCCTCGGCCTGAACTACGTGTCCTGCTCGCCCTACCGCGTGCCCGTCGCCCGCCTCGCCGCCGCCCAAGCCGCGATCGAGGAAGCCAGGGCCGCCAAGCCCGCCAAACCCGCCGCCAAAAAAGCCGCGAAGAAAGCCGCCAAGAAGAAGTGATCCGTAGCGGCGGTCCGTGACCGTCGCATTCATTCAAACCAAAGCCGCCTCGGGAAACCGGGGCGGCTTTTTCTATCACTCCACGTGCGTTCAGTCCCACTCGTAAAGCATCGGAACTTGATGAACGACCTCGTTTTTGACAAAGTAGTGAGCAAGTTCAATTCATCCAAAACAAACCCCAACGGGGTGACATACGATAGCCCAGAGCATCGCCCTGGGTCTAACGAGCAAAAATATCACAAGCCCTGAAGGGGCGTCACATGTGAGGCGTCCACCTTTGTTGCGCCCCTTCAGGGCTTGAATAGGTGAGGTGATCGGGTTCCCAGGGCGGTGCCCTGGGCTATCGTCTTGCGCCCCGTTGGGGCTGAAGAATCAATGCTTTCAGCCGCCGACAAGATGCCTGCTCCGCCATCCTCCGTCAAGTTCCCGAACCTGCTCCACCGCCACCCCACCGCCAGTTCGGCTTCTGGCAGAAACGCCTTCTCGCCATGGAGTCAGACGTCAACAGCGTGCAAGCCAACGAGCTGCTTGCGGCCCAGATCGAC
>CAMBPB010000032.1 GCA_945869465.1 Prosthecobacter debontii
TGAATGAGGGTTGGTTCAATGGTAGGCGGATTCATGGTTACGCAGCGTTATCCGTGTCAACGCGCCGATTACTCCGACGTGCGGCCAGCTTCCGCCATCGATCCCGAAGCGCCCAATCCAGCCCGGGCGGTTGCCATCCCTCGGGTGGCGTAATTGCGAACCACGCCGCAGAGGACTCCTCGGTCACCACCTCCCGGTAGTGACGGAAGATCATTTTCGGCGAGTTGCCAGCCTCCAGAGAGGTCCGGGCTACGTCGCTGGTCTCAGCTACCCTCGTCGCCGAGCGCCCACCCGTTCTGCAGGCGAACGGTCGTTTGCTGGGCGATCATTTTCGCCTCGTCCATGCAGGCGAAGGTGCGGGTCCTTCGACGGCCGCCCTCCTTCCACGCAAGGGTGAACTGCTCATACCCATCCTTGCGGGAGATGGTGTAGATCTTGGCTCTCGTGGGGCCATTGCCGATCTCCACGACACTGCTGCGACGTTTTCTTTTTCGGGTCATCGCCCCCGGATGCCGTGTCAACTTGTGTGGAATTTTGTGTGGAATTTCACCTGAGTGCCCCTCCGAATTGCTACAACTGATTGATTTTATGCTAATTAACACACCGTTCCCACCCTCTCCGCCATCGTGCGTGCCACCTTGAGGATGCGGTCGTAGGCGCGGGCGGAGAAGTCCATTTCCTCCATTGCGTGTTCCAGATGCCCGTGGACGTGTCCGGCCGGATCGATGGGAAGGACGATGGCCGGTACGCTCTCGACCTGCATGTCGGCGCGTCGGCACCGATGGCACCGGACTGAATCACGATGGACGGGGTTTTTGTGCCATCGGCCCGGGCGATAAGGTGAGAGAATGGCAAATGGAGCCTTTTCTCGATAGCCCCAAAATCTTCACAATTCATTGATTGTGAAGAGTCGGGGCGGCCAGATTCGAACTGACGACTTCCTGCTCCCAAAGCAGGCGCTCTACCAGGCTGAGCTACGCCCCGTAACGGGGCACGGACCCTTGGCGAAACCACCGCACGAATCAAGAAATACTTCGCAAAATCTGAAATTCGCCCGGACCACTTGACAGTCCGCGCCTCAAATCCGATGCTCCAGCCCACGACAGGGGTGCTCGCCGATCGCAGAGCCGAGATTTTCCGACGCGCGGAAAAGACCCTCCGAACCTGACGCGGGTCATGCCGCCGTAGGAAGTCGAGTCCCAGCTCCCCTTCCCGGCCGTGCCTCATCCGCACGGCCTTTTCATTCCATCCCCAGACATCCTCCTCTTCTCTGCTCACTGCTCACCCGGCACTTCTTGCTTTTTTGGCTCTCAACTCTCAACTCTCAACTCTCAACCTCTTTAAAAATGATCCGTCCGGAAGAAATCACAGGCAGCGCAAATGAAACCCACGACGCCTCCCGCGTCCCGCTCCCCGCCTCCGCCCGGATCTACATCCAAGGTGCGATCCACCCGTCCGTGCGCGTCCCGATGCGCGAAATCACGCTTTCCGACACCAAGTCCTTCAACGGCCGCGTCGAGAAAAACGAGCCCGTCCGCGTCTATGACTGCTCCGGCCCGTGGGGCGATCCGCAATTCAGCGGCTCCTCCGAACAAGGGCTGCCTCCCCTCCGCCGCGATTGGATTCTCGCCCGCGGCGATGTCGAAGCCTACGACGGTCGCCCTGTCCAACCCCAGGACAACGGCTACCTCACCGAAAAACACGCCGAATACGCCTCGCAATCCGAACGTGCTAACAAATTCATCGAATTCCCCGGCCTCACCGCCGAGCGCCGCCAGCCGCTGCGTTCAAAGAACGTGGGCGTCTCGCCCACGAGCATCACTTCCGTCACCCAGCTTCACTACGCCCGCCAAGGCATCATCACTGCCGAGATGGAATTCATCGCCATCCGCGAAAACATGCGCCGCGCGCAGATCGCCGATCAAAAGGAGGATATCGTCCGCAACAATCTGGACAAGCAGCACGCCGGTTCCACCCAGCTGCCGAATAGCCCCTACACGCCTCACATCTTTCAGCGTTTCCCCCCAAGAATCCCCGCCGAGATCACGCCCGAATTCGTCCGCAGTGAAGTCGCCGCCGGCCGCGCCATCATCCCGCTGAACATCAACCACCCGGAATGCGAACCGATGATCATCGGGCGCAACTTCCTCGTGAAAATCAACGCCAACATCGGCAACTCCGCCGTCGCCTCGTCGATCGAAGAAGAGGTCGAGAAAATGCGCTGGTCCACCAAGTGGGGCGCGGACACCGTGATGGACCTTTCCACCGGGAAAAACATCCACGCCACCCGCGAATGGATCCTGCGCAACTCCCCCGTCCCCATCGGCACCGTGCCGATCTATCAGGCACTTGAAAAGGTCAACGGCAAGGCCGAGGACCTCACTTGGGAACTCTATCGAGACACCCTCATCGAGCAGGCCGAGCAAGGCGTCGATTACTTCACCATCCATGCCGGCGTGCTGCTGCGTTTCGTTCCGATGACCGCCAGCCGCATGACCGGAATCGTCAGCCGAGGCGGCTCGATCATGGCCAAGTGGTGCCTCTCCCATCACAAGGAAAACTTCCTCTACACCCACTGGGACGAGATATGTGATATCTGCGCCGCCTACGATGTCAGCTTCTCCATCGGCGATGGTCTCCGCCCCGGTTCCATCGCCGATGCCAATGACAAGGCCCAGTTCGGCGAACTCGAAGTGCAGGGCGAACTCACCACCCGCGCCTGGGCCAAGGGCTGCCAGGTCATGAACGAAGGCCCCGGCCACGTCCCCATGCACCTGATCGAGGAAAACATGGCCAAGCAACTCGAATGGTGCCACGAAGCCCCGTTCTACACTCTCGGACCATTGACCACCGACATCGCCCCCGGTTACGACCACATCACCAGCGGCATCGGCGCCGCCATGATCGGCTGGTACGGCTGCGCCATGCTCTGCTACGTCACGCCTAAGGAACACCTCGGCCTGCCTAACAAGGACGACGTCAAAGTCGGCGTCATCACCTACAAACTTGCCGCCCATGCCGCAGACCTCGCCAAAGGCCACCCCGGCGCCCAATACCGCGACAACGCCCTGTCAAAAGCCCGCTTCGAATTCCGTTGGGAAGACCAGTTCAACCTCGGCCTCGATCCGGAAACCGCCCGCTCCTTCCACGACGAAACCCTCCCGCAGGACGGCGCCAAAACCGCCCATTTCTGCTCCATGTGCGGCCCGCACTTCTGCTCGATGAAAATCAGTGAGGACGTCCGCCAATATGCCGCCCAACAAGGCATCTCGGAAGTGGAAGCGCTTGAAAAAGGCATGGCGGAGAAGAGCAAGGAGTTCGCGGAAGCGGGTGCGGAGGTTTACGTCCCGGCCCAGTCATGATGGCAGCGGAGGTTTTCTTTGAAAAGCCTGGCTTTTCTTACGGGTTCGGGATGCCGAGGCATCATCAAGAGTCCTAACGCCAGACATGCCCCGGAAACTTCCTCGCGACGGCTTGGCGATGTTGCGGCCATTCGCGGGCGAGGAAATGGGGCCAGTCGGTGGTGCTAGCGATGCGTTTGCCGTCGGGGGTGCAGAGGATGAGGGTGACTGGAAGTTGGTTTTCACAGAGGCTGGGATGCTCTTTGAGGGCGAAGCAGTCTTGGAGTTTGACTTGGGTTTCGGGAACACCGCTGAGGTAGGAAACTTTGAGGGGGCGGCCGTCAGGCCATGGGATGGCGGGCGGTAGCAACTCATCGAGCCACGCGATTTGGCCCTTTTCCAGATGGCGGTGGAAAGCAGGGATGAGGGAAGCCGCTTGGGCTTCCTTTACCAATGAGAGTCCGGTGAAGGCACGGGCGAGGCAAGTGGTGACGGCAGCGTGATCGAAGGGGGCGAACTCCAGTTCCGGCAAGGTGCCGTGGACGAGATTCACCCGGGCGATGAATTGCTTCAGCCGATGATCCATCAGCGGCAGATCGAAGGCTCCGGCGCGGTGGGCTGCGGCGAGGCAACGTCCGCTGGCGACGGGATCGAGGTCGCGTTGTTGCGATTTCCGCTCGATGACGAGATCCCGGTAGCGGGTAAGTTTCATGGCGGCGATTCGTTTGTTAGACGCATCGAAGAGGTGCTCGACCGTGGAGCTCAGGTGGAGGGGAAACATCTCGGCGATCCACTCGGGTTTCACCGCGGTGGCGAGGCTGAGCAGGGTCAGTGGCGTGGGGCCGCGCGAGGGCGCCTGCCACAGGTTGGCGGCGACAAAAAACGGGGCGTCCTCGACCACGCTTTCGCGCACGAGTTGGCCTTGCCGTTGCTCGGTGAGGTCGCAGCCGGGCTTGCCGGGTTCGCGGCGTTTGGCGAGCTGATCGATGAAGCCGGCCATCAGGCAACGCAGCAGGGCTTCGGTGGTTTGCGCCGGACTAACAGGCGCGGCCTCGCGGTCGTAGAGACGCTGCTGGTGGGCGGCGTGCAGGATTTGTTGGCAGGTCTGCTCCACCTGGCGGGCGACCTGGGCATTGATGCCGTGGCTGCGGCAGCGGTCGAAATTGAAGCCGTTCGCCTTGGCGAATTCGTAAGCGCGCATCAGGGTGATAAAATCGGATTCGCCGCTGTCCTCGAACATCCCGCGCGCGGTTTGGGCGTTGGCGTCATGGCGCTCCTGGCGGGCTAGCAGATCCCGACCACTGACGAGAGCGGCACACAAGGCGGCATCCGGCACGCAGCCGCGCTGGCTGGCCTCGATCAGCATGCGGGAGTAGCGCGGGTGCATGGGCAGGCGCAGCATTTGCCGGCCGATGGGTGTGAGATCCGCATCCTGCAAAGCGCCGAGCATGGTGAGCAGGCGCTCGGCGCGCTCGACGGCCTGGGTATCCGGTTTGTCCAGCCAGTCAAAAGTGGCGGCTTCACGGATGCCGAGTGAATGGAGTAGCAGAACGACCTCGGCGAGATCGCTGCGCTGGATTTCCGGAGTGTTGCGTTCGCTGCGGCTTTTGTGACCGATCGCGGTCCACAGGCGGTGGCAGGTGCCCGGCGCGGTGCGTCCGGCGCGGCCTTTGCGCTGGTCGGCGCTGGCGCGGCTGATGGGCTCCAGCAGGAGGGTGCCGATCCCGCGCTCGGCATCGTAACGGGCCACGCGGGCCACACCGCTGTCCACGACGTGGCGGATGCCATCGATGGTAATGCTGGTTTCGGCGACGTTGGTGGCGACGATGATTTTGCGCAAGGCGTTGGGTGCGAAGGCGCGGTCCTGCTCCTGCGGTTCGAGTTCGCCATGCAAGGGAATGCAGGCCACGCGCTCACGCGTTTTCAGGCCACGCAAGGCGTCGAGTGTGCCGTTGATTTCGCCGCGTCCTGGCATAAAAACGAGGATATCGCCGGGGGCATCGTCGTTGATGATGCGCTCGACCGCTTCGGCCGCTTGCACGGTGATCGCCCGCGGGTCGGGCTGGGAAAGATAACCGACCTCCACGGGATAGCTCTGCCCTTCGGAAATGAGGATGGGGCACTCGTCCAGATACTGGGCGACCGGCTCGGCATCGAGCGTGGCGGACATCACCAGCAGCGCCAGATCGGGGCGCTGGGTTTGTTGCAAATGTTTCACCAAGGCGAGTGCGACATCACTGAGCAGGTTGCGTTCGTGAAACTCATCGAAAACCACCGCCCCGATGTTCGCCAGAGTGCGATCATCCTGAAGCCAGCGCAGCAGGATGCCTTCCGTGACAAAGCAGATGCGGGTGCCGACGCTGGTGTGATCGTCAAAGCGGATTTGATAGCCGACCTCAGCGCCAAGTTTCCCGTCGCGCTCCCAAGCAACCCGCGTGGCCACGGTGCGGGCGGCGACACGGCGGGGCTGCAACACCACGATCATCTTGTCCCCCGCGAGGCCCGCATCGAGCAGCATCTGCGGCACCTGGGTGGTTTTTCCAGAGCCCGTGGGTGCCACCAGCACCAGGCGCTTGCCGACTTGCAGAGTGCGCAGAATGGCGGCGTGGATTTTCCAAATCGGAAGTGCGGTGGGGACAGGCATGAGGCGGCGCACCCATGCTATGTCCCGGCGCGGGGAATGGAAACACCAAGCTGGGATCGCGGGGGCCGGAGCCGCTGGGTGCGGTGCCGGCCTGCGAAAAAACCGTCCGCCGAGGGCTATAGGGCCTTTGAATTCGCAGAATCTCGCCATTTTTCCGCCCCACCCAAAATTTTCTATTGCTTCCGACGACCATCAAAACGTATGCCGACGCGCAGCGGCAGGGTCCACCTGTCACACCAACCATCAAAAGATCGACCCATGGCCTTCACACCAAGCAAAGACGCGAAACGCCGCGAGCGTGAGCAGAAGAAGCTCGATAAGCGCCTGGCTCGCGAGGACGAGAAGGCCGAAAAGCGAGCCGTCGAGCAAGCTGCCTCCGAGGACCCATCCACCATGAGCGAGGCGGAGATTCAGGCCAAACTGGAGGCGGAATTTGAAGCCGAGCTTGCAGCGGAGGCCGCGGCCGCAGCCAAGTTTGAGATAGCCTGCTAGAACCAACGCCTAAGCAACGGCTCGCCTCATCACGTTGTCACCGCATGGTCCTGGCGATTCGGAGCTGGCTGGCCATCCGCAGGGTCACATCCCTCACTCCGTTCTCGCCACCCGCCCCGCGCCCCGCTTGACTCCGCGCGCCGATGGCCTCCTCGTTCTCTTTCGATTCCCTGAATCAAGCCCAGCGCCAGGCGGTGTCCGCGCTGGACGGCCCGGTCATGCTGCTCGCCGGTGCCGGCACCGGCAAAACCCGCACCGTCACCTGCCGGATCGCCCACATGCTGGAAAAACGGATCTCCCCCTCCGAAATTCTCGCCGTCACCTTCACCAACAAGGCCGCCTCTGAAATGCGCGAACGCATCGCCGGCATGGTCTCCAAAAAGGCGGCCGCCGAAATGACTGTCTGCACCTTCCACTCGCTCTGCGTTCGCATCCTGCGCGGCGGCATCGACAAACTCGGCTACAAGCAGAATTTCTCGATCTGCTCGCACTCCGACCAGGTCGGACTGATGAAACAATTGCTCGTGCGCAAGGGCGGCTCCGACGAGAAGGTCAAACCGGACACCGTGCTCGGCGCGATTTCCAAAGCGAAAAACAAGGGTATAGATCCCTCAACCCTCGAGGACGACTACTTCGCCAACCTCGCCGTCGCCTATCAAAACGAACTCCGCGCCCAGAACGCCGTGGATTTCGACGACCTGCTGCTCTTCGGCGAGAAGATCCTCCGCGAGCACGCCGATGTCCGCGAGATGTTCCGCCAGCGCTTCACCCGCGTCACCGTGGATGAGTTCCAGGACACCAACGCCCTCCAGATGCAGCTCCTCCAGCAGCTCGTCGGCCCGCCCTATCACGTCTGCGTCGTCGGCGATGACGACCAGTCAATCTATGGCTGGCGCGGCGCGGAGGTGGCCAATATCCTCGAATTCGAGCGCTTTTTCGCTAACCCGAAGATCATCCGCCTCGAGGAAAACTACCGCTCCACCCACGCCGTGCTCCACACGGCTAACAGCCTGATCCAACACAACCGCGGCCGGCGTGAGAAAATCCTCCGCCCCACCCGCAAGGGCGGCGATCCCGTGCGCATCGTCGCCATGCCCGGCGATGACGAGGAGGCCGAGTTCATCGCCGAGGAAATCCTGGCCGGCAAGAGCGCCGTCGGCCGCCAGTGGGAGGACTTCGCCGTGCTCTTCCGCACCAACGGCCAGAGCCGCAAGCTCGAACTCGCCCTGCGCGAGCGGAAAATCCCCTATCGCATGGTCGGCGCGCAAAGTTTCTACGACCGCCGCGAAGTGCGCGACGTGCTGGCCTACGCCCAACTGTTAGTCTCGCCCGACGCCGACGTCCCGCTGCTCCGGATTCTCAACGCGCCCAACCGCGGCATCGGCCAATCCACCGCCGTGCTCGCCACCAATTGGAGCCGCGAACACCACGAATCCGTCTGGCAGGCCCTCTGCGATCCCCATTTCACCGACACCATCGGCCCGAAATCCCGCCATGCCATCGAGTCGTTCGTCGCCCTCATCGCCCGCGCGAAAAACCGCCTCGAGATCGCCAGGGACAACCCCGCCGAGGTGCTTCACGGGCTCATCAAGGAAATCGAATACCTTCAGTGGATCGAACGCGGCTGCAAAACCGAGAACGAACGCCAGCAACGCGGCGAAGGCATTCAAAGCGTCATCGACAGCCTCCGCGCCCACGCCCTCAAAGGCAAAACCCTTCAGTCCTTCCTCGACCACAGCGCCCTCGCCTCCGAGCGCGACGACGACGACCTTGAGAAAAAACAAGGTGCCACCCTCATCACGCTCCACGCCTCCAAGGGCCTGGAATTCCCGATCGTTTTCCTCGTCGGTCTCGAAGAAGGCTACCTCCCCCACACCCGCAGCATCGCGGAAGGCACCAAGGACGAGGAGCGCCGCCTGTTATATGTCGGGATCACCCGCGCCCAAGACCAGCTCACCATGAGCTATTGCTCCAAGCGCCTCAAATGGGGCCAGGAAACCGCTTGCCAGCCCAGCTCCTTCATCGGCGAGCTCGACGAAGAACATCTGGAACACACCAGCTATGATGACATTCTGGGCGCGGAGCCCAGCACCGATGAACTCGACAACTTCTTCGGCAACCTCAAAGGCATGCTCGACGGGATATAACGAGCCACGCCACTTCGGGTGTGCCGCCGGTGAAACCCACTGGGATTGCCGGAACCAACCCTTGTGGGAAAATCGGCGCATCCCTCAAGCCCGAGGTTGCCAGCGCCGGGATTCCGGTGTTTGCTGCCGCCCATGTCTGATATCAAAATCACCATTCACACCTCCGCAGGCGACATCGACGCGACATTTTATGCCTCCAAAGTTCCGATGACCTGCGCGAATTTCCTCAATCTCGCGCGGCGCGGATATTATGACGGCGTGTCGTTCCACCGCGTGATCGCGAATTTTATGATCCAGGGCGGCGACCCCACGGGAACCGGCAGCGGCGGACCGGGATACAAGTTCGCGGATGAGTTCCATCCCGATCTCCGCCACCGCTCGCCCGGCGTGTTCTCGATGGCCAATGCAGGCCCCGGCTCCAATGGCTCCCAGTTCTTCATCACCCATGGCGCCACCCCGCATCTGGATGGCAAGCACTCGGTTTTCGGCCAGGTCACTAACGGTCAACACGTGGTGGATGCCATCCGCCAGGGAGACAAAATCACCTCCGTCACCATCCACGACGACACCACGGCGCTCTTCGAGTCCCAAAAGGATCAACTGGAACACTGGAACTCGATTCTGGATCGCTAATCGGCAATTTACTTAAAAGAACGTCAATATTCCACCAATCCCCACTTCGCCTGAAAATGGCCGGTGGGGATTTTTTGATTCTCGCCTCAACCCATTTGGTAGGGCGGATCCGACCCGGTCCGCCCACTTGTCCGCCGTGAGGCGGAAGCTGCCATCCGGCTCGACATGCTCCGCGGACCACGCATGCTTGCGGGCCTTCAGCCACTCCACTCTCATGTCCGAATTCCTCGTTATTCCGCGCCACGACCACGACTCACTCGTTTCCAACGCCTATCAGGCCCGCGGCTACACCGCCGAGGAAGCCGCTGAAGGCGCCAAGCTGGCTGCCGAGGCCGCCCGTCACGGTATCCGCACCCACCACGCGCTCAAGGCCCTTCACCTCGATCACCTGTTTGGCTCGGCCACCGGCGGTTGTGTCCCCGGCGCGGAAATCGAGGTGTTGCCGTCGCGTTTTCCCGCCTCCGAGCGGTGGAATGCCAATAAAAAACTCGGCCAGTCCGTGGCCTATCGGGCGATCGACCGTGCCATCGAACTGGCGGACCAATTCGGCATCGCCCAAATCGCCGTGGACAATGCGTTTCACTACCTCTGGGGCGGCGGCTACGTGATGGAAGCCGCCGAGCGCGGTTACTACGCTTATACGAATTGCACCGCCGCGCTCGCCGAAGTGGTCCCCTTCGGCGGCAGGTTCCCCACCCTCGGCACCAATCCGCATTCGTGGGGAATCCCCAGCACGGCTGCCAATGGCTTTCCGATCGTGATGGATTGGGCGACCTCGACCGTCGCCATGGGCCGCGTGCAAACCTTGAAACGCGAAGGCAAATCCCTGCCGCCGGGAGCCGCCGTGGACGCCAATGGCCAACCGACCACCGATCCCGATCAAGTCGCCGCGCTGCTCCCCTTCGGCGGCCACAAAGGCTATGGCATGTGCCTGCTCAACGAGATTTTCGGAGGACTCATCGGCGGCTCGCGGCCGACCATCCGCGGCCGCCAACCAACCGCCCCGGGCGAAAAAAACACCCCGGTTTTCTACTTCCAGGTCATTCATCCAGACGCCATCTCCGGCGGCAATTTCGCCTGCGGCCGCAATCAGATCGAAAATCTCAAGGCGGTGCTCGACGACATCCTCGGCCACGGCAACCAAGGCGCGATGCTGCCCGGCCAGATCGAAGCAAGTGCCCGCAAACGTTCGGATGAGGCCGGCGGACTGCTCTTCACCGAAGCTGAAATCGCCGAGTTCAACGCAATCAACGCCGAACTCGGCCTGCCCGCATGGGACGTGGCAAAGCTGGTTAGGGCGTGAGCCCCTCAATCCGGTAGGGCCGGGCCGCCCCGCCCCGCCCAGACCGCCGCCGCGGGCGAATCCGCTGACGGGCCGCCGATAATCTAATAGCATACAGCGGCGATCCGGCGACCGCCGCCGCGTATCTCAGCGCACCGACGCCGGACCGCGACGGTTGTTGCGTCCCGAGGCGTTGCTGTAATCGCGGCCGCCGCCGTTGCGTCCGCCGCCACCGCCACCGCCCTGGCGGCGTCCACCGTTAGATGAGGGGGCCTTGCCGCCACCGCTCTTGATCCGGAGATGGCGCTCGGCAAGCGCTTCAAGGTGCCACGAATGGTCGTCCCATCGCGGAACGGACATCTTGATCACCTTTTCGATTTCACGGAGATATTCCAACTCATCATCCGAGCAGAATGAAACGGCACGTCCTTCCGCTCCGGCACGCGCGGTGCGCCCGATACGGTGGACGTAGGCTTCCGGTTCGTTGGGCAGGTCGTAGTTCACCACCAGCCCGACGTCCTTCACATCGACCCCGCGCGCGGCGACGTCGGTGGCGACCAGCACGGGTGTTAGGCCCTTCTTGAAACGCTCGAGCGCCTTTTCACGCTGGGCCTGCGATTTGTTGCCGTGGATGGCATCGGCGGGGAAACCGGCGGCGCACAGGCTCTTCGCGAGTTTGTTGGCGCCGTGTTTGGTGCGGCTGAAAACAATCGTTAGCTTGCCAACCGTCGCCGCAGCCTGGGCGCGGAGCAGTTGTTCCAACAGCGGGCGCTTGTGGTCGCGCTCCAGGAAACACACCTGCTGGTCGATCCGCTCGGCGGTGGTCGTTTCAGGAGCGATGCTGACGTGCGCGGGTTCGCGCAGGATGGTCTGCGCGAGCTCTACGATGTTAGGAGCGAGCGTGGCGGAAAAGAACAGCGACTGGCGCTTCGAGGGCAGCAGCGAGACGATGCGTTTCACATCCCGCAGGAACCCCATGTCAAGCATGCGGTCCACTTCATCCAGCACGAAAAACTCAACCTGTGAGAGATCGATGTGGCGCTGGTCGATGAGATCCAACAAGCGCCCGGGAGTGGCCACCAGCACGTCCACGCCGCGGCGCATCGCATTGACTTGCGGCACCTGGCCGACCCCGCCGTAAACCAGGGTCTGGCTGAAGCGGATGTGTTTTCCATAGGTGGTGAAACTCTTGCCCACCTGCCCGGCGAGTTCGCGGGTTGGTGCCAAAACGAGCGTCCGGCAGCACCGCGGACGGATTTGAAGCGGACGCTCGTTCAGCGCGTGGAGGATCGGCAGGGCGAAGCCGGCAGTCTTGCCGGTGCCAGTCTGGGCACAACCTAACAGGTCGCGGCCTTGCAGCAGCAAGGGGATCGCCTGGGATTGGATCGGCGTGGGTTCGTGGTATTCAAGTTCGCGCAAAACGCGGTGGAGGGGCGCAGCCAGTGGCAGCGCCTCGAATGAGGTCAGGGTCATGGGGTCAAATTGCCAGCACCCTCCGGGAATCGGCGGCTGGCGGTGTCGATGAGGTTATTGCAGAAGAACCTCAGACCATCTCTCATCGATGAAGACCGCAAAAGGGCGGAACCTCAAACCGGGTTCCATGCATGGCAAACCTGCCGTGCGCGGCGAACCAGTAGGTCAATCCCGCCGCATGGCAAGGTTTTTCCGACAGAAGTTTCAAGATCGGGCAAAACCTTCTCGGCCGGCGGGACCCCACGATTTGCCCCTTGAACAACCGGCCATCCGCGGGTTTCCCTGTGCCCGCATGAACCACCGCAAGACTCTCGACGAACGCCAGCAAATGACCGACCTGGAGCGCCTCCGCCACTCTTGCGCCCACGTCATGGCCACCGCCATCCTGCGCATCTGGCCCGACGCCCAGTTCGCCTATGGCCCGCCCATCGAGAACGGCTTTTACTACGACTTCGAGATGCCGCACCGGATCACCCCGGACGACTTCGAAAAAATCGAGGCCGAGATGAAAAAAATCTCCAAGGACAATCAGAAGTTCGATTACAAGGCGATCTCCCGCGACGAAGCGAAGGCGATGGCCGAATCAGGCCGTCTCGGCGGCCTCACCGAGCGAGCGGGCAATGCCTCCCGCTTCAAGCTCGACCTCATCGAAAAAATCCCCGAGGGCGAACCGATCTCCTGTTTCCAGAACGGCGACTTCATCGACCTCTGCGCCGGACCGCACGTCGGCTACACCTCCAAGTGCAAGCATGTGAAACTCATGTCGGTCTCGTCGTCCTTCTATCTGGGCGATGAATCGAAGGGCCAGCTGCAACGCCTCTACGGCACCGCCTTCGAGAGCAAGGAACTGCTGGAAGAACACCTGAACCGGCTCGAAGAAGCCAAAAAACGCGATCACCGCCGCCTCGGCCGCGAGCTCGGACTTTTCCACATCGATGAAATGGTCGGCCAAGGCCTGGTCCTCTGGAAACCCAAAGGCGCGCTGGTCCGCCGCGCGCTTCAGGAATTCATCACCGAGGAACTCGACAAACAGGGCTACTCGCAGGTTTTCACCCCGCACATCGGCAAGCTCGATCTCTACCGCACCTCCGGCCACTTCCCCTACTATCAGGAAAGCCAGTTCCCGGCCATCGCCGAGCGCGAGGTGCTGGAAAAACTCGCCGACGAGGACGCCACCTGCGCCAACCTCATCAACGGCCTGTCAGATGGAAGCTACGAAGGTTACCTGCTCAAGCCGATGAATTGCCCGCACCACATCAAGATTTTCGCGAGCGATCATCACTCCTACCGCGACCTCCCGGTTCGCCTTGCCGAATTTGGCACCGTCTATCGGTGGGAACAATCCGGCGAACTCGGCGGCATGACTCGCGTCCGCGGTTTCACCCAGGACGACGCCCACCTGTTCTGCACGCCCGATCAAGTCGCGGCCGAAGTCACCGGTTGCCTGGATCTCGTTAAAAAAGTCCTCAATACGCTGGGGATGAATGACTACCGTGTTCGCCTCTCGCTCCGTGATCCGGCCAGCGACAAGTATGTTGGCTCCCCGGAAAACTGGGACAAGGCCGAGGCCGCGTTGCGCGAAGCCGTGCAAACGCTCGGCGTGGATTACACCGAAGAACTCGGCGAGGCCGCCTTCTACGGCCCGAAAATCGACTTCGTCGTCAAGGACGTCATCGGCCGCGAGTGGCAGCTCGGCACCGTGCAGGTGGACTACAACCTGCCGGTTCGATTCAACCTCAGCTACGTCGGCGCGGACAACCAGCCGCACGTTCCCGTCATGATCCACCGCGCGCCCTTCGGTTCGATGGAACGTTTCACCGGCCTGCTCATCGAACACTTCGAAGGCAAATTCCCGACCTGGCTCGCCCCCGAGCAAGTCCGCATCCTGCCCATCTCCGAGAAAACCCTCGACCACGCCGAAGCCGCCGCCGCCAAACTCGCCGACCTCGGCGTCCGCCTCACCGTGGACCGCACGTCTGATAAAATCGGCGCGAAAATCCGCAACGCCCGCCTCGATCGAGTTCCTTACATGCTCGTCATCGGCCCGCGCGAAGCCGAAGAAGGCACCGTCTCGATCCGCCATCGCGACAAGGACGACCTCGGCGCGAAACCGCTGGATGAGTTCATCGCGGAGATCACGCAGGAGATTAAGAACCGGAGTTTGTGACGGAGATGAAGTGAGGCATTGGCGGTCTGGCGCGGAATGCCTGGCATTTCACCATCTATCACCTACCACCGGAAGCTTGGATTTCGGTCGCCGTATTCACTTAATCGCGGCTGTTCACGTTTACGTGAACAGGAAATGTTGCCAAATAGGGCAATTCACGCCTGGAGGCCCTGGCGAGCAAGCCTCAAGGGTTTCTGGAGCATCCGCACCGGCCACTTGATGCCTGGGAAAAATCGAAAAACCGACTCAAAATACTGCGGAGCCGGACTCAACTTTACGTCATGGCTTCCGTCACCAATAGCATGCCGGAAATTGCGCGATGGCAGGGAGCGCTCCTCCGGGCGGTCCGTGAGAAGCCATTGGAGAATGATCCAAGCACCAAGCCCTCGCCGATCAGGGCTTGGCCGGCGTCGTATAGCCGCGCCACTCGGTTTCGAGTTGTTCGGCGGTCATCGGGCGGGAATGCACCAGGACCCGATAGGTGAGTTTCAGGGTTTGTTGCGCCGCGAGTTCGAGTGTTTCATTGAACAGAAAGGCGGGACTGTAGTAGAGCAGCGACGGGCTGTCATAGAGATACCACGACGAGGGATGGCGGAAATTCCCCGGATGATCAAAGACGGCGATGCCGGCGCTCGCTCCGGATAGATCGGTCCAGCGGGCGGGCTGGCCGTTGCCCGCGGCGGCGGTGTTTATCCCCTCGCTGTTGCGGAAGGACCAGCCCTTGACGCCGGGCGGAAAACGCAGGGACAAACCCGCATAACCACCATACGCCGCGCCCCCCTGATGCAGCGGCGGCGTGCGTTCGAGTTTCACCGGCGCGTCACCCACCGTGAACTCGCTCGTCCAGTCGATCCAATAGCGGCCCTCGGCATCCGGGCGGGCGATGGCGAGCTTGCGCACTTCAGTCATCACCGGCGGTTTTTCCGGCGGGTGGTAGCTGAAGCGCAACTCGGCCCCGGCGGTGAAGTTCTCACCGGGCTTGACGGTGGCGCCGGTCAGTTCGTTGACGCCTTCGCTGAGGCGGGTTTTTTCGTCCTCCTCCCAATAATTCAGGCCGTTGATGAACTTCCACGACCACCACAAACCACGGTGCCAGCGGTGATCAGCAGGCTCAAAGCCGGTCAACACCTCACCATCCAAGGTGGCGAGCGGATGAAAATAACTCTTGGGTTGTTTGGCATCGAAAACCAGACGCCAGACGATTTTCCCGTCATTGCAGAGGGCAAGGCTGGTGTCCGTCTGCTGCCATGAGAATGCGGGAGCTTCGGCCATGGCGTTCTGGAAAAGGAGCGTGCTGATGCCCAGGAGGAAGGTTTGCGCGAGTGCGGTGGATCCGGAAAAGCGCGGGGACGCCACCGATGCGGGAGGAGTGGGGTTTTTCATGGCGAGCGCGATTGTCTCCGCACGCATCGCAACAGCGCAAGTGATTTTCCTGAAGAGTGTTGGCGAGACGCCAACACTCTTTCAGGGGATTTTCCCGTCGCATCGGGGCGGATTTCCATTAACCTCCGGACATGGCTTCGGAAATCAGCAACCTCCATCGCGATTTTTGGCGGAAACAGGCGGATCAGGTCCGGCTGCGGGTGAATCTCGGATGGTGGCTGGAAACGCTTTCGGCACCGCTGGTGGTTCTATCCGTCGTGGCCGCGGCGGGGCTGTTGTGGGTGCGGCGGGAGATGCCGGCGGCGGACGCATGGCCGCTTCATGTTTCGATGGTTGGCGCGGTCGTTGCCCTGGGGCTGGTGTGTCTGGCGCTTGCCGCCCGCAAGTTCGAACAACGAGCGCAATCGCTGGTCCGGATCGAAGCCGCGATGCGCCTGCGCAACGCACTCTCCGCCGCCAGCGAGGGGGTGGCTCCGTGGCCGGCGCCAGTGGCTAAAATCGACGCCGGTTTGAGCTGGCAGTGGCCGCGTTTGTTGGTTCCCTTGGCAGGGGCGCTGGCGCTGTTGGCGGCCGGGCTGTGGCTCCCGGTGACGGCCCGGCAGGTGCCGGTGTTGGCGCCACCCGACGAACCGCAGGCTTGGAAGCAACTGACCGCCGAACTCGACCACCTGACCAAGGAGGAAGTGGTGGACGAGAAGTATTTGGAGGAAACACGCAAGCGGCTGGAGGAACTCAAGGCACAAGAGGAGGAGCAATGGTTCAGCCACTCATCGCTGGAAGCCACTGACTCGCTCAAGAAGGCCCACCGCGCCGAAACCGAGCGGGTGGAGCGGGAACTCGGCAAGGCGGACAAAGCGCTCGGGGCCCTCGAAAAAAATGCCGGTGCGGGCGAAGCGGCGAAAAACCGCCTGATGGAGGAGTTCGACCAAGCGTTGCAAGGCCTCCAAAACGGGGCGATGAAACCCAATCCGCAATTGCTGGAACAAATGCGCCAGTTGGATCTCAAAAATCTGGCCGAGCTCACCCCGGAACAACTCGAACAACTGCGCGAGAACCTGCAGAAAAACGCCGACAACCTGAAGAAATGCGAGGACCAGGGTGAGGACCAGGGTGAGGACCAGGGTGAGGACTGGAGCGACGAACTGCTTGCCGGCGAGGGCGACGAGGGCGAGGGCGGTGAACCGGGCGAGGGCCCCGGCAAAGGCGGGGTGGAGCGCGGCCCGGGACACTCGCCGGGCGTGCTGGGTGGCGAAAAAGACGCGCTGAAAACCGGCGATCTCGCCGCACTTGAAGCCAAGGACCTTTCCCGCTCCTCGCCCGGCGACTTGCTCGAACTCCAGGACGGCGAGCACGAGATCGATCGCTCCGCCTCCAAACTCTCCACCGGCGGCGACACCGAAGCCACCGGCAAGGGCGGCGACCGCGTCTGGCGCGAATCTCTCGATCCTGACGAACAGCGGGTACTCAAGCGTTACTTCGAATGACCCGCATCCGTGGTCGCTTCGCCGCTACGGTGGCTCTGGGGTGAACCCGTCTTGATCTCCGCCGCGGAATCCCGCGATTTTTGTCGTGTTTCCCGGCTTGCACCCTGTTTCACTGCCGCAGCCATCGCGATGCCCGACGATTCCACAGACGACACCCTGCTGCTCATCGATCCCGATCTGGATTTCCTTGATTGGGCCACCAAACATTTGGCGGCCAACAACCTGCGGATTCTGCGTTGCGACAACGCGGCCAACGCGCTCAAGGTCGTGGAGAAAACCCCCATCGGCGTGGTGGTGGCCGCGATGGAACTGGATCCGTTCGACGGTTTGGAACTGCTAGGCCGCATTCTCCAGCAGAGTCCCCAGACGCTGGTGATTCTAACCGCCGGATTCCCGACCACCGGACAAATCATCGAAGCAACCCAGCGCGGGGCGCACGATGTGCTGCGCAAGGAATCACTGGCCTTCGAATTGCGCCCGGTGGTGGAATCCGCGCTGCAAACCCAGGACGAGCGCCGCAGCGCGGACCGGCCGGCGGCCGAACTTCCGAAACACGATTCCCGGGTGAAAATGATCGGGATTTCCCGTGCGCTGCAGGAGGTTTTCAAACTCGTCGGGCGAGTGGCACGCTCGGACGCGCCAGTCCTGATCTCCGGCGAGAGCGGCACCGGCAAGGAACTCGTCGCCAAGGCGATCCACGAATACAGCCCGCGGCGCCAGAAGGAGATGATCACCATCAATTGCGGCGCCATTCCGGAAAATCTGTTGGAGAGCGAGCTGTTCGGCCACGAAAAAGGCTCGTTCACCGGCGCGATCGCCCGCCGCGCCGGACGCTTCGAACAAGCGGACGGCGGCACGTTGTTTCTCGATGAAATCGGTGACATGCCGCTGACAATTCAGGTGAAACTGCTGCGGGTGCTCCAGGACGGCTCGTTTTCCCGGGTGGGTGCCAACGAGACAATCACCACCGACGTGCGGATCATCGCCGCAACCCACAAGATCCTCGCGGACGAAGTGGCGGCCGGGCGGTTTCGCGAGGATCTATACTATCGGCTCAACGTGGTGGAGATTCCGATTCCGCCGCTCCGCGAGCGGCTGGAGGACGTGCCGCTGCTGGCGGAGTTTTTCCTCCAGCGCATCACCAAGAAAAACGGCATGGCCCGCATCCGGCTCTCGGCCGAGGCCATCAACACGCTGCAATCCCACAATTGGCCAGGCAATGTGCGCGAGTTGGAAAACACCATCGCCAGGGCCTGCGCACTCGCGTCCTCCAATATCCTGCTGCCCGTGGACATTCCGCTGGCGTCCGCCCCGGGCAAATCCCCGGCCGTCATCTCCGCAGCCATCGACCAATTGATCAACATCGCCCCCGCCGGCCAGGATCTGCTGGCTTGGGTCACCCGCGAAATCACCGGGCGGGTGCTCGAACGTGCTGGCGGCGATCTCAAGGAGGCCTCGCTCGTGCTCAACCAGCCCGCTTCCGACCTCCGGAAACTCCTCGCCCGGAAACACTGACCGTAGATTTGATTTTCAAGCATCCGGACTGGCCATGGGCGTCCGGCGCTGCCAAACTCCGCGAGCCCGATGAAGCTCAGGTCGATCATCCCTCTCCTTCTGCTCGCCATGCAGTCCGCCCTTCCGGGGCAGGACTCGGGCACGCTGATGCGGAAAGGCGAGGACGCACTGTCGTCCGGCCTGTGGGAAATGGCGGCCCTGCATTTTGGCGACAGCCTCGCCAGTAACAACCTCGATGCCGCGGAAAAATCCCAAGTGGCCATCCGCCTCGCCGAATCCTGGATCCGCGATGGCAAACCGGCGGCGGCCCTCGATTTGCTCGGCCAGTCGTTCGTTTCCAAACATCCCGAAGTGCGGTTCTGGAAAGGCCAGGCGTGGGTCGGCTTGGGGCGCTTCAACGATGCGGTCGGAATTTTGTCGGAACTGCTGGCCGCTCCTGCGGCTCCCTACCGCAGCGAAACCGGATTTACCGTAGCAAGTCTCCAGTTGTCGCTGGGGCTACCGGAAGCCGCCTTGGAAACACTCTCCGCTCTGGGGCCCACCCCGGATGCGGCGCTGACCACCAAAGTGCGGCTCCGGCAGGTGGAAATCCTGTTCGATCTCGGGCGCACGGCTGAAGCGCGGGAAATCATGCCCGCCGCCGCGTCGATCGGTCCCGGCGAGCGCTCCATGGCGACGTTTCTGGAAGCCCACCTGCTGCTCGCGGAAGGCCGGTCCGCGGACGCCGCCGCCAGTTTTCAGACGCTTGTCGATCAACCGCAAGGCCAAACGCTTCAGCGACATCACCTGGCGGCCGTCGGTCTAGCGGACGCGCTCCGCGCCAAGGGGGCTCCCGAGGTGGCGTGGAATTTCCTGCTCGCCTTCATTCACGAACACCCCGACTCACCCCAGCTTGAGGCTTTGTTCAAGCGCTTGGAAAATGCCTTGCCGGAAACCCCGGGACCGAGCGATCCGGTGCTCGAGCGCCTCGCCCAATGGATTCCCCCCGCCGATGTGCCCAACACCGGGCCACTCGCCACCTCGGCCTCCGGTGCGGCGGCGGCATGGCCTAGCGTGTCCACCTCCAACGAGCTGATCACCTGCTCGCTTTTCACCCGCGCCGTTGGACTTAATCGCAACGGTTCCCCCGCAGCCCTCGCTGAAGCCCGGCGGCTCCTGACACGGCTCCGGCTTGAAAAGCCGGATCATTTCCTCGCCAAACGCGCTTTGTTCGAAACCGCCCGCAGGGCCCTCAAGATTGGAGCCGTCGAGCGCGCCGTTGCCATCCTCGACACGCTCCGGGAGACCGCCACATCACCTGCAATGCAGGGCGAAGCGGCTTTTCTCGAAGCACGAACCGCCTACTCCCAGGGCCTCGCCGATCAGGCCGTCCGGCTGTTTGAGGAAGCCGCCAAATCCCTATCCGACAAGGAATCCCAGATCGCCCGCCTCAACGCCGCCATCATCCGGCTGCCCGGCGCTGCCGGCGCCACCATGGTGGCTGTCGGGACGACCGCCGTGGAGGATCGCGCGCTCGCTGCCGACCTTGAGTTGGAACGCGCTCTTTCCAGCAAGAATCCGCTCGCGGAAAAATCGGCGATCGAGGAGTTCCTAACCAAACACCCGAACCACCCGCGGGTGCCCGAAGCGCGCCTCGCGGCCGCCGAAGCCTCGCTCACGGGCGCGGCACCCGACCTCTCGTTCGCCCGCGCGCAACTCGACACGCTGGCGGCGGATCCGGATCAATCCGCCGGCCTGAGTCCCGCGCGCATCGCCCTAACCCAACTCCGGCTTGAGGATCTATCGAAGGACTCCACCGCCACAATCGCCACCGCCAGGGCGATCATCGAGCGCCATCCGGGAGAAGCCGCCGCCGCGGAAGCCACGCTCGTGCTCGGGCGCAATCTGTTCCAAACCCGCAACTACAACGACTCCCGCATCGTTCTCGAAAAACTCGCCGCGTCAGACACCGATCCGGGCAGGGCCCAGGCCGCCTGGTTGCTCGCCGCCCGTTCCGCTGCGCTCGTCCCCACCACCCAATCCCAACAGGAAGCGCTCACCCTCTTCGACAAGGCCATCGCGTCGAAGGGCTCCGTCACCTCCCTCGCCATGCTCGAAAAGGCCCGCCTCATGATCGACATGAACCGCCTGGCCGAAGCCTCGGCTTTCCTGCGCAAGTGGTTCGACTCGATCCCGGGGGCTGATCCGCTCCACCTCCCTGCCGGACTTCTGCTAGGAGAGGCGATTTACGCCCAGGGCAGCGTCAATCCGAACTCCCTAACCGACGCGCTCGCGATTTACGACAAGCTGCTCGTCCACGCCGAAAACCACCCCACCCTCTTTAACCGCCTGCAATACCTCCGTGGCAGAGCCCTGGAGCAGATTCCCGATGAAAAGGACCCGGCGCGCAAACGCGAAAAGCAGGCGTTCATCGCTTACTACTCGGTTGTCGAAACCACCGATCCGCCAAGGGAATGGCATTACTTCGAACTCTGCGGTTTCCGCGCCCTCGCGCTGTTGGAAAAGGCCGGGCGCTGGCCCGCCGCCATCGCCTGCGCCCAGAAGATCGCCTCCTTTAAAGGCCCGCGCAATGAAGAAGCCGCCACCCGCGCCAGCCAACTCCAACTCAAACACATGATCTGGGAGGACTGACTGGGTGAAATCTTAAATCCTAAATCTTAAATTCGAAATTCGAAACACTTATGTTGAATCTGCTGATCACTGGAAAATCCGGCCGCATGGGCCAGGCACTCCTCGAAGCCGCCGCCGCCAATGCCACCGTCACCGTCACGGCCACCCACGACGTCGGCGAGGATCTGCCGGCCGCGATTCAACAAGCCGCCTGCGCGATCGACTTCACGGTCCATTCATTCACCGCCCAAGTAATCGAGGCCGCATTGAATCACGGCACTCGTCTGGTCATCGGCACCACCGGCCACAGCGATGCGGAACGCGCCATCATCCGCGAAGCGGCGAAAACCCTGCCGATCGTTTACGCGTCGAATTATTCGGTCGGCGTCAACACTCTGTTCTGGCTGACCCGCCATGCCGCCCGCATCCTCACCCAGGACCGCTTCGACATCGAGGTCACCGAGATGCACCACCGCCACAAGATCGACTCCCCCTCCGGAACTGCCAGAACCCTGCTGGAAATCCTCAACCAGGAAACCTGCACCTCCTACGATGCTGATGTCACCCACGGACGTCTCGGCAACATCGGTCCCCGCAAGCCCCGCGAAATCGGCATGCACACCCTGCGCGGCGGCGATGTCGTGGGCGATCACACCGTCATCTTCGCCGCCGATGGCGAACGCGTGGAACTCACCCACAAAGCCTCTTCCCGCCTCACCTTCGCCGCCGGTGCCGTCCGCGCCGCCGTCTGGCTCCAGAACCAACCTGTCGGTCTTTATGACATGCAGGATGTGCTGGGGTTGAGATAGAAGATCGTGGATCGCAGTTAGAAGTTAGCAGATTGACGATCATATCCACCAGCCACCACCCGCCAGCCACTATCTCCTCATGCGCCAGCTCCTGATTTCGCCCTTGGTTCTCGCCCTCGCCGCCTGCCAGCCGCCGAAACCCGAATCCGCGAAAAGCGAGACTCCCGCCACGCAGGTAGTGGTGGTTTCCAGCGAGACCGCGCCGGCTCCGTTAGACGTGAAATCCTCCATCGTCCGGATCAACTCCACTCAACAGACATGGAACCCATGGCAGCCGTGGGAGAAAAATCCCCCACGCAAGCGCCGGGCGCTCGCCGCAATCGTCGGGCCGCAACGCGTGCTCACCACTTCGGAACTCGTCTCGGATGCCACGTATCTGGAATTCGAATCGGCCGACGGCACCCGCTTTGTCCCGGCAAAGGTCATCGCCGTCGATTACGAGGCGAACCTCGCCCTGCTCGGACCCGCAAGCGAATCCGAGGGCGCAACCTTTTTCAAAACCACGGTCCCGTTCGAAATCACCGCGCCGCCTAAAATCGGCAGCTCCTTGGAAATCCTGCAACTCGAAGACAACGGCCTTGCGCTGCAGACGCCCGGCATCCTGCAAAGCATCGATGTCGCACCCAACCTGCTGCCCGGGCACAGTTTTCTAACCTATCTGGTCAAGGCCTCGATGCAGAGCGCGGCGAGCAGTTATTCGCTGCCGGTGCTGCGCGGGGGCAAACTCGCTGGCGTGCTCATCAGTTACGATTCGAAGGACCAGTTGTGCGATGTCGCCTCCACCGATATCGTCGCACGTTTTCTAGCAGAGTCCGCCGACGACGATTACGCCGGGTTCCCCAGCCTCGGCGTCTCGATCACACGCACCGAGGACTCGTCGTTCCGCCAATGGCTCAAGCTCGCCGATGACCAGGGCGGAATCTATATCCAAGCCGTTCGGAAGGGCGGCGCCGCCGATCTCGCCAGCGTGAAAAAAGGCGACGTGCTGCTCGCCGTGGACGGCCAGGCCATCGACCGGCGCGGCTACTACGAACACCCGAGCTACGGCAGTCTGGCGTGGGGTCACCTGATCCGAGGCGGGAAATCCACCGGTGATTCCATCACGCTCTCATTTCTGCGCGAGGGCAGGCCATTGGAACTCAAGGCCACCCTCACCCGTGAGGAGGAGGGCGGCCGCCTGGTTCCCAACCATCTCTTCGACCAGGCGCCGAACTATCTACTCAAGGGAGGCCTCGTTTTCCAGGAACTCTCGCTGCCCATCCTCGAAGCGTTCGGCGAGGATTGGCAATCCCGCGCGCCACTCAACCTGCTCGATACCTACGAAAATCCGGAAAAATACCAGGAATCCATTGATCGCGTCGTGTTCCTCAGCGGAGTGATTCCCACACCCGCCACCGTCGGCTACGAGCGCCTCCGCAATCTGATCGTCCGCAAGGTCAACGGCAAGCCGATCAAAGACATGAAGAGCCTGATCGCCGCCTTCAAGGGCAATCCGGGCGAACTGCAATCCATCGAATTCGCCGAGGAAAACCTCACGGTTTATCTCGACGACACCGTCACCTCGACCGTGGACGAACAACTTCTCCAACGCGGTATCACCCACCTTTCCCGGGCGGATTGATTGCCTCCCCAGCGGCCCTGCGGGGAAAAAACCGCTGTTGCGTTTCCGATTGCGGGCGCTTAAAATTTCCAAATGACTCCGATCCAGTCCTTCTTGCCTTTCAATCGCCAAAGCCCGCGTGCGGCGACCGCAAGCCGAAGCCGCTATTTGCTGCCCGGTTTCACGCTGGTGGAATTGCTGGTGGTGGTGGTCATCGTCATCACGCTTGCCTTTCTCACCCTTGCGGTGGTCATCCGCATGCGCGAACGGGCGAACAATATCCTGGCTATTTCTAACATGCGTCAGATCGGCAGCGCCATTTCCTCCTACCTGAGCGAGAACGATCGCCTTCCGGCCTTCAATGACGTCGGAGTTTCCCCCGCTCTCTCCACCGCGGATCCGCTCACCCAGGCCTACGTTCTCCAACCTTACCTGGGCCTTGGCGAAGCCACCGCCACTGTCCAACATCCCGAGGTTTTCAAGGCTCCGGGCCTGAAACCCGACAACATGGGCGGCAAGAAAAAATGGTATGAAGTCGTCGCTCACGCCATGTATAGCACCGAACACATCCACGCCTCAAAAGCCTATTTGCCCACGGGCGTGGTGACGGACACCGCTGGCAAGGATGTCGGCCCCTTCGGAGGGGTCGGCGCCACCTCCCCTGGTTGGAAAACCGGCCAACTCGACGCCGGCCTCGCCAAATATTCGGCGGACAACGGCGGGAAAATCGCCACCTTGTCGATGGTCCCCGCCATGCTTGAAATCAATTCCGAGCATCCCTCGATCGCGGGTTCCTGGCCGTGGCCCGTGCCTCAGAAAACCCTGCGCGGCAGCTATGTGAACGTGCTTTATTTTGACTGGCGGGTGGAGTCCGTGTCCCCGACTTTCTTCTACGAACCCTGAACCCCTGCGGGTCAGCAACGAGCGGATGGATGAATCGATCCGTCCTGGATGATCAGCATCCGGTCGCCCGCCTGGGCCAGATTCTGATCGTGGGTGACCACCACCAAGGTCACCTGCTGTTCGGTGGCGAGGTCCATCAGGATGGCCATGATTTCCGCGCTGTTTCTCGAATCGAGATTCCCGGTCGGCTCATCGGCAAACAGGACTTTCGGTTCGTTGACGATCGCCCGTGCGATGGCCACACGCTGTTGCTCGCCGCCGGACAACTCGGCGGGCAAGTGCTCCGCGCGTCCGGACAAACCCACCCGTTCGAGCGCCTTGAGGGCCGCCTGGCTCGAATCCCTGCCGGCGATCGCCCCAGGAACAGCGACGTTTTCGAGTGCGGTCAATTCGGGCAACAGATGATAGTTCTGAAACACGTAACCGATTTCCCGGTTCCGGAAGTGCGCCTGTTGCTTGCGCCCCATGGCATAAAGATCTGCGCCGTGAATCCGGACACGGCCACGCTCCGGACGCTCCAAACCGGCCAGCGTGTAGAGCAGGGTCGTCTTCCCCGCCCCGCTCGGTCCGCACAAAAACACCCGCTCGCCGCAGTGAATGCTCAGATCGATGCCATGCAGCACTTCAATGGATTTGTTCCCGATCCGGTAGCCGCGGTGCACATCCACCGTTTCGATCATCACGTCGCGCATGCACGGAAACTGCGCGCATCGGGGCGCAAGCGCAAGCCCCGGAAATTCACTGATCGGCTGCGGCCGATCCCGAATCGATCTTTGCCATTGCCAAGCGTCCGGGGCTTTGCTCCCTTCTTCCCCGTCATGGCCAATCCGACCAACGTGCTTTCCAGCGGAATCGAAATTATCGGTTCCATCCGCTTTTCCAACGACATGATCATCGACGGCAAGGTCGAAGGTGAGATCACCTCCGACAAGGGCCGGGTGACCATCGGCGAAAACGCCTTGATCAAAGGCGACGTCACCGCCGGCGAGGTCAAGGTCTACGGCAAGGTCGAAGGCAAGATCACTTCCGAGCGTTGCGAACTGAAAGACAAATCCCGCATCAACGGCGACATCAAGTCCAAGGTGTTCTCGATGGAGGAAGGCGCCTCGCTTTCCGGCCGCACCGAGATCGGCGGTTAGGTTTCAGCGCTCCTCCCAGCGCTCCTCTTGATGCTCCGCGGACTTCGGTTCCAGGTGGGAGATCACCCGGCCGTCGGGATGCAGCATTTCGGCGACGCTCGCCTCGATCAATGTTGCGGATTGGTGGGCCTCACCCACCGTTAGAGCATCGTCGAACACCAGGTGGAACTCCACCCAATGGGTCCGCCCCGAGTGGCGGTGGCGCAGATTGTGATAGGACAAGCCGAGTTTGGCCACCTCCCCGTCGAGCAGATCGCGGATGGATTTCTCCATGACGGGGTCGCTCTCATCAAGCAGGCCGCCTAGGCTGTCGCGGATCAACTTGTAACCGACGCGCAGGATGTTGAGTGCGGCCAGCATCGCCGCCAGCGGATCCCACCAGACCCAGCCGGTGGATTGGTAAAGCCCGAGCGCCACCAGCACCGCCGCACTCGACCAGACGTCGGTCAGGACATGATGGCCATTGGCGCGCAGCAAGGGCGAGCCGCTGCGATTGCCCACGGCTAACAGGGAAAGCCCGAGCACCAAGTTGATGCCCGCCGCGACGGCGGTGACCGCCACTCCGAAGCCCAGATTCTCGATCTTCACGCCGAAAATCATCTGCCGGATCGCCTCGTAGAAAATCAGCAGGGCCGCCGCCGAAATCATCGCCCCTTCAAAGCCAGCGGAAAGAAACGCCACCTTGTCATGCCCGAAATGATGCGTTTCATCGGCCGGCTTGTGCGCGATCCGCAAGGCCCACGCCGCGAAACACACCGCTAGGAAATGCACCACGGACTCCGCCGCATCCGAATAAATCGCCGAGGATCCCGTCACCACCGCCGCCGTGACCTTCGCGCCGAGCAGCACCACGGCCGCCGCCAACGAAAAGTTCATCACCCGTTTCTGTTCCTCATATCCAGCCACCCGGCCAGTGTGCACGGACTGGCGGCAATGGCAATCCCCGGCAAAACCGTCGTTTGTTTCACTTCCGTGCTTGTTTTCCTTTGAAAATCAGCGATTGCCTGTCCCCCCGGTCGGAAAAATCGCCAGTCGCACCGGATTCTGCCTCTATATTTGCTCATGGAAACACCTCCTTTCTCCGAACTCGGCCTGCCCGACACCTTGCTTGCCGCCATCGAAACCCTCGGCTACGAGCGGCCATCGCCCATTCAGGCGATGAGCATTCCGCCCGCCTTGGAGGGCAAGGATCTGGTCGGTCTGTCCGCCACCGGTTCCGGGAAAACCGCCGCCTTCGCCCTGCCCGCACTGGCGTTGCTCGACCTCAAGGCCCATCACCCGCAAGTGCTCATCCTCTGCCCCACCCGCGAACTCGCGGTGCAGGTCTGCGAGGAAGTCCACCGTCTCGGGGCCAAAATGCGCGGTCTCCACGCCACCCCGGTGTACGGCGGCGCGCCGATGGACCGCCAGCTCCGCGCCCTGCGCGATGGCGTGCATCTGATCGTCGGTACCCCTGGCCGCCTGCTCGACCACCTTCGCCGCGGCAGTTTCGACCCCTCGCATGTCAAGATGGCCATTCTCGACGAGGCCGACCGCATGCTCGACATGGGTTTCAAAGACGAAATGGATGAGCTGCTAGGATCGCTGCCTCCCGAACGCCAGACGCTGTTTTTCTCCGCCACCATGAACCCGGGCGTCTCGCGCCTGATCAAGAGTTTCGGGAAAAACCCGCAGATCGTCGAAATCCAACAGAAAGCCCGCACGGTCTCCACCGTCGAGCAATCGTATTTCGAAGTCCGCCAGCGCTCCAAGGTCGAGGTGCTCTCCCGCATCCTGGACATGAACCCGCCGCGCCTCGGCATCATTTTCTGCAACACCAAACGCTCGGTCGATGAGTGCACCGAGGACCTCGTCAACCGCGGCTATGCCGCCGACCGTCTCCACGGCGACATGACCCAGCAGATGCGCGAGCGCGTGCTGAAACGTTTCCGCGAAGGCTCGGTGGAGTTGTTAGTTGCCACCGACGTCGCCGCCCGCGGCCTCGACATCGATGAGATCGACATCGTTTTCAACTACGACCTGCCCACCGATCCCGAGGACTACGTCCACCGCATCGGGCGCACCGGCCGCGCCGGTCGCTCGGGCCGCGCTGTTAGCTTCGTCTATGGCCGTGATATCTATCGCCTCCAGTCGATCGAGCGCTACACCCGCTCGGTCATCCGCCGCGAGCGCATCCCGTCCGCCGAACAAGTCGAAGGCCGCCGCGCCGACCTGATTTTCGACGAGCTCAAGGAACGCCTCGATTCCGGGAAGTTCTCCGCCTATCAGGACAACATCGACCGCCTGCTGGAACAGGGCCACACGCCCACCGACATCGCCGGCGCGCTAGTCACCATGCTGCGCGAGTCCAGCGGCCGCGAAGGCTCGCTGATCGAGGAGGACCGCGAGCCGGAACGCCCCGCCCGCCGCGAGAAAACCCGCGACGAACGCCCGCCGCGCGAGGATCGGCGGGAGGATCGCGGCCCGCGGCCCGGCCCGCCTGACAACCGCTTCGAACGCGGCCCGATACCTCAGGAACAAGGCATGACCCGCATGTTCCTCTCGCTCGGCAAGACCCATGGCGTGATGGCCAAGGAAATCGTCGGCATGCTCTATCGGGAGGCCGGTCTGCCGGATGGCTGCCTTGGAAAGATCACTTTGTTTCCGAAACACTCGCTCGTGGATGTGCCGGAACAACTCGTTGGCCAGGTGATGGAACGCACCCGCAACGCCCGTCTGCGCGGCCGCCCCTTCCGGATCGACGTGGACCGCGGTCCGGCGTGAGTCATTCGAATCACCGCGCGGCCTTCACCCAACTCGCGCGGGAAAGACGCCAGGCCCCGTCCTCGCGCTGCCAGTGGAAAACCACCTCGTAGCGGCCGTCTGCCGGGCGGTAGCTTGGCAACTCGATGAGAGCTTCCAATGAGAACGCGACTTTGGCGCGATCGCCTTGGATTTGTATCGAGTGGAAGTCCTGCAACTCGAAGCGGGTTTCTTTGGCTTGTTCGCAAAGCCACGAGAAGGCGGATTCCATCGAGGATCGCCCGAATGTTCCGTTAGCCTCCTCGATCGTAGGAGTTTCGAGTTCCACCTCGCGGGCGAGCAGGGCATTGAGCGAGTAAGCTCCCATCTGGCGGCCGGCCTTGCCGCTGCCGGACTCAAGGGTGATTGTTTGGAGCAGCGTTTGGGTCCGGCGTTTCAGGACTTGCGTCGGCGAAAACCACCAGAACGCAAGTGCGCCGAGCAGCGCGAGGATGAATATTGGCAGGCCGAGTCGTTTCATGGGGTTTTTGGTTGTTGGCTGGGGTCGTGAAAAATCCGGATGTCCGCCTTCTCGGTGCCGAGCACCTGCTGGGAGCGCTTGAGGGCGCCGCGGGTCGATAGATTCGGATTGCGCGTGTTGGTTAGAAACAGGTTGGATTCGCCCGCCTTGCGGTCGCAGCCTTCCTGCAGGGTGAGCAGCACGCCGGACTTCTTGAGGACTCGATAGACATCGCGTGAAGCGCCGGAGACGATCAGGTGGAGGCCCTTGCTCCGCATGAAACGGATCAGGTCCTCAAGCGCCATGACGCTGGTGGCATCCAGATGGCGGGCATTCTTGAGGCGCAGGATGATCACCTGGATCGCCGGATCGGAAACCGTGCGCTGGATCTGCGTGCGGAACAATTCCGCCGCGCCGAAGAACAAATCCCCCTCGACGTGGACAATGGAAATGGCCGGGATCGGACGTTTCCGCTTCTCGCCCATTTCGCGGAGTTCGCCGGCGTCGCTGAACTCGTATTCGACGAGATGCGGGCGGCTGGCCTTGCGGAGGAACAGGCCGATGGAAACGGCCACTCCGATGAAGATCGCGACATGCAGCGGCGCGAGCAATGTGGACACAAACGTCGTGACAAGAACCGCCGCGTCATCGCCAGTCGAGCGCAGACAGATGCGGATGTTACGGAGATTGAACAACGACATGGACAAGGCGATCACCAGGGCCGCCAGCGCCGCCTTCGGGATGAAGTCGATCAACGGCACTCCCCACTCCACCGAGGCGGCGACGAGGATGGCGAATCCAAGGCTCAAGATTCCGGAGTAGAACGAAGCGAACCGGGTGCGGGCTCCGGAATCGAAGTTGAGAGTCGAGCGGGTGAGCGAGCCGGAAGCCGGCATGCCTCCGGCGAAGGCACTCGCGATGTTGGCCATGCCCACCGAGAACATGTCCTGATTCACGTCGGCATGATCGCCGGAACGCGAGGCGAGCGATTTGGCCATCAGGGTGTTTTCCAACGATGCCAGGAAGGCGATGGCGAGCGCCACGCCGAACAAGTCCGAGATATCCTTGAAAATCCCCTCGCGAATCAAATGCGGCAGGCGCGGCAGCAGATCGCCGAAGCCGAAGGTCTCAAAGGTGGCGGCACCCCCGAACGGCGAAACATGAAAACGAATGAGCGAGCCGAACACGGCGGAGGCAAGCACCAGCGCGATGGCGAACACCGGCCAGCGGGGTTTCCACTTCATCAAGAGGCCGTAGATTGCCAGAGTTACGCCGCCGATGGTTAGAGAAACCCAAGCGATGTGGGGCAATGATTTCACCAATCCGATGACCAGACCGACAAACGAGGATCCGGCTGTTTCGTCGATCCATTCGCCAACGCCTAGCAGGTGCTTCATCTGGTTGGCCACAATGAGCACGGCAGCGCCCGAAAGGTAGCCGACGAGCACGCTGCGCGAAACAAATTGCATCAAATCCGCAACCCGCAGGAGCGCTCCAGCAATCGCAATCAGGCCGACCATCAATACCAGCAGCGGCACGAGTTCGCTCCACCGCCCGGCGATCCCCGGATTCACCGAGAAGAAACTGAACAACATGAAGGCCGTGGCATTCGTGGGCCCTATGATGGTGTGGCGTGACGATGAAAACAGCGGTGCCACTAGGGCCGCGACCGCCGTGCAAAGCACCCCATACACCACTGGCAATCCGGCGATGGCGGCAAAAGCGATCGCCTGGGACACCGCGAGCAACGTCACGTTCAAGGAGGCGCGGAAATCGTGCCGCAGTTTTCCCCAACTGTATTTCCGCCATGACTCGGCACACGGAAACAAGGCCACATGCTCGGTGGCAAAGTGATCTCTAACGTCTCGGCCGGCGCGGATAATGGAGCGGAGGGCTTTCATCAACCGTCGCGAGTTACTTGAATCGGGCCCTGCGGAAAAGCACCAGTCCTAACAAAACACAGGCGGCATTGGGCGCCCACAACATCGCGGCGGCACCCGTGTCGGACTTGAACTGGGCCGCAAGCATGGAGACGAGGAAGTAGCCGGTCCCGATCAACAGGCTGATGATGAGGCCGCCAGAGGTATCCCGTCGACGGGAGCCAAGGCCCAGGGGCACGGCGATGAAGGCGAACGCGAGGCAGGCCATAGAAAACGAATAACGTTTGGTGATTTCCGCGCGCAGTTGCACTTTTTTGGCGGGTGTGAGCTCCGGATTGGTGGCGACTTCGGTGCGGATCTCCGCGTTGGTCATGGTGCTGGCGCGGGTTTTTCTGAGCTTCGGGTTTTTCAGGTCGATGAGCAAGGGTTCCGCCCGCCCGGCGATTGCCATTTCGATGCGTCCGTCGGGCTTGTGGGTTTCGAAATAGGCGTCCTCGAGTTTCACCCGCAGCTGGCTGTTGGCCTCATCCACTGCGAGCGAGGCCCTTGAGGCGTGAACATAGGTGCGGTCATCTTTATCCGAAGCCGGCAGTTGATAGAAATGAAACCCCTCCACCCATCCGCCGCTTTTGCCTTCGATGAGGACTTTCTGAATGTCGCTACCGCTGCTCCGGAAGTTTCCCTGCACCACGCCGGGTTTGAGCAACGAGTCCGGATCGCGAGAGGCCTGCTCGTAGAGGAGTTGCACGGATGACGCCTTGGATCTGGGCACGACGTTGATGTTGAGCCACAGGCTGACGAGCGAAAGCAATGCGCCAATTGCAAACACGGGGACGGAAAGCCGGACCAAACTCAAACCCGCGACACGGAAACCGGTGATTTCGTGACCTGCCGAAAGACGTCCGAAAACCAACAGGACTGCGGATAGAAAACCCCATGGCACTGTGTACATCAACGACAGCGGCAGCACGCTGATGACGAAGCGCAGCACCATTTCCAGCGGGGCTTTTTGATCGACGAGAAGCGGCTGGATTTGTTTGAACAAGTTGCCAAGAACCAGCACCAATCCGAGAACCAACACCGCGTAAAGGGTGCCGAACAGCACTTGTTTTCCGATGTAGCGGTCCGAGATTCGCATGGAGATGTCGCACTTTGAAGCCGCCTCTTGCCGCTGTCCAGACAAGAGAATGCGAAGCGCCTTCACACCGGAGTGTGACCCGTTTGGCCGCGCGCCTGGTTCAAGCGCAGCGTGCCTGGAAATCCGGCGGGTTCACGCCGGAAGCGTGGCGAGCATCCGGCTGATTTCGCGCATCGTGCCGCGGGTTTCGTTCTGCCAGTGGCGCAGCGCCTCGCGGCTGACCAGCACGCGGTCGGCAACGGCCTTTTCGAGTTCGTGATAATTCGCGGCAAGGCGCTCGACCATTTCATGGACGGCATCGCTCATGCGCTGGGCGGGGCCATGGCCTTTTTCACGCAGTTCGGCAAGGTGTTTCTCGGCGACCGAGCGGGCTTCGCGCATTTCCGCGAGCAAGATCCGGCTGTCCGGCACGCGGCGGAGGTCTTTCACCAAGCCGAGTTTGGACAAGGTCCAGATCGTCCACTTGCTGGGATCCCACTGCCATGGTTTCACACCGTTGCGGTAGTCATGCTGGAACTCGTGGTGGTAATTGTGATAGCCCTCGCCAAACGTCAGGAAGGCCATGATCGCACTGTCCCGGGCACTGTGACCGGTGGAATACGGCTGGCGTCCCACGGTGTGGCACAGTGAGTTGATGAAAAACGTGCAGTGCTGGGCCACCACGATGCGGGCCACGCCGGCAATCAGGAATCCGCCGAGTGCACCGGTCCCCGGGTCCATGCCTTGATAGAGATTCCAGAAATATCCGAGCACCGTCGGAATCACGATGCCGACGACCAGCCCGATCCAATGGACATAGCGGTATTGCCACATGACCAGCTTGTCCTTGCGCAGGTCGCTGACGTTGTCCATCGGCGGCTCGGGATTGAGTTTGAAAATCAACCAGCCGATGTGCGCCCAGAAGAAACCTTTGGAAATATCGTAGGGATCCTCGTCGTGATCGACGTGTTTGTGGTGGCGGCGGTGATCGGAGGCCCAGTCGAGGCAGGCGTTCTCAAACGCACAGGCACCGAAAATCAAGGTGAAGAGCCGTACCGGCCGTTTCGCTTTAAATGACAAGTGGGAAAACAGGCGGTGATATCCCACCGTGATGCTCATCATGGTGGCGACGAGGTAAAAGAAAAACATGCCGAACTGGAACCAGT
>CAMBPB010000033.1 GCA_945869465.1 Prosthecobacter debontii
CTTCCCGCCTCGCCGCCCTCAACGCCGCCCGCCGCCCGACCCGCTCTCTCGTCGTCGTGGGCAGCCTCGCCGCCGGCCTCTTTCTCGTCGTTTCCGTCACAGCCTTCCAAAAACACGGCGGTGAAGACTGGCAAAACCGCGCCAGCGGGACCGGCGGCTATGCCTTCTGGATCGAGACCACGACCGCCGTCCACCGCAGTTCCGCCTCCGACGCCACCTTGGACATCCTCCAACTCGGCGACCAGCGCAACCAGCTCGGCGACATCCTCCCGTTCCGCGTCGGCACCGGCGACGACGCCTCCTGTTTCAATCTCAACTCCGTCACCCGCCCCCGCCTGCTAGCCACTGACACCGCCGCTCTCGAGCAACGCGCCGCCTTCACGATCAAGTCCACCGCCCCCGGCATCGCACCTTCATGGAAAGCCCTCCGGGAGGGCAACACCCTCCGCGCGTTCATCGACGAAACCACCTTGCTCTGGGTCCTCAAGAAGAAGCCCGGCGACCGCATCCACTACACCGACGAACAAGGAAACACCTTCGCCGTGGAAATCGCCGGGACCCTGGACGGCAGTGTGTTTCAAGGCAGCTTCATCGTCGATGAACCGCGTTTCCTCGAGCGCTACCCCTCCACCGGCGGTTATCAGCTTTTCCTGGCCGACACCCCCGGAATTCCGGCGGCAACCCGCGGCATCCTCCAGAAATCCCTCACCGATTTTGGAGCTACCGTCACTTCCACCTCCGACCGTCTTGCCGCCTTCCACAGTGTCGAGAATACCTACATATCCATTTTCAACGTGCTCGGCGGTCTCGGCGTCATCCTCGGTGCTGCCGGTCTCGGCCTCGTCACCGCGCGCAACCTCTCCGAGCGCCGCCACGAATTCGCCCGGCTCCATCAGATGGGGGTCTCCCGGAAAATCATCCGTTCACTGATTGTTCGCGAGACCCGCCAGTTCATCCTCTGGGCCGTCGGCATCGGCTTGCTCGCCGCCGTCGTCTCCATTCTCCCCGCCCTGCCCAAGACCGGCCTCCTCACCACCCTCAGTTGGATCGCCGCCCTGGCCCTGATGTTCCTCCTCACCGCCGCCTCCTGCGCCTGGTTCGCCTATCGGAGATTCTCGCTCTGCCAAGACCTGAGCAGCCATATATAAAGGGACAGGCCAAAAATACGGATTTTTTCTTGCGGGGCTTGCGGAAATCGTTTATGCCAGCTCCCATCATGAGGCGATCACGATGGCTGGTGGCGGAATCTTCGATGAAGCCAGCGTTCTATCACTGCATCTCGCGGGTGGTGGACCGGCGCTTGGCAATGGCGGGCGACGAGAAGGAGAAGATGCGGACATTCATGCGGATGTATGAGAATTTCTCCGGTTGCCGGGCGGTGTCCTACTGCCTCATGAGCAACCACATCCACCTGCTACTGGAGGTGCCCCCGATGGCGCAAGGCGGGCTCTCGGACGAGGAGTTGTTGAAACGCTTGCGGGCGATCTATAACGAGGCGTTTGTGGCGGAAGTGGCGAAGGAACTGGCAGAGGCCCGGCAACAGGTGAAGAACGGTCTGGCTGACGAAGCAGTGGTGGTGCTGCGGATTCACGAACGTTTCACCTACCGAATGCATAACCTGGCGGAGTTCATGAAGGGGCTGCTGCAACGTTACACCCAATGGCACAACCGGACGCATTCGCGGACCGGTACCTTGTGGGAAGACCGTTTCAAAAGCGTGATCGTGGAGGACGGGGCGGCAGCGAAAGCCATCGCGGCGTATATCGACCTCAATCCGGTTCGAGCAGGGATGGCGAAGGACCCGGCGGATTACCGGTGGAGCAGTTATGGGGAGGCGATCGGCGGAGGGCCGAAGGGGAATGGCAGGAAGGCGCGAGCCGGACTGGTTAGAGCGTTGCGAGCCCATAAGGGCGTGGCGGCGGATGCCTCGCTGTGGGCCAATGATGTTTCCCGGGAATACCGCAAGATCCTGATGGCGGGGGCGGTGGAGAAATGGGAGGCGCGGGTGAACCCGGATGGCAGTGCCGAAACCACGCTGAACCGCAAGGGAATGAGCGCCGCGGAAGCGGAGCGTGAAAAGGAGCGGGCGGGGGAACTTTCGATGGGAAAAATGCTGCGATGCCGGGTGCGCTATTTCACGGACGGCGCGGTGATCGGCAGCCGGAGTTTCGTGAATGAGGCGTTTGCGCAGGCCCGGGAACGCTTTGGTCCGAAGCGCAAGGACGGAGCGCGGAAGTTGAAAGGGGTGGCATCCGGCGCCGCGGGGACCCTGTGGAGCATGCGCGATCTGAGGAAGGACGTAGGCGAGTCCAGAACCTGATCCGCCCCGCCGCTCGCCCGCGGCGGGGAGAGAGGCCTCAGACGCGGGGGGGGGGGGGCGAAGATCCGGCCCTTTGCGGTTTACATCCGTCGGAGGGCACACTATGGCAAGCAGCGTATGGATTTAACCCGGCGATTTATTCTCCTTTCTTTTGCCTCCGTTCCGCTCATGGCTGGGGCGGCGGAGAAAATTTCATTCAACCGCCAGATCCGGCCGCTGTTGTCGGATCAGTGCTTCGCCTGCCATGGACCGGATGCGAACGAACGAAAGTCCAAGCTGCGTCTGGATGTGCGCGAAGAGGCCCTCAAGCCGGCCAAATCCGGCGGGTTGGCCATCGTCCCCGGCAAGCCCGACGAGAGCGAACTGGTGGCGCGCATTTTCACCACGGAGGAGGACGAGCTCATGCCACCCGAAAAAACCCACAAGAGTTTATCGGCGGAACAGAAGGCCATGATTCGCCAATGGATTTCCGAGGGCGCGGAATACGAAGGTCATTGGGCGTATCTCCCGGTGGTGAAACCGGCCGTGGATGTGTCCGCCGGAAATCCAATCGACACCTTGGTCACCGCGCGCCAAAAAACGCTCGGGCTGAAGGCCTCGGCCGAAGCGGACCGGCGCACGCTGATGCGCCGGCTTTATGCCGACCTGCACGGCCTGCCTGCTCCGCCAGCGGAGGTGGAAAGGTTCGTGAAAGACACCGCTCCGGATGCCTACGAAGCACTGGTGGACCGCCTGATGAGCGCCCCGGCCTATGGCGAACGCATGGCCGTGTGGTGGCTGGACCTGGTGCGCTATGCCGACAGCGCGGGCTATCATTCGGACAAGGAACGCAATGTTTCCCCATTCCGCGATTATATCATTGGGGCCTTCAATGATAACAAGCCGTTCGACCAGATGACCATCGAGCATCTGGCGGGGGACTTGCTGCCCAATGCCAGCATGGAACAGCGGGTCGGCTCGTGTTTCAACAAACTGTTACTCACGACCGACGAGGGAGGCGCGCAGCCGAAGGATTACGAGGCGCGTTACATGCAGGACCGGGTGCGGGCGGTGGGCACCGTCTGGCTGGCGCAAACCTGGATGTGTTCGCAATGCCACGATCACAAGTTCGACCCCACGCTGGCCAAGGATTTTTATTCGATGGGCGCGTTTTTTGCCGACATCGACGAAGGAATCATCGCCGGACCGGATCCGGGCATTCCTGTCATGAACCATTCCCAACAGAAGGAATCGACCGCGCTGGAAGCCGAGCGGCAGAATTTGCAGAAAGCGTATGATGACAGGTCGCCCGAATTGCAACAGCGCTTCGAAGCATGGGGCAAAGCCCAAGCTGAGGCCGGGGTGAAGGAGGAGTGGGTGAAGTGGTTCGGCAAGCCGTCCGCCGAGCGCTCGGAGGGGGAGATGAACAAACTGTTGGATGTTTACAAATCCAGCACGCCGGAATTCGTAGCGATGCAAAAGCAGTTGGAAGTTGTAAAAGGCAAACAGAAGGCGCTGGTGGACGCCAAGGCCACCACTCCCTGCATCGTGACGCGCAGCACGCCTAACAAACGAACCGTGCGCATTCTTCCCCGCGGGGATTTCCTCAACGAGACCGGTCCGGTGGTGACCGCCGCGCTGCCTAGCTACCTGCCGAAGCCGGTGATCGAAGGCCGCGAACCCAATCGCCTGGATCTCGCACAGTGGCTGGTTTCGCGTGAGAATCCGCTGACCGCCCGAGTGCTGGCCAACCGTTTGTGGAAACTCTACTACGGCATCGGCCTGAGCAAGACCCTCGAGGATTTCGGCCTGCAGGGCGAGATGCCGCCCAATGCGCCGCTGCTCGATTGGCTGGCGGCCGAGTTGATGGAGCAACAATGGAATGTGAAGCACATGGTGCGCCTGATGGTGACCAGCCGGACCTATCGGCTGACCTCCGTTGCCACGCCTGAGATGCTGACGCGGGATCCGGAAAACCGCGAACTGACAAGACAGAGCCGCTACCGACTCGACGCGGAGTTCGTGCGGGACTTTTCGCTGGAGACCTCGCGCCTCTTGGTCCGGACGATCGGCGGACCGAGCGTCAAGCCCTATCAGCCGGACGGCTATTGGGAGAACCTGAATTTCCCGGCCCGCACGTGGAAGGCATCCACCGGCGCAGCGCAATACCGCCGCGGCCTCTACACCTGGTGGCAGAGGATGTTCCTCCATCCGTCGATGCTCGCCTTCGATGCGACAAGCCGGGAGGAATGCACCGCGGAACGCACGCGTTCTAACATACCGCAGCAGGCCCTCGCGCTTCTGAACGACCCCAGTTTCGTGGAAGCCGCCCGGGCCATGGCGGTGCGGGTGCTCAAGGAATCCCCGGGCGACGACGCGGCGCGCCTGAACTGGCTCTGGAGCGAGGCGCTGCAACGGGAGCCGACCGCGTCCGAGCGTGCGACGCTGCTGGCTCTGTTAGTCAAGCATCGTGCGGAGTTCCATGCCGATGTTCCCGCCGCCCAGGCATTTGGCAAAATCGCCTCGCCCGCGCCAGCCGATCTGGATGCCGCGGAACTCGCCGCCTGGAGCAGCGTGACGCGAGTCGTCATGAATCTGCATGAATTCATCACCCGATCCTGATCCCCGCCTTCAACCATTCTCACCATGACACCATTTTCCAACATGCATCGCCGGGCATTTCTGGCACGAGCCAGTTATGGAGTTGGCGCCGCCGCGCTGGCCCGCCTGTTTGGCAACGATGTGCAGGCCGCCGCCGGATTGCCGGGCATTCTGGCGGGTTCGCATCACGCGCCGAAAGCCAAGCGGGTCATTTTCCTCAGCATGGCGGGAGGGCCATCGCATCTGGAAACCTTCGACTACAAGCCGGAGCTGGCCAAGATGGATGGCAAGCCAATGCCGGAGAGCATGACCAAGGGTCAGCAGATCGCGCAGCTCCAGGGCCAGGCGTTGAAATGCTTCGCCCCGCAACATGGTTTCCAGAAATATGGCAAGTCCGGCCAGGAGTTCAGCTCGCTGCTTCCTCTACTAGGGACGATGGCGGACGAAATCTGCATCATCCGTTCCGTAGTCAGCGAGGCCATCAATCACGACCCGGCACACATGTTTATGAACACCGGCTCCCAAATCGCCGGGCGCCCCAGCATGGGCGCGTGGACCACTTACGGCTTGGGCAGCGAGGCGCACAACCTGCCGGGATTCATGGTTCTAACGTCCCACGGCCGCGGCGGTCAGAACCAACCCATCGCTGCGCGCCAGTGGGCCGGCGGTTTCCTGCCGAGTCGCTTCCAAGGGGTACATTTGCGCGGCAAGGGCGATCCGGTGATGTATCTCACCCCGCCGCCCGGCGTCACCGCCGACCGCCAACTGGATGTTGTGAAGTCCATCAACGCGCTCAATGGCGAGCACGATGCCATGGTGCATGATCCGGAAATCGCGACGCGCATCGCCCAATATGAGATGGCTTTCAAGATGCAGGCCAGCGTTCCGGACCTGATGGATCTGTCCAAGGAGCCCGCCTCCATCATGGGACTCTATGGTTGCAAGCCAGGCGACGGGAGTTTCGCCTACAATTGTCTGATCGCACGGCGGTTGGCGGAACGCGGCGTGCGCTTCATCCAGCTCTATCACAAGGACTGGGACCACCATGGCGGAATCAAGGAGGGCATTGCGTTCAAGGCCGAGGAAATCGACCGCGCCTGCATGGCCTTGCTCACCGACTTGAAACAACGCGACATGCTGAAAGACACCCTCGTCATTTGGGGCGGCGAATTCGGCCGCACCCCGATGTCCCAGGGCGGCAACGGGCGCGACCACCACAACAAAGGCTTCAGCGTCTGGATGGCGGGCGGCGGCATCAAGCCGGGCATCAGTTTCGGCGCCACTGACGAACTCGGCTATCACGCCGTGCAGGATCCCGTGGATGTCCATGATCTCCACGCCACCATGCAGCATCTGCTAGGCATCGATCACACCCGCCTCACTTACCGCTTCCAGGGCCGCGACTATCGCCTTACCGATATCAAGGGCAAGGTCATCAAGCCGATTCTCACGTAACCCCCGCCGCGAGGGGGAGTGATCGACGCTCAGGACGGCTCCGGAACTGTCCCGAACGGTGGTTCTCTGAGTCGCGGATTCTCCGTCGCGGCGGGACACGATCGCAGTCGTGCCGGTGACGTGGCCGTTTTCATCGGTATTTTCGATTACCTCGACGCGAGCTTGATTGCCGTTGGAATCGGGAGCCGTGGTGCCGGACAAACCGGGAATGGAGCGCAAGATCTTGGCGGTGGATGGAATGGCACTGGCTGTGGCTGCGTGCAATCGCCTTGGGGACAGGTTGACAGCCCCGCCCGCACGGGCTTTGCTCGCCGCGATGTCGCCCGACTCGCAACAGGACTTCGCGCTCGCGTTTCTGAGCATCCTCTTCGAGGGGGCTCCGTTCATCCTGCTCGGCACACTGATCAGCGGTTTCATCGATATTTACCTGCCCGCCGGGGCGATGGACCGCTTCCTGCCGCGAAACCGCAACCTCGCGGTGCTGGCGGCCGGATTGTTAGGCACGGTGTTGCCGGTTTGCGAGTGCGCGGTGGTGCCGGTGATCCGGAGGCTGGTGAAAAAAGGCCTGCCGGTTTCGTGCGCCCTGACTTACATGCTGGCGGCGCCCATCGTGAACCCGATCACCGCGCTGAGCACGTGGCAGGCGTTCCAGGGCCAAAACGCGGCGATGATGACGAGTTCGCGAATGGGGTTGGGATTTCTGATCGCCGCCGCGGTGGGGCTGATCGTCTCGCGCCTGCCGCTCGCCGCAGTGATCAAGGCAAAGCTGTTGGACAGTCTGGAGGAACCGGAAAAGCCTCACGCGCATGCTGATTGCGGCCATGAAGACCATCACCACGATGATGGAAATTGTTGCGGCCACGACCATTCGCAAGAACCCGGCGATGACGGCCGGCTGGTTGCGGCTTTCCGCTCGGCGATGAAGGACTTCATCGATGTGGGCGTGTACTTTTCGATCGGCGTGACGATCACCGCACTGTTCAACACCGGCATCGCGCCGGGCGCAACATGGCTCGACGGGCTGGCCGGGAATCCCGCCGCCGCGCCAGCCGCACTGATGGTGCTGGCCTTTGTATTGAGCCTTTGCAGCACTTCGGACGCGTTCATCGCGGCCACCCTGGACAAGTTCACCTGGGGCGCGAAACTCGCATTCCTCACCTTCGGGCCGATGATGGACGTGAAACTGATCTTTCTCTATCAAACGGTGCTGCGCAAGCGTTTCATCGTCCTGCTGGCGCTGGGGCTGTTCCTCGCCATCGGCGGCATCACGGTTTTCTGGCAACACCTGTTATTCGCGGCGCAATGAAACCCGAACTCAGACGCATCCTGTTTTCACTGGCCGTGCTCGGGTGGAGCGCGGTGCTGCTGTATTTCCACGCCAGCGGACGCATCACCAAATACCTGGCACCGGATTTCCGCCCGATCGCCTTCGCCGGCGGCCTCGGCCTCGCGGTGCTCGGACTGTTCAATCTTCTAACCGCATGGCAGTCCGTGGACTGCGGCCACGATCACGGCAACGACGGGTCGTCTCACGATCACGAGACCAGCGACGTGCATCCGCTGGTGGCGCTGCTGTTGATGATCCTGCCAATCGGCCTTTCAGTGGCTTGGACCAGGGACGAGTATTCGGTCCAAGCGCTCTCCCGCAAGGGCCTCTACGACTCGCCGTCCAACCTGAGCGAGTCCATCAATGCCGCCGCCCTGCCGCCGTTGACGCGCGAGGAGATCGAAAAAAACCGCTCCAGAACGGACGATGGGTTCTACCAGTTCAATCTGATGGAGCTGTTCTACGCCACCGGCGAGCGCGAACTGCAATCGGTGATTGACGGCATGAAGGTGGAAACCGAAGGCCGTTGGATCGAGGAAAAAACCCGCAATCCGAACGGCACGCGCAAGCGACTCTATCGACTTTTCATCACCTGCTGCGCGGCGGACAGCCGGGCGATTCCGATCATCCTCGAGTTCGGCGGAATCCCGCCCGAATTTCCCGAAAACGGCTGGGTGAAGGTGTCGGGCGTCATGCGTTTCCCGCTGGAGGAAGGCGTGCTCCAACCGCTGCTGTTGGTCGAGCGGGTCCTCGCGGCGGAGCCCCCGTATGAGGAAAGTTTCCTGCGGAAGTGAACACTTCACCCCGCTTGATTGACCCTGACGATAGCATAAGATTCTCCCCGTGACCCGCCACAAGACACCCCATCCCCGAGCGCCCGGCCAGGTGCTGGTGCCCGCCTCAGCGATCGGCGGGCTGTCGCTGGTCCTTGCCGCCGGGCTGGCCGCATTGGGTGTCATCGGGCGCGCCAACGAGGGAATCGCCCGGCGGGTTTCGCGCGGCGGAGTGGAAACCTTTGGAAAAAACCTGCCCGCTTGGAGCATTTGGCTGGCGGCGGTGATCCTATCGTTCGGCCTGGCATGCGCCATCCTTGCCACCCCCGGTCACGGCCGCAGAGCGCTCCTGTGGCTCACCGCGGTGGTCCTGATGGCGGCGTGGGCTCCGGTGCTCAGTCTCGCCGCGCATGCCCCGGAAATCGCCGCACCCTGGATCGCCACGGCGTGGTCCGGCGTTTGCGCCTTGGTTTACGCCGCCAATCACCGCATGGCCTGCGATGCGAATCCCGCCTCCTCAAAATGACCCGCGCCGATTTCCCGGAACCTGTTAAATTGTTAGTCGCCGAACTCAAGCGCCTTCCCGGCATCGGCCCGCGCAGCGCCGAGCGCATCGCCGTCTGGCTGCTGCAAAGTCCCAAGGCGGATCCCACCGCGCTCGCCGGCGCCCTGCAAAATGCCAAGGAAACCATCCGCCCGTGTCCGGCCTGCGGGTTCTTCGCCACGGAAACGGGTTGTGGCATCTGTGATGATCCAAAGCGCGATGACCGCATGATTTGCGTCGTCGAACAAGCCACCGACGTGCTGCCGCTGGAACGATCGGGCGCGTTCCGCGGCCGTTACCATTGCCTGGGCGGCAAACTCTCGCCACTCGACCGCGTCTCGCCCGATGACCTGCGTATCGCGCCCCTGATCCGCCGCATCGAAGCGGCTCCCACGGAAATCGAAGTGGTGCTGGCACTCGGCTCCGATGTGGAGGGCGAGGCGACCGCGCACTATCTGGCGGAGCTGCTGCGCGGGAGGAATTGCCGCCTCACCCGCATCGCCCAGGGCCTGCCTGCCGGCGGGGGCCTGGAACACGCGGACGAACTCACCTTGATGCGCGCGATGCAGGGTCGGCGGAATGTTTTCTAACGATCACGGCGTTTCACGCTCGCGGGTGGGCGTCGTCATAGGCTTTTTTCAGCCGTTCCTTGGTGACGTGGGTGTAGATCTGGGTGGTGGAAAGCGAGGCATGTCCGAGCAAGGCCTGCACGCTGCGCAGGTCCGCCCCGGCGTCCAATAAATGAGTGGCGAAGCTATGCCTTAACTTGTGCGGACTGATGGCGAACGGAATGCCGCTGTGTTTCAAGTATTTCTTCAACAGTTGATCCACCGCCTGCTGGGTGATGCGCGTGCGTCGCTTGCTCAGAAACAAGGGACCGGAAGTGACCGCGGCCTCCTGGCGGTAGCGCTGGATCGCGCTCACCGCCGGCCCGCCGACCGGGACAATGCGTTCCTTCGAGCCTTTCCCGGTGACGCGCACGGTGTCGCCGATGAAATCCACGTCCTTCACATCGAGCGAGAGCAATTCGGAAATGCGCAGCCCGCTCGAGTAAAACAATTCGAGAATCGCCGCATCCCGCACAGGCAGCCAAGGCGGCGATTTTTTGTCCGCCGGCAGGAGTAACGGGATGCCTAACAATTCGTTGATCTGTGCGATGGTGAGCACCACCGGCAGGCTGCGCTCGGGTTTCGGAAGCTGGACCTCGGCCACCGGACTGCGTCCAAGCCCGCGGCGCAGCACGAGGTATTTGAAGAACGAGCGCAACGCCGCGAATCGCAGCCGGATGGTCGCGCGCTTGAACCCTTGTTTCATCAGCGCGAATAGGTAATCGCGGAAGTCATCCGCCGTCGCCTCGCGCCAACTGCTGAACCCGCCGTCGCGCCACGTCCGGTAGGAGGCCAGGGCGTCCCGATAATTCGCCAGTGTCCGCGGGGATGCGCTCCTCTCGGTGGCCATGAAATCGAAAAACGCGTTTTCGTCCGGATCGGTCATCGGGCCGGAGACTAAGCGGCGGGTGATCTAACGCCAATCGAAATGCGGGCTCGCCGCGGCGGGTGAAGATTTGCCCGTTGGTTGCGGGGGAAATGGCCCCTTGATTCCTTCCGCAAAGCCATCACACTGCCATGCGCACCTGATGAAACACGGTTCTATTCTCACCCTGATTCCCGCCGCATCCGCCTTGCTTGCCCTTCGCTCCAAGGCGGCTCCGATCCCCCCGCCCGCCTTGACTCCCGCCGGTTTCTCCATTGCCGTTCAATGCTGGTCGTTCAAGGAGTTCACGCTGTTTCAAGCGATCGAAATGGCCGCCTCCGCCGGTGCCCATGTCGAACTCTTTCCCGGCCAGAAAATCGGCGGGAAAGCCGGCGATCTCAGATTTTCTCCCGATCTCACCCATGACCAACTCCAACCCGTCCTCGACCACCTCGCCAAACATCAGGTGAGCGCCGTGAACTTCGGGGTCATCCCGGTTCCCAAGTCTGAGAATAAGGCCCGCAAAATCTTCAAGTTCGCGAAAAAACTCGGCCTGTATGCCATCACCACTGAATCGCTCGACGCCCTCGACACTCTTGAAAAGCTTGCCGCGGAATACGACATCAAGGTCTGTTTCCACAATCACCCGAAACCCACCTCCCTCTGGGATCCGCACAAGATTTGGAAAGTCATCGAAAACCGTCACGAACACATCGGCTACTGCGCCGACATCGGCCACTGGGCCAGCTCGGGCTTGGATCCCCTAACGGTGATGGAAAAAATCGCCACACGCGTCCGCTCGTTCCACCTGAAAGACCGCCAATGGATCGACGGGTGGTCGCATGACCGCCCCTTCGGCACTGGCGTCATCGATCTCATCGCCATCCTCGATGAGGCCCGCAACCATGGATTCGCAGGCAATGTCACCATCGAGTATGAACACAACTGGAAAACCTCGCTGCCTGAAATCGCCCAGTGCGTCGGCTACCTGCGGGCCTATGCGCGGATGCGAGCTTGATGGATCTTCTTGTCAACAAGCAATCCGAGGAGTAGACGGCCCTCATGCGAACAATCCCGCACCTCCTCACCGCCCTGCTACTCCCCATTGCCACGCTGCACGCCGCCGCCAACCAACCGGCCAAACCCAACATCATTGTCATTCTCACCGACGACCAGGGTTACGGCGATTTGTCATGCCATGGCAACCCGATCCTCAAGACGCCGAACATCGACCGGCTCCACGACGAGGGGGTTCGGCTGACCGAGTTTCACGTCAGCCCGACCTGTGCGCCGACACGCAGCGCGCTGTTGTCGGGCCGGCATGAATTCAAGAACGGCGTCACTCACACCATTCTCGAACGCGAGCGGATGAGCCTCAAGACGACCACCCTCGCGCAGGTGCTCAAGTCCGCGGGCTACACCACCGGCGTTTTCGGCAAGTGGCATCTGGGTGACGAGGACGCCTATCAGCCGGACCGCCGGGGCTTTGACGAGGTGTTCATCCACGGCGCTGGCGGTATTGGCCAGAGTTATCCCGGCAGTTGCGGCGATGCTCCCGGAAACTCGTATTTCAATCCCGCCATCAAACACAACGGCAGCTTCGTGAAAACCACTGGCTATTGCACCGACGTGTTTTTCGGCCAGGCGATGAAGTGGATCCAATCCGTGAAGGGCAAGCAGCCGTTCTTCGCCTACATCACTCCCAACGCACCGCACGGGCCGCTGCAAGTCCGGCCCGAAGACCAACAGCGCTATGCCGGCAAGGTCAAACCAAACGAGGCGAAGTTCTTCGGCATGATCGCCAACATCGACGACAACGTCGGCCGCCTGCTGGACCAACTCAAGACGCTCGGCATCGAAAACGATACGCTCGTCATCTTCATGAACGACAACGGCGGCACCGGCGGCGTTGGAATATTCAACGCCGGCCTGCATGGCTCCAAGGGCACACCGTGGCAGGGCGGCACCCGCAGCGCCTCGTTCTGGCGCTGGCCCGCCGGCCTGAAACCCGCCGATGTGAAACCGCTAACCGCACATATCGACGTGTTCCCGACTCTTGCCGAACTCGCCGGGACGAAACCCGACGACCAGGTCAAGTGGCAAGTCGAGGGCCGCAGCCTGGTGCCATTGCTGCGGAATCCGGACGCCGCCTGGGCCGACCGCACGCTGGTCTCCCATGTCGGCCGCTGGGCGAAGGGCGCGCCACCGGTGAAACTAGGCGCATGTAGTATCCGCAACCAGCGCTACAGCCTGGTGCGCAACGGCGGCAAGTGGTCGCTGTTTGATCTAACATGCGATCCCGGGGAAAAGAACGATGTCGCCGCCGACCATGCCGATATCGTCGCGCGGCTCACCGCCGCCTACGACAAGTGGTGGGATGAAACCCTGCCCTGCCTTGAAAACGAGGATGCCGCCGGCCCGGCGGTCAATCCGTTCAAAGAGCAATATCAGAAACAACTCGCTGGCCCCGGCATTCCGCTGTTGAACTAACAAACATCCCGCCGCCATGCGCCACACTTCATCACTTGCAGCCATCGCACTTCTGCTGGCACCGCTGGCACCGCTGGCCGCGCTGGCCGCGGACCTTGCCGAGGGCAACGCGACGATTCGGGCCACCGCCGGACCATCCGAGATCGTCATCACCACGACATCCCGCGTCGCCGGCGCGATCCACTCGCTCACATGGAACGGGCGCGAGTTCATCGACTCCGCAGATCACGGACGGCAGCTTCAATCCGCTTCCAACCTCGACTGCGGCACGCCGATCACCAGCGAGACCTTCAACCCGACCGAGGCGGGCTCCCGGCGCGATGGGGCCGGCGAAAAATCCTCCGGCAGGCTGCGGCACCGCCGGGTCGGGCCGAATGCGCTCCAGACCACGTCTCAAATGGCATTCTGGCTGGCCCCCGGCGAAAAATCCGGGCCGAACCTCGCGAAAAACACGACGGTTCTATCAGACCACCTGCTGGTAAAGAGGGTCCGCATCGGCTACCAGAACCTGCCTCATGTCATCAGTTACGACGTGACGTTCAGCCTGCCAATCGGCGAGCGCCACACCCACGCGGTCTTCGAGGCGCTCACCGGCTACATGCCGCCCGAGTTCGAAAAATTCCACCAGTTCGATCCAAAAACCGGCGAACTGGAGCCGCTCTCCGATGGTCCGGGCGAGGTGCCGCATCCGGTCGTTCTCAGCATGGCGGGCGGTTCGCATGCCATGGGAATCTACGCGCCTCAACAACCGATGGCCCGAATCACTGGCCCCACCTTCGGGCGCTGGCGGTTTGTTCCGGAAAAGGTCGTGAAATGGAACTGCGTTTTCCGCCTGACCGACGATAGAGGCATCACGCCGGGTGAGTATTCGTTTCGTATGTTTGTCATTGTCGGCGATCTGGAGACGGTGAAGGTTTCCATGCGGACGCTGCATCGCTTATGACACCTAACACCACTCCCGGATGAAACGACGCGTATTTCTCGGAACTGCCACAGGAGGGTTCGCCGCACTTTGGCCGTCATCGCCTTACCGCCTGCTCGCGGCGCAGGCTCAAGAACTTCCCGCCGGCCGGTTTGATGCGCCGGATCCCGCGGTTCTCAAGCTGGCCGGCGCTGTCGATCAGAACGGTATCCTGGGCAAGGTGTTTCCGCCGAAGGGTGTCCTGGAGCATCGTCGGATCGCGCCAGGCGGAGGATACAGCGGCCAATGGATTTGGGACACGAAGTTCGTGGTCGGAGCCTGCCGGAGTGGCGGCGTTCAGGACGCGCGCCGGGAAACATTCGATTACCCGTGCAACATGGACGGTCTCAGGTTGACGCGCCATCCGCCGCGCAAGGGAGCAAAGAAAGGCGAAATGAAAATCAGAAAATGGATCGCAGCGGCGCACGCGATGGTGTTGCTCATGGGTGGTGGCACCGTGGCGGATGCGGAGCCGGTAACAAGTGCCGGGGACACGCTCATCGCGCTGAAGTCCGGATGGGACAAGCCGGCACGAAGTTGCAAACCCCACACCCGCTGGTGGTGGCCGGGCAACGCGCTGAGCAAAGCCGACATCACCGCACAACTTGAAGGAATGGCCGGACAGGGGATCGGCGGTGTCGAGATCATGAGCTTGTGGAAGATGTATGAGAAGGGCAACGTCGAGTACCTAACGCCGGAGTTTCTGGGATTGGTGAAACATGCGGTCGCCGAGGCGAAGCGGCTGGACATGGAAGTGGCGGTCACCTTCGGCCCCGGCTGGGGGTTTGGGGGATCATGGGTCGCCAAGGAGGATCAGAGCAAGGTGCTGTGTATGGCCGCCACTGACCTGGCGGGTGGATCCCGGTTCAGCGGCGCGCTTCCGCTGCCCGATCTCAAGGGGTTTCGCGACAAAAAAGCGCAAGGGCCGCGTGATCCCGGAACCGTGGTCGCCGTGGTCGCCGGCCGCATCACGGGCAACAACCAGTTGGACGAATCATCCCTTACCGTTCTCAAATCATCGGATCGCACCCTCGAATGGGAGGTGCCGGCCGGGCAGTGGAAGTTGATGGTCTTCTGGTTAGAATACACCGAGCAGGAATGCTCGGCACAGAGTTTCCATCCGCCTGCGATGGTGATCGATCACATGAACCAGGGTGCGGTCCAACGTTATTGCGAACATCTCGGCGGAGTGATCAAGAAGACGGTCGGCGAGGAGTTCGGCCGGACCGTCGATTCGTTTTTTTGTGACAGTTTCGAGTTCTGGCCATTGTCCAACGCCTTGCTGTGGAGCACCGACACGCTGGAGGGTTTTGGCAAACACACCGGCTATGATCTAACGAAGTATCTGCCGGCGCTCTGGTTCGATGTCGGGCCGCTAACTCCGCGCATTCGTTACGACCTTGGCGACTATCTGAACCACCAGGGACTCGATACCTTCTTCAAGCCCTTCAACGAATGGTGCGATGCGAACCAGGTCGAAGCCCGCATCCAGCCTCACTACCGCTTCACCGAGGAGCTCGTTCAAGGCGCGGGAGCGACCGCCCGGCCCGAGACGGAAGTGACCACCGCCCGCTTCGAGCCGGTGGCGGATCCGCGCAAGGCGACCGCATCCGGCGCGCGGTTCTACGGGCGCGGGATTGTTTCCGCCGAGGCCTACACCTTCATCCATCCCCTGCGCTATCGGACCAATCTACAGGACATCAAAATCGCGACCGACGCGTTTCTGCGAGACGGCATCACGCAGTTTTACAATCACGGGTATTTCGGATCGCCCGAGGCGCAGGTCGCACCCAGCCGCGATTTTCCGTGGGCCAACCGCATCGATCACTGGAACACTTGGTGGAAACACTATCATCATGTGGCGGAGTATGTGGCACGTTGTTGTTCCGTGTTGCGCCAGGGCCGACTGGTGGCTGACGTGCTCATCTATTCACCGCAGGCGACGGCGTGGAGCGAGCGCGCGGTTTGGGGCAGCACCCGCCGCGTGATGCCATACGGAAATCTGGCCAAGACACTCGTTGCCAATGGTTATGACTTCGACATCGTCAACGACGACCTACTGCAGCATCACGCGAAATTTCGCGACGGCAATCTCGAAATCAACGGCCATTTCTATCGGATGTTGGTGTTGCCCCGGGCGACGGTGCTGCCCATTGAAACGATGCGCGCGATCCGCGATTTCGCCGAGGCAGGCGGCACCGTGGTGGCGCTCGACGAAATGCCGGTGACCGCCGCGGGTTTGAAAAACCATCAGGAAAACGACGGGGAATTGAAGCGGATCACGGACCGCCTGTTCAATCCGTCACGCCACGCCGGCGGGATTTTCCTGCCCGAATACAAGATCGAGCGCAAACCCTTCAATCCCGGGCGGCAACCGATCACCGCGACGCCTCCGCTCAATGACGCGCAGCGCCGCCTGCTTGCCGTGCTGGGAACCCTGACACCGCCTGACTTTTCCTTGGCCGGCGGGGCGCAGAGTGACGGACTGACATTCATCCACAAGCGGGTGAATGGCGTGGAAGTCTATTTTGTCAGCAACCTCCAGCCGCAGCGCATCGCCACGGAGGTCACCTTCCGTGTCACCGGCGCGACCCCGCAACGGTGGGACGCGCTGACGGGCGGGGTGTCGGATGTTAGAGAGTTCCGCACGGCCGCGAAAGGAACGACCCTAGCGTTGGAACTCGAACCATGGGAGTCCGCATTTTTCGTCTTCAAGCCGGGCCTTCCGCCGCCGCAGGCCGTCAAGCCGGCACCGGCTTCCAAGCCTGTTCCGGAACCGTTGGTTGTGGCCGGCACGTGGAGGATGAAACTCGAGGGGCACGCCTTTGAAACGCTTGAAACCACCTGTGATCGGTTGGAGAGCTTGACGAATTCCCCGCGGACGCGCCATTTCTCGGGCACCAGTCGCTACGAGATCGAGTTTGACGTGCCGGCGGAGCGGCTGGCGGAAGACATTCCCGTGTGGCTCGATCTGGGGCAGGTCGGGAATCTAGCGGAAGTCGCGTTGAATGGCCGGGCGGCGGGCGTGGCGTGGATGGTTCCCTATCGCCTCGATGTTTCCAAAACCCTCCGTCCGGGGAACAACCGGCTGGTGGTGTCGGTGACGAACGCGCTCATCCATTATGTCAGCGGACTCAAGGAACCCACCGAAGTTCCAGTGGATCTGCAAGCGCGTCTCGGCAAGGCCAATTCGGATATCTATCCGGAGGGCGGCTCCTCGCGGCAGGAAATGAACGAAACCGATTTGCCGCCGTCCGGGTTGATGGGGCCGGTGCGGATTGTGTTCGGGAAACCCCAATGAGATTCTACAAACGCATCACAGTCAGGACCCGGTCTTAAAAGAGGTAAATGAGGAAGGCAGGCAAGCCGGAAGGATGCTCTCTCCTCGATGAACGATTTACCTCCGCTTGAGCACCACCGGCGCGGCGCTCAGGAAACCCTCGATCCGCAGGTTTCCCGCATCGTCCACCCTAACCGTCACGCCACCAGCCTCGCCTTGGTCGATTGCGTGGATGCCACGGGATTTCCAGTAATCCACGGTGTCGGGTGCCAGTCGTTCCTCGATGGGAAACGGCGCGTTGGAGGCGATGATCGCCTGCGGGCCGACGGCATCCAAAAACGGATCGGAGAGCGAGAGATCGCCGCGATGACGGCCGGCGATGATGACATCGGCTGATAGGTCCGTGCCGGCATCCAACAACTTCCGCTCGGTTCCCATGCCGGCATCGCTGGTAAAGAGCAATTTCCATCCGCGCCAATGCAGCCGGAAAACCGCGACGCGTTCGTCGGCGATCAGGTTCACGGCCAGCGGATCGGGCACATGCAGGGTTTCCAGCGACGCGCCATCCGGAAATGCGATCGCTGCGAACGCCGCCACCTGACGCATCTGGATTCCGGCTGCAGGACCCAGTTCCATCCATGTTCGATAGGTCGGGCTGCGCGAGAGTTCCACGGGCATCAGCGCCTGGCGGAGGGGCAAGGCCTGCCAGACCGCAGCCCCGCCGCCGAGATGGCCGCCATCCGGATGACTCAACACCACCGAATCCGGTTCGATCCCAAGTTTCCGGAGCGATGGCAGCACCCGCCGCTTGAAACCTTGCGCGTCGCCGCAATCCATCAGCACCGCCGCCCCCGCGCCGCCGGAAAAACACGCCGCCCCCGCGCCGTGAGGAAGATCGTAAACCAGCAGCGTCGGGCGACGTTCCCGCCACACTTGGAAATGCCCGCCCGGAATTGCGGAAAACCCCTCGGCCGCGAGCACGCAGCCATTTGCGACGTGGCCATTCAACCGGTTCACCAAACGCGCCACCGGCGGGGCCACTGGAAACACCGCCACCGACACCAGGGACGCGACTAACAACACAAACACCAGCGGCACCAGAACCAGCCCGGCCAGCACCGAGATCGGCGTCACCAAACCGAAATGATACGCCGTTAGTGGAGCCGATCCCACCCCCGCGGCCACCGAAACTCCTAGGGATTGGGCGGTTTTCCTCCGGATGCCTAGCCAGGATTTCTGCCAGCGGTTGGTCAGTTGCGTCGGCAGATAGAGTTCCGGCACGGCCATCCATTTGAAGATCCGCAATGCCCAGGCCGCGCCCACGGCAATGGCCGCCACCACGCCGTAGGAAAGTTGCACGCCCGGTTGGAACAACAACCCGCCGTCCCACAACATTGCCGCTAGCAGAACCGCCCCGAGCGCGTTGAGCAAATCAGGCCGCCGGCGAAACACAAACGCCCCCAGGAACACCGCCGCCATCCACGCCGAACGCACTGCCGGAGCGCTGTTGCCAGTGATCCACGAGTAGCCGAAAATCAGCGGCAGCAAGGCCGGAACCGCCCATTTCCGCGGCACGCCCAAGCCACTCAGAAATACCCATCCGATGCTCCCCACCATCGCCACATGCAGGCCGCTCACCGAGAACACATGCAAGGTCCCGCTGTTGCGGAATGCCGCGATCAAGGCCTCCGCGTCCGGCGGTTGCTCGCCGATGACCACCGCCCGGATGACATTGGCTTCCTGGGAGTCATCCTCCAACCCGGCCGTCACCGCATCCCGGAAACCATGGCGGATCTTCGCACCTCGCCGCGCCCACCGCCCGGTTTCCAGGCGTCCCTCCACTCGTCCGGCCTGAAACACGGCCGCTATGCCCTGCCTTCTGAGCCATGCGGCGCGATCAAACTCACCCGGATTGCGTGCCTCAGGCAGCGCGCCAAAACTTCCGCGGGCGGCCACGATTGCTCCAGCCACCGGCATTTCTCCCTGCCCCTCCCACCAGACTTTCACGCCCGCTTGTTCTCCATCCAGCAAGCTTGCCGGGGCGCTCCAGAAGCGGCCGCCGCCGCGGGCGTCCTTGAGCACTCGCGCCCGCACCCATCCACCTGGCGCCGCCGACCATTCGCGTTCCGCGATCCGACGGGATGCCTCCCTCCAGCTAAACCCCCCTGCGGAAATCCACCCGCAAACCAGCCACACCAGTCCGCGCCGCCAGCCTGCGGAAAATGCCCCCGCCACCCCCAGCCCGACTCCCGCCAACAAGCCCCATCCAAGATGAAGATCCGCCATCGCCACGCAGACCGCCGCCACCACTGCGGCGGCAAACATCGGATGCCGCCCGCAAAAGTTCTTCAGCCAGCCGCGCAGCCCGGAGTCGGTTTCCCGCCCCGCGGTGCTTCGCTCCAGCTCATGCGTGCCTGTCGGGCACATTTCCCTCCCCAGGCTGAGGCTCGTATCGCGCTTGCTCCGGGTTCTCGCCCATCTTGTCCAAATACGCCTGCTCTGCCGCTGCCAGAGCCGCCGCTTCTTCCTCCAGCTTCCAATCGTGAAGCCTGTGGGTGGCGTTGGCCGAGTGGCGCGTCCCTGGAAACTGCTGAATGACCTGCTCCATGATCGCCCCCGCAGTGGTCCGGTTTCCATCAACCTCGTTATACAACTCCGCGAGACGGAATAGGAAATACGCGGCATCGCTGACCTCCCACTCCTGGCTCTCCAAGGCGTCACGGATGGTTTGAATCGCCGATGCCGGGTCGCCCAAATTCGTTTTGTAAACCTTCGCGATTTCTACCCATGGCAGTCGGTTCAGGGGAGCGGCCGCCGCCGCTTGGCGAAACGCCTCGATTGCTCTGTTGTATTCGCCCTGCGCCAGCAGCGAGCGGGCATCGTGCATGACATCGTGCTCCATCATCTCGGCGCTGTCATACACCGCATGAGTCACGCGGTGGGCGAAGGCAGGCAGCACTTCCAACACAAAGAAAATCCCGACCAGCCCGGCGCTCAGAAACGCCAGCAGAATGCCAACGAAGGTTTTCTGGCCCTCAAGACCGAGAAGTTGTGACGACATCTTTCCCACCTTGTCATCCGGATCCCCCTTGACCCGCTCCTGCTCGATCAATTCGGTCTGCGTTCTGATTTCACCGCCCGTATTGAAATACAGGAACCAGCTTCCGCCCACAAACAGCGCCAGCGCCAAATACATCATCCACTTGCTCATCCATCGCATTGTGCGGCAAATCCGCCCGCGTCAAAAGCCAAAATTCCCAAAATTGCCCGCAAATTCACAATCGCCGCGCGTTCCGACCCTCGTCGATCAGTTTCCAGAAATGCTTCGACCTCGCAAGTGCCTCATCCTCCGCCAGCGGCAGCTTTGATCGAAACATGAAATCCGAAAACGTGCCTTTGTGCAAAACCCGGTGGACAACCACCGATCCCTCCTTCACTTCGAAATAAAAGCGGTAATCCTTCGCCCGGAAACGGTAAAGAACCCGCCCGTCCCGTTCGATTTTTCCAAACCGCTCGCCGCTCAAATGATCGAGCTGCTCCTTGCCAACCTTGAATTCCTCAAGCAATTCAAGCTGCTCCAGGGTCCCGAGCTTCGAAAGCTCCGCCGCGCTGATTTCGTTGAAAACAATCTGAAACACCCCGGCAGACTAAAACGGGAAGCTGCGGGAGAAAAGCGCAAAGAACGACCCGCAAACCGGGGACAGGGCATCACCCACCCGCAACCCGTCAACCGGAGTCGCGACACTCCCGTCATGACGACGACACCACTACAATCCGGTAGGCCGATCGACAAACTCCCAGGGAAGCTTGAAGCGCCGGCCCAAGGCCTGGGCAAGGGCCCGCACGCCAAAGGTTTCCGTCGCATAGTGCCCGCCATAGAAAACGTTGATCCCCAGCTCCTCGGCGAGTGGATAACTCCAGTGGGGCCCTTCCCCGGTGACAAAGGTATCGACCCCCGCAGCGGCGACTTTCGCCACCTCGCTGCCCGCCCCGCCGGTGACGAGCCCCACGGAGGTTGGGCTTGCCGGTCCACCGGGACACAAGTGGACCGGTCCGCCAACGGCTTGCCGGAGGTTTTCCGCGAGTTTCTCCCGGGTTCCTTGCCACGTCCCACGGAGTCCGAGAAACACCCCCTTTTGCTCCAAAAACGGCACTGGATCGGTGAGTCCGATGGCGTTTGCTAACAAGATATTGTTGCCCCACTCCGGATGAACATCCAAGGGCAGGTGACTCGAGTATATCGCCAACCCTGCATCCATCGCGGTTTTCAGTTTGCGATGGAAAGCGCCCGTCACCGGTTGGACTCCCTGCCAGAACATTCCGTGATGCACCACGAGCAACGCCGGTCCGCCAGTGGCTGCGGCTTCGATAACGGCAAGCGAGGCGTCCACCGCGGCGACGATCCGCTCGATTCCGCCTTCATTGGCGAGTTGCAGGCCGTTCATTGCGCCCGGATAGTCGGGAATTGCGGGATCGTTCAGTTCCCGCTCCAAAAACGCCACCACCTCAGCAAGTTCAACCATGCAGCAGCCTAGGCATGGCGGCTCCAGATGACAACACCGGGAGTTTCGCCGATGACTCGGCCCTCGGTGAAATCCAGTAAATCGGCAGCCAAATCCGCCTCCCAGTCGATCCTGCACCCGTTCCATGGGATGCCGAGGCGGGCGGCGTGAAGCGCCTGCCGGGGCAGCAGCAAGCGTTCCCGCAAACCCGGAGTCCAGCCCGCGGCCATCCATTCGAGGTATTCCGAGCCGTCGCCCGAATAGAGTTTATCGCCCACAATTGGATGGCCACGGTGAGCCAGGTGGACGCGGATCTGGTGCATCCGCCCGGTTTCCGGAAAACACCGGATCAAGGCAAACCTCCCCTCCCCGCGTTCAAAGCGCCGTTCCACCCGGAAGCGGGTGAGACACTCCTTACCGGCCGGATGGACGATCTGCCGCACCCAAATGGCCGAAGGTCCGATCTCGCCGGCACGGAGAATCGCCTCGCCGCATTCCCATGCCTCCTCCTGCGGCCACCCGATCACGATCGCCACATATTCCTTCACCGCCTCGCGCCGCTCGAAAATCATTCCCAATTCACGGGCCGCCGCCGTGTGTTTGGCCACCAGCACCAAGCCGCTGGTATCCCGGTCAAGCCGGTTGACGATGGCCGGACAGGCGCCGTTTGCGATCTCATACGCCAGCAATTGCCCGATCCCGCCCAACAGCGTGGGTTCCGGCTTGCGGTTGGCCGGATGCACGATCAACGGCGCGGGTTTGTCCACGACGATCCAGTCGGCGGACTCGTCGATGACCTTGAAATTGACAACGACCTGAAGACTCATCCAATCCGCACGAAAAAAGCCAGAGACCCGGGTTACGAGCCTCTGGCGCTAAAATGCGACGATCCCTCCAGAGGATCAGGACTTGTAGCGGAGACGCTTCTTGTGGCGGTTCTGCTTCATGCGCTTCTTGCGCTTGTGTTTATTGATCTTGGTCTTACGGCGTTTCTTGATGGAGCCCATGGCGGTTACGTTCGGTTAGTTTGCGGTGAAAAGTTCAGGGGACGATTTTGTTGAGCGGATACTCGATGATCCCCTCGGCCCCCAGGCGCTTCAGAGCGGGGATGATGTCCCTGACGACGATTTCGTCAATCACTGTCTCCACCGCAACCCAACCTTCTTCGGACAGGTTGGAAATGGTGGGACGGCGCAGCGACGGCAGTTCCTTGAGTAGGTCGGGAAGGCGTGCGGCGGGGAGATTCATCTTCAGGCCGACTTTCCCACGGGCACCCAGCGCGGCTTTCAGCAACAGGGCGATGCGATCCATTTTCTCCTTCTTCCAAGGATCCTCGGCGGCGGCGGGATTCGCGTAAAAGTGGGGAAACGAAGTCAGCAGTGTGTCCACGATGCGCAGGCGGTTTGCCTTGATGGAAGAACCGGTCTCGGTGACATCCACGATGGCATCCACAAGATCCGGCACCTTGACTTCGGTGGCACCCCAGGAAAACTCGACTTCGGCGTTGATTCCCCGTTCGGCGAGGTAGCGGCGGGTGATGCCCACTCCTTCGGTGGCGATGCGTTTGCCTTCGAGATCTTCGGGTTTCCGGATTGGCGAGTCTTCGGGCACCACCAGAACCCAGCGGGTTGGACGGGTGGTGGCACGCGAATACGGCAGCTCCGCCAAATCGATCAGGTCCACCTCGTTCTCGTAGGCCCAGTCGTATCCGGTGATGCCGCAGTCGATGAACCCTTGGCCGAGGTAGCGGCCGATTTCCTGAGCGCGGATCAGGAACAGATCGAGTTCCGGGTCGTTCGAACTCGGACGCAGCCCACGCGACGAAACATAAATTTCGTAGCCAGCCTTGGCGAGAAGCTCGATGGTGGGCTCCTGAAGACTGCCTTTGGGAATGGCGACTTTGAGCGTGCGTGACGGGTCCGACATGAGGGGTCGGCGTTTTAACCCCGAACTCACGGGAATCAAGTCATGTTTTGCAGTTTTTCCAAATCCGCCGACGGCGCAGCAGCAAGGCCACGCCAATCACGCCAATCACGCCAATCACGCCAATCACGCCGAGCACGGCGGCAAGGGCGCCCATTGTGCCCCCAGACCCGCCGCAAGTCCTGGTGGGCTCGCCTCACAGCCACTCTCATTCACCCTGACTCCAATTTCCCGGATTTTTACCAGAGATTTGGCGCAAGTGCAATGTAGAAGCACAAGCGAGTATTTTGCAATTGTTTTCCTAAAACAACCCCTTGGTGTGGATCCATAACATCAAGAGAGAACCAGGCAGGATGGTAACTAAAGCCGTCAAGAAGACGGGGCGTGCGAGCTCTTTGTAGTGCCGCCCCCTATGGTAAGCGAGGATCACCGCATCGATGACAAGATTGGCGAGAATCAGCATGCCAACCAGTAAACGATGGTCCACATCAGCAAAACCCATCACGAACCAGGTCGTCGCCACGCTGGAGAGCACCTGCATGACAAGAAAAACCGTCATTATGGGGCCACAGAGCGCGAAGAGATCGGTGAGCCTCCACCATGCCATTGGATCTCGCCGATGAGCCGATATCTTCAGAGGCATATTGTTGGAGGCGGACACATCAATAGGAACCCACGCCACGGCTCCAAAATTGAGGGTGTCGTGGTCTATATTGTGGATTAAACCCACCCGGGCGGAATCTTCCAAATTGTCGAAAACGTCTTCAAGGTGATAGCGGGATCGGGGCTCAGTGTGTTTAAGCACATCACCCATGGCGCCGATGACAAAATCGATCTTCGCCTCCTCCACCGGAGCATTCAGGACACGGAGCACGACACCCTCATTTTTCTTTCTCCGTCGCTTCATTGGTAAAATAATGGGAATCATCCATCCTTGTAAACAGGCATCATCGGAAGGGGCCGTAGACACGCCATTCCTGCAGCCCGGGACTCATCCTGATGACCATTTCCAAACGTGTCCGCGGGACGATTCCCATGCCGGTCCCTGAGATCTTTGAATCGCTCGCTGAATTCCTCGAGGATCTGAAAATACCACACGCTCGTATCCGTATCTGACAGAGCCTTGGTAAGCCGGACCCGGAATTTTGCGGAACTCATGCCCGGCAGAAACGTGGCGATCTGAAGCATGGAACAGCCGTGCCGCAAGGCAAGTCCGGCAAGGATCAATTCCGTCAGTTCCAGCGCCATCGGATGGCCGGATGGAAGATTGCGTGATATGTCGTGACCGAGAATGGTAACCGCAATCCTAAATGGTTTGACCAAGCTGGATGGCGCGATCGCGTAATGGAATCCAGAAGACGGGTCAGAACTGACAGGCTTTGGGGACGCATTGCCTCCGCCTCCTACTGCGGCGTCATCTCCGGCACTTTTCACAAAGGATGCCACCTCAGGCTCCGGCCTCGCAGCGACCGCCCGTAATTCGCGCCAAAAGCGCTCGCGGCGTTTTCCAAGAGAATTGAACATCGGTTTTTGATTATTGATTCGAGAGCGAAATCTTGACGAAAAGGCTGAATTTTCCCGTAAAGTAGGCTAGCCGACCTGCCGGAGTGGTGCAACCTGGTCGAAGTTGAAAAGAACAATTGAAGTGCAACAACTGCACCCGCCTGACGGGGCGGGATGTTCCGATGCGCTTTGAGTCCCAACCGAACTCAAGTGGCCCGGCCCCGTCGCAACCTCCGCGACAATCTCACCTTCACGCGGTTTCAGGTGGGAATCCCGGTTCGAAATGACCGCCATTCGGCGATGGATTCCCTGGCACAGGCGTCCAGTCGCTCGAAATCATTGGTTCCTGGGTATTGGAAGGCATTTAGCAGATCCCCGAGGCTCGCGAAGCCGCAGGTCATGGCAGAACCTTTCAGGCGATGGATCGCTGCTTTCAGGCGATCCGTCTCCGCTTGCTCAGCGATACTTTCGGATTGGTCCATGAGGGCTTGGATACCCGCGATTCGATCCGGCAAACCCGCCGCGAAACGATCAACGGCGAGATAGTAACTTTCACCGAGAAACCTCGCCGTTGACTCAATCTGGAAATAGTTCAGAAATTCCCGCATCTGCCAATCATTCATGAGAGCAAGGTGGCGCTTTTGGCTGGCGGGATTTCGGCGGAGAAATCTGGTGGCGGTGGAGCATGTAGTAGATAGTTCTTAGACTCACTCCGAGGCGCTGGGCGACAAGCCGTCTATTTCCCCCGCAGAGGGAAAGTGCGGCAACCAATGAAGCGCGCTCAACCTCTTCGATGCGGGCACTGCCGACCACGGGTTGCCGAGTATCCTCCACATGCGAGGCGGAATCCCAGAGATGCTGGGGAAAGTTAGAAGCGGTGATTATCGGGCCCTTGCTGCTCCGGCAGGCGGTCTCGATGCAATACCTGAGTTCGTCGAGGTTTCCCGGCCAATGATGGTGCAGCAGGAGTTCCATGGTGGAGGACGGAATTTCGGGGCGCGGAGCATGGTTGGCGACACAGAATTCGGTAAGGAACCTGGCGCAGAATAAGGGTAGATCCTCGATCCGGCTTTTCAGCGAAGGCTGCCGGATGTGCATGTTCCGGAGGGCAAACCAGAGATTTCTTGAAAGCCGCCCGCTGGCCGTCTCCTCCTTAGGATTCATGGATGTGATGCAGATGATGCGGCAGTTCAAACGAATGAATGTGTTCGATCCCTGCTCCTGATACCGGCCGCTGACCAAGGCTTTTTGCAGTTTGGATTGAAGCGGGAGGGGTAGTTTTTCCACATCCTTGATCACCAACGTCCCCTGTCCGCACTTATGAAATAGGCCGCGGCTCGGAGGCCCTTCCTCGCCGCCTCCAGCCCTACCGAAAAGTGCCGTATCGAGACTGAAATACTGCGGATCGGAGGCATTAAAAATCTGCAGCGGGCCATCATGGTGCGCGCTGGCGGAGTGGACCATCCGCGCCGTTGTCATGCGGCCCGTTCCGTCTTCCCCACTGATTAACAGGGGGGCGCTTGTCGCTGCGGCGGTGAGCGCAAGCGCGTCGCATTCCCGCCCGGCCTCGGACTTCCAATGGCTCGAAACAGGGGGGGTGTGAGGACGCGCGGCGGCCTGCGGAAAACCCGGTGCAATGTCACTGGTGACAGTGCTCACCACCTCGAACAATTGCTCCAGATCCACAGGCTTCGTAAAGTAATCCCTCGCGCCGGCCTTGATGCAATCCACTGCGCTTCTCGCGGAATCATTGGCCGTGAGAATGAGGCAGGGAAGCCATGGCGCTTCTCGCAGAATCTCCCGAAGAAGGCGGAGCCCGTCCATGTCCGGCAGTCCCAGATCAAGGATGATCACCGCCACTGACCTCGAGAGCTTGCCAAGCGCTTCTTTTCCCGAGGCACAAGGAATCACGACATACCCCTGACTGAGGCAGCCAAGCGTGAGGATTTGGAGTGTCTCCTCGTCATCCTCCACGACCATCACCGTAATCTTTGGAACTTTACGACTCACGTTCTTCATAATAGCTTAAGCATACCGCAGTCCAAAAAATAGGCCTCCATGGGTTTGATGCAATCCTTAAATTTGAAATGCGCGGTGGAATTCATAAAAAACCGATTGAATTTTGTGCAAATTTCACGTTGGGTCGCGCGCCAAAAAATGGGCTTCTTTCGAAGGTTCGGGATTCGGCAGGCACTCTGGCAGGAACCGGGCCAACATTTCCTCGAGATTTTCAACGATCACCGGTTTGAAGATGCAGGCATTCATACCGGCTGCAATACATGCGTCCACGTTCGTGACTTCTGCGTTCGCGGTGAAACCCAGAATCGGCGTGGCCGGGCCTCCCAGCTCGCTTGCCCGTATGTGCGAGGCGACTTCGATGCCGCCCAGGCGGGGCATCCAACAGTCGAGAATTGCCAGGTCGAAGCGCTGTTCCCCGAATTTTGCGAGCGCCTCCACCCCATCCACCACCGCCGTCACCTCGAGTCCAAGTTTTTCGAGAACCATCACTCCGAGTTCGCGCGAGATTGGGTCGTCCTCCGCAAAGAGAACCTTGCCGGTGAATTTCCTCTTCCAGGGCATGGCTTCAGGGGGGGCGGGCAGGGCGGCATCGCGGGCGGAACCGAGCGGGAGCGTCACCGAGAAGACGCTACCCCGTCCGATCCTGCTGGCAACCTTGATCGTGCCGCCCATCAGTTCGACCAGTTCTCGCACGATCGCGAGACCCAGCCCCATGCCTTGAACATGATTGGGCGACCGGCGGCTTAACTGGAAGAACGGTTCGAAGATTTGGGTGATGTTCTCGCTAGAAAGACCCGGGCCGGTGTCAATGACTCTGAAGCGGATCAGGCTGTTGCTGCCTTCGCTTGAGGGAATTCCGCTGACGATCACGGCCACCCGCCCGCCTTCGGGTGTGAACTTGATCGCATTATCGATCAGATTGGCAACCACCTGCTTGATTCGCGACCGGTCTCCTAAACAGTGGTTCGGAAGGCCACTTTGCTGTTTCCACCGAATTTCAATCTTTTTTCGCGCGGCGGTGTAAGCGCAGGACTCTTTAAGCACCTCAAGGACTGGAAGCAAATTGAACTCCCGAAGGTCCAGATTTATACGACCGGCCTCGATTTGCACCAGATCGAGGCTATCGCCTATGATGCCGAGCATCCATTTTCCTGAAATATTCCCCATCTCCACCAGCTTGCGGACCTTGCTGGAAAGTTTGCAGGCCTGAAGCATTTGAAAGACACTGAGCACCCCGTTGAGGGGAGTCCGCATATCATGGCTGATCTTCGCCAGAAAATCGCTTTTCGCAAGGTTTGCACGAATCGCATGCTCCTTTGCCCTGCGCTGTTTCGCTTCTGCGAGCCGCAGCCTGTTCTCGATTTCCTTAATCGAGGTGATGTCGATGTGCGTTCCTATCATCTGGGTTGGTCTGCCGCCAGGATCAGCAAAACAGATTCCGTTACTGATAATCCATCGCCATTCACCCCCCCGATGCTTCAGGCGGAGGGTGAGCTCAAAACTCGAGCCGGGACTGCGCGAGCAGCGCTCGATCTTATCCATCGCTATCTGGCGATCGTCCGGGTGCAGCCGACTTTTCCATTCCTCGAAGGAGTTGGAAACCTCATCATCCTGATAGCCGAGTTGCCTTTTCCATTGCGATGAATAATGAACGGTGCAATCGGCCATATTCCAGTCCCAAATCCCGACATTGCAGTTTTCCAGCGCCAGAGTGAGCCGCTGCTCGGAAACGCGGAGCTTCTTGGCCTCATCCAAAATCACGGTGCGCCTGCGGCGGCTCTCCATCACGGCACCGACCTGTTCCGCAAACATTGCGAAGGGTTTTGCCGCAGCCACGTTGAGGCGTCCATAAAGCCCCATGTTGCGATTCGTGTTCGCGGAGAACATAATCCCCAAGCATTCCCCCACATCGCTACTCACCCTGCGCACCAGAAATTCGCCGATGTCCAGGATCGGGGGCGGGATTTGCCCATCCGGTGTACCAGTGCAACCGGTTGGGGCCATGTATGAATCCAGGAAGTTTCTAAGTTGCGGCCAAGAATCCTCGTCCAGTTGAGGATCGCCTGAAGTGAATACCGAATCAACGCCGCGGCCGCAGTGAAAACACCAGAACACCCCGATTTCACACTCGAGGATATCGACAATGGATTCGCAGATTAAAGTCGCGACGTCCCGGACAGGAATGGGCTGCATGGCAGAACGCACGAACTTCTTCATCCTCTCGAAGCGGCAGGATTCGATTTCCACAAGTTGCTTGGATTCCAGAAGATTCTGTTCCAGCAGATGAAATCCGGCCACCTTGGCCTGCAGCATCAGATTCTCACGAGTAAGCCGGTCTATTTCCGCCATTGAATCCCGGCATGCCAGGGCTGGGTATGGAATATCTTCATTCATGAGATTTCATGGCGGACCACCGCACCTTGCGGAAGATGGCATAGATGGCCGTGGGGTAGTTATGGTAGGTGTTGCGTCCGGCCAGATTCGCGGATGCGCCGGAGCCATCCATGCCGAGCCACGGAGGAATCACACCCTTGTCAGCCAGGGGCATTCGGCGATGGCATGCCGGGAGATCACGATGCGCGCGCTTGAGGATGAGACAGTGAGCATTGGGACGATAGCGAAGCACCACCCGTAGCGCAACTCTTGCATTAAGATCCCACAAGACGCGGATGTCGCAAATTCGCATAATAGGTGCAATTTTTGCACGGGTGACGAATGCGCCTGACATTTGAGGCTGTAACCCGCAATCTTGGATGTAGAGCTTCCTTGGTGATACGCTTGAAAACACGCCGATTTCGCCATGAACCATCCGTTGAATGACCCTCGACACCTCTCCCGGCTGGGGCGACGAAGCCAGCCACGCACGCCTGTCGATTGGCCGATCCCAGGCAGCGCGTCCGGCATGCGAAATTCAAGCGAGGCCTGACCTTGCCATGTCGCCTAGCGCACACAACCCACCCTTTTACGGCACCGCGAGCTGTCCGCACAGCCAATGCGTGCAGGGGCAGGAAACCACCGCAATGGCCGGCCAACCTCATACCACGGAAGTGGATTCCGAGGTGGCGGCGTGGGAATTCCTTCGACTATTCGAACAAGAAACCGGTCGCCCGCCTGACCCGGCCCGCGCCGCTGCCGTGGCGGCGGAAATCAGACAAGAGGGATTCTACCGGCAAACAGGCGAGGAACTGGCGTTTGCCTGCCGCGTGGCTTGGCGCAACAACGGGCGCTGTATCGGACGGAACTTCTGGCAAACGCTTGCCGTGCGTGACCACCGCGAGGCCCGGACTGCCGGGGATCTTTTCGAATGCTGTGTCGAGCACCTACGCTGGTCCACCAACCAAGGAAAAATCCGCCCGCTTATCACCATCTTCGCGCCGGAGCGTTCGGGTCAGGCAGGACCCCGCATTCTGAACCGTCAACTCATTGCATATGCGGGCTATCGGAATCCGGATGGAACAGTGCTAGGCGATCCGGCCGAGACGGCCTTGACCGATGAGGTTCTGCGTCTTGGCTGGCATCCCCCTGTCAAACGGACGGCCTTTGACGTGTTGCCCCTGGTGATCGAGTGCCACACCGGCGCGAAGCGTCTTTTCAAGCTCCCCCCGGACGCGGTGCTGGAAGTTCCACTTGAGCACCCCAACTTTCCATGGTTTGCGGAGCTCGGGCTGCGCTGGTACGCGCTGCCGGTGGTGTCCAACATGATTCTTGATACGGGAGGCGTCCGCTATCCCGCCGCGCCATTCAGCGGGTTTTACATGGAAACGGAAATCGCGGCACGCAACCTCAGCGACAAGGGCCGCTACAACGTAATCCCCGAGGTGACCAAACGCATGAAAAACCCAGCAGGCGGAAACGATTCCCTCTCGGCTGATCGCGCGCTGATCGAGCTTTGCGCCGCGGTATTGTATTCCTTTCGCCGCGATGGAGTCACAATCATCGACCACCACGCCGCGTCGCGGCAATTCATGGAACACCATGCGGCAGAGCAGCTTGCCGGCCGCGCGGTTCCCGGTGATTGGTCCTGGCTGGTGCCTCCCGTATCAGGCAGCCTCTCGCCAGTGTTCCACCACTATTACGATTCCCGGAGGCTCCTGCCAAATTTCCTCAACCGCTGAAAAAGGCTGGGGCATGTCGATTGATGAAATTACTCTTTGGAATGCGCGCACGCCGCCCATGGTGCAACAGTTGCACGGATCGAAAAAAATCCTCAAGCGGGTGCTGTTCCAGAAGCGCGCTTACAGGCGAATCTCAACCCCTTTGAGCGTGGCGATGGGGCATTTTCACTCCACCACCACTCCACCGGTTTCCTCTTAATCAGCAAATGAATCTGGTTCATTTCATTTCACAAAAATTTCCCTTGTTAGCAAATAACAAGGGAAATGCCTGTATGGGGGCGCTTTCCATAGTTACCCGGAGTCACGCAACATCTGGGGGGGTTCCGTTGGGTGCCGGGACTTTTGGCCCTCGGGGCCTAGAGGGTCGGCTGCCAGCGGGTGTTGGCGGGCGTCCTGCGCACAGCTTTTTCATTTTCCGGTTTGCCCCATCCGGGGGGAAGGTGCAAACCGGGCGGGGCCACGGCCCCAAACGTGCCGGCGGAAAGACTTCTACCCTGGGGGGAATCATATAAGTCTTTCCGCCGTGCCAACGCCTTGAATTCCCCCAGTCTTGCAAACCGTATTTCTCGCCAACTCTCGAAGCGATGAAGACTGGGTGACGACGGAGTGTGCCAGCTCCATACGGATCGAGTTGAAGGGAGCTGAGCGAGAGCCTCATCTTTCTCACCTCTTGCAGTAAAGAGTCCAATGCGATGAGCAAGATTGGCTGAGTCACCTCACGGGTGACGGGAGCCTGATCCTCTCACTCGGCATGAAAACGGCCTCCGGGACTGTCCACCGGCCAACTGCCGGTGGCGATTTGCAGGGTGGTTTTTCCCTCACCCTCAGGGTGAGCCGATGCGCAACCCGAGGGACCTTGCCGCGTCCACCCGTCCTCACGGCGAACACGTTTCGCCGCTCCCTCAGCGGGCTCCCGGTTTCCCCCAATCTTCATTTCCCACCCGGCAAAGCCAATTTTCTACTGGCAAGCGGACGAGCCCGGGATAAGTTTTGTCACCAAAAGCCATGAGCCTGCACGCAAACCTCTCTCCTGAAGCCTTGGAGCGCCTTCACGCCCAGCGCAGAAACTCGACCATTTCATCGGTGGTGATCGCGGTTCTCGTGGTCGTGCTGATCGCCTTGATCCTGGGAATCTTCCTGTTGCCATCGC